>JBGSRM010000121.1:0-6653 GCA_041737575.1 Akkermansiaceae bacterium
CTCCGATGTACATGCCAGGGCGTTTGCGGACGGCTTCGAGACCTTCGAGTTTATCGATTTGTCCGGCGTTGTATTCTTGCTCGGTTGCGACCTGGGTTTGGGCGGTTTCGGACTCGTTTGGCTTGTCTGACATATTGCGACGAGAGGGTCTGAAATTCGCTTGGTTGAGACAAGGACTTATTCGATTAAAATGAGAATTTATGTTTTATTGTAATTGATTGAATGGGAATGAGTTAGGTGGATAAATTCAGTATGTCATCCAGCGTTTCATGAAGTAATAGATTGCGAGGATGAGCCCGCCTACTATGGCGGCTGTAATGATTATTTTGAAAAGGGCAAAGAGGTCACGTTTTTCGTTGTAAGTTTGATCGAATTGATTGTCGGGGCGGATTCGATGGCGGTTGTGCTGGGAACTGACGTTTCGTTGATTGTCGATCTTGGAAGTCGGTTGATGGTTTTGACTGTTAGAGATTGGTTTGTGGATTTCCGTATTTTGAAGATCAATCCAAGCAGAGCATTTCGGGCATGGGCCGCTGGATGCATCGGTATTCGGGAGCAGTTTTAAAGTGGTGCCACAGTTATTGCATGTGAAAGAAAGCATGGATGAGATGGCTGTTGATTTTTATAGAACGGCGCACGCTAGTATATTTGATTCGGTTCAACAAGTTCAATGCCCTAGGGGAAGATCGTTGTGTTGGTTTTCTTTGCAAAATGACAACAAATGCTTGCCAGAAGGTAGTCATGGGCGGAAAAGTGGGGGTGTCTTGAGAGCACGAGTAGCTCAGCGGTAGAGCAACCCGTTTACACCGGGTCGGTCGGCGGTTCGATCCCGTCCTCGTGTACCATTTTTTCCTGAATGGATCAGGTGCGGCCGATGCCGAAGCGGCGGTCGATGTCCTTGATGTTGTATTCGGAGAGGGTGGGTCTCCCGTCGGCGGTGCAGTAGGGAAGCTCGCAGTGGAACAGTTCTTCGATCAGTGCGGGCGTTTCGGCGAGACGGGCGGTTATACGTTTTGAGGCTTGTTTAGCGATAATGCGGGAAAGCCTATCGAATGTGAATTTGGCGGCGGAGGCGGGACCGTGGAGTGTTTCAGTGAGGATTTCGTCGAGAAGGATTTTGGGGTCGTCTGTTTTGAGGAAGGCGGGGATGCTGCGGAGCTGCAGTGTGTTTCCTCCGAAGGCTTCGACTTCGAGGCCGGCTTCGAGCAGGGCCATTTTTTCACGGAGGACTATATCAAGATCGCGCGGGTCGAGTTCGATGAGGACGGGGACGAGGAGGCTTTGTGTTTCAAGGCCGTTTTTTCGTTCCTTTGCAAGGCGCTCGAAGAGGATGCGTTCTTTGGCGGCTTTGGGGTCGAAAAGGACGAGGCCGTCATCGCTTTCCATCAAGACATAACGATCCCGGAGGAGTCCGATGAGGCGGAAGCTGGGTGCGCGTGGTGATTGTGGAACTGTGAGAGAGGTTGTTTCAACGGGTAGATCTGGTTGAGAAGGATGGAAACGGAGGGTTGGAACGGATGGTGGTTGTTGAATTTGGGAGGGGCTGTTTGTTGAGAGAAGGTTGGGATTTGGTTGGGGTATAGGTTTGAGGGGAGGGGGAGCTGGACGTGGGTTGAGGGAGTCTGAGACGGCTTGCGAAATGAGGTCTCTGATCTCGAATGGGCGATGAAAGCGGACTTCTTTTTTGGCGGGGTGGACGTTTACGTCGACCAGATGCGGTTCAAGATCGAGCCAGAGCCATGCGGCAGGATGATAGCCGTCCAGCAGATTTCCGCGGAAGCCTTCCGCGAGACCTTTGGAGATGGCGTTATCCTCGATGGGTCTGCCGTTGAGGAATACGAATTGGTGTCTGCGGCCTTTGCGGGCGTGTTTCGCGGGAAGCACAAAACCTGAAACCGCCATCCCTGGGCCGATGCGTTGGTTGATTTCAAGGAGTTCCGCGCCGAGTTCATTTCCTAACAATTGCCGCACGCGATCTATCGGCTTTGCGACTGCGGGAAAATCAAAGACAAGACGTTCATCCTTTCGGAAACGGAACCTTACGCCGGGAGCTGCGAGGGCGTGCAATCGGAGTTGTTGTTCGACATGCGCGGACTCGGTGGTTTCGGCGCGCATGAATTTGCGTCGTGCGGGCATGTTGAAGAAGAGATTTCTGGCCTCGATGATTGTGCCGGGAGCGCCGCCGGCATCGCGGACATCGCGGAGTTTGCCACCATCGACGATGATTTCCGTGCCGGTCAGGTTTTCGGGACGCCGCGTTATCATGCGGAATTTGGCGACGCTGGCAATGCTGGGGACGGCCTCGCCACGGAAGCCCAGTGTCATGACTTTGGCGAGGTCTTCGGCTGTGCGGAGCTTGCTGGTTGCGTGTCTTTCGAGGGAGAGCAAAGCGTCTTCGCGTTCCATGCCGCAGCCGTTATCGGAGACACGGATGAGGGCTACGCCGCCTTTCTCTATATCTACCATGACCTCTTTGGCTCCGGCATCGATGCTGTTTTCGACGAGTTCCTTAACCACGCTGGCGGGTCTCTCCACCACCTCACCCGCCGCGACCTGGCTGGCGAGGATGTCCGGGAGGATTTTAATCAGCGGCATGGCGTGATGTTTGCGGGATGACCCACATCGCGCAACATCGGAATCCCACTGAAAATGCGAGCCTTGACCCTGCTGTCTCCGAGGCTAGCCTGCCGCAGCGATGGCAGGATTTTTCAAAAAGCTCTTTAATGCGATTACGGATAAGGCGGATGTCGATTGGGACGACCTTGAAGCGAATCTCATCGCGGCCGATCTTGGTGGGAAGCTGAGCATGGGTATTGTGGATGAGTTGTATGATATGGGGCGGGATGTTTCCGCGAAAGATGTGGTGGATGTGACGAGGCGCCGCCTTGCGGGAATACTGCCTGAGGACAGCGGGCCGTTGGAGCCGCGAGCCGACGGCAAAACTACAGTGATTCTAGTAGTTGGAGTTAACGGTACGGGCAAGACCACCTCATCGGCCAAGCTCGGAATGTGGCTCAAGAAGCGCGGGCATAATGTATTGATGGCTGCGGCGGATACGTTCCGTGCGGCTGCGGTCGAGCAGTTGCAGCGATGGGGAGACCGCTTGGAGATTCCGGTGATTTCGGGGAGTCCGAATTCGGATCCGTCTTCGGTGTGTTTCAAGGCACACCAGCAGGCGTTGGCGGATGGTGTTGAATTTCTGATCTGTGATACGGCGGGGAGGATTCATACTCGGCACAATCTAATGGAGGAGTTGGGGAAAATAAGGCGGACGATCGCGAAGCAGGATGAGGGTGCGCCGCATCTGACTTTGTTGGTTGTTGATGCTTCGACAGGCACAAACGCGCTGAATCAAGCGAAGGAATTTCACAAGGCGAGTCCTTTGGATGGCCTGATCATCACGAAGCTGGATGGTTCCGGAAAGGGAGGGATTGCATTCAATATTTACGATCAGCTTGGCATTGCTCCGCGGTTTATCGGGACGGGTGAAGAGCCAGAGGAGTTTTCGATTTTTCAGAAGGAGCGGTTTGTCGCGGAGGTGTTGTGAGAGTTCTCATTGCAGACTTGTCAGAAATTCCCCACCGAGCAGGCACGCCCTGGCCTCACCGACTAGAAACAGGGATCCGGCAATTAGAATAGTTCCCTCGGATTCTTGGGTGCTTTTCAGTGCGTCGGCAAAGGTCTCGTGGCATTCGGCGGTGACATGTTCCGGTAGGAATTTTATAAGCTCAGCTGTGGGAAGGCCGCGTGAGGAGCCTACTTTGCAAAGGATGATGTGTTTTGTGAGATCGGAAAGTTCGTTGAGTATGCCGGAAACATCTTTTGTTTCGACGGCACCGAAGATGAGGGTTCCTTGTTTTGTGCCGATTTCGGCAAGCCATGTTTCGCGGAGAACTTTGGCGGCGTGAGGGTTGTGGGCACCGTCAAGGATGATTTCGCGGCCTTGGTGGGAAAAGCGTTCGAAGCGGCCGGGCCATTTTACGTGGGCGAGGCCGTCGGCGACGCTTTCGTAGCCGAATTTCATGCCGAGGGCGTGGAGTCCGGCGAGGGCGAGGGCGGCGTTCCATTTCTGGTGCACGCCAGGAAGGGCGATTCCGTAACCTTCCAGCGGTTGATCAACGAAGGTCAGTGGGGTTCTGCGTTCGTTGGCTTCTTTTTCGAGAGTGGCTCTTGCTTCGGATTCCTGAGGGGAGGAGACGGCGGGGATACCTTCGAGGAAAATGCCTGCCTTTTCTTTGGCGATGGCAGCAAGGGTGTCGCCGAGCCATTGGGTATGATCCATGCCGATGGGCGTGATGGCGCATACGTCGGCGGGGACGGCGGTGGTGGCATCGAGTCTGCCGCCCATGCCGGTTTCGAGGATGATCAGATCACACTCGCGTTCGCGGAACCAACGCATCGCCACGGCGAGGGTGATTTCAAAGAAAGTGGGATGGGCGTCGAGGCCTTCGCAGATGGGACGGATTTCCGTGAGCAGTTCCGCGCATCGTTCTTCGGAAATCATTTCCCCGGAGACGCGCATGCGTTCGCGGTAATCGATGAGATGCGGCGAGGTAAAAAGTCCGGTGCGTTTGCCGCAGGAGCGGGCAACGCGATCCATCATGGCACAGGTGCTGCCCTTGCCGTTGGTGCCGGCGACGTGCGCGACTTTCACTCCGTGTTTCGGAAATGCGAGAAACTCCTTGAGCAGGCGGCGTGGGCCTTCGAGTCCCAGTTTGATGCCGAACTGCTGGGTTCCGAACAGCCAATCGATCGCTTCTATGTAATTCATTGTCACGTTTTGAAGTCACGCGATTGAAACGCCATCCAGCCTACTGTGAAAAGCGTAACATTCAAACCCATGAGGAACGCGTAGCTTTCGATCAGCTTGGGCCATGAAAGGTGTTGCTCGACGAGGAATACCCATGCGCTCATACGCCATGTGATGAAATAGCTTTCGTAGGGTTTGAAGAAAGGAAAGCCCTGCAGGATCATGTCCACGAAGAGGATGGTGAGGGTGATGATGGTGGCAGCCGCCGGTTTGATACGGAAACAGGAAAACATGAAGGCAATCGTCGAGAGTGTGACCATGCTGACGCCGATACCCGCTGCCGACAGGGCGAGCCTGCCGGCCCCTTCCGACCAATCCGGATAGGCTGCGAAAACTTTCATCTTTGGCTCCATGACAAACAAGCCCCCCTCCCAGCCGACAGCCGCGACGGCCATCGCGTAGCCGGTGACGCCCACGAAGAAAACGAAGCTGACCGTGTAAAGGCAGACCGCCGTGTATTTCACCAAAAGCAGGCGCAAGCGACTCACCGGACGGGCGAAGACCATACGCAGGTTTCCATCCTCGCTTTCCTTGGCAACGATATCGCCTGCGACGAGTGCGAAGTAGATCGAGCCCAACAGGAACATGCTCAGCAGCATGATGGTGAAAGTGATTGTTAGAGAGCTGTAGTAGGTGCTGAACTCAAGGCCGTTTCTTTCCACGATGCCACGCATGTGACGCTGGCTTGTCTCCAATTTGTAAACCGCGAGAATGACGACCTCCATCGCAAGGAACGCACCATAGCCCATCCATGTGCGTGGGCGCGCGAAGAGCTTACGAAGCTCACCTTTGAGTTGTTGGAGAAATGCCATTTGCTTTAGTTAGGGCTGCCCTTTCCGTCCAGAATTTCCATATACAAATCCTCCAACGAGCGACGGACACGCGAGAAGGAGCGGACTTTGACTCCGTTATTCACCAGTCTTTCTACTACGTTCGCAGTATCCAGGTTGATGGGTAGCGAGATTTTCCCTTCCGCAACGATGCTGCCGCCCATGGCGGTGATGACGGCTTGTGCGTCCGGCCATGGCTGGACATTGATTTCATAGACTTGTTCGTCTTCCAGGAAATCCTTGACCGAGCCTTCGAATACACGTTTCCCCTCGCGAAGGATTGCGACGCGGTCACACATCAACTCGACCTCGGCAAGCAGGTGCGAGTTGAACAAAACCGTCATGCCTTTTTCCTCGCGCAGACCGAGGATGAAGTCGCGAAACCACTTGATGCCTTCGGGGTCGAGTCCATCGGTGGGCTCGTCCAGCAAAAGCAGTTCCGGCTCCGGCAGAAGGGCTTGCGCGAGAGCGAGGCGTTGGCGCATTCCGTGGCTATATGTGCGGACTTTTGATCGGATCCTTTTTTCGAGTCCGACTTTCGCTATGACTTCACGGGCGGATTTTTCATCGAAGCCGGTGGAATAGTTCATCAAAATTTTCAGGTTATCCCAGCCACTGAGATAGTCATAAAAGGCAGGGGCCTCGAAGATTGCGCCGACTTTGCGAAGTGCCTTGCTGCGGTTTTTCTGCACGGAGATACCAGCTATGGAAACCTCTCCCCTGTCAGGTTCGATCATGCCTAGAATGATACCAAGCGATGTGCTTTTGCCAGCGCCGTTGTGGCCGAGCAACCCGTAGATCTCACCGCGTTGCAACTGGAATGAGACGTTGTCCAAGGCAGGTTTGCCGCCGAAAGATTTACACAGGCCATTCGCTTCGAGGACTATGCTCATTTCTTCCCTCCTGTTGCGAAGCGGACGGTGCTTGAGGCACTGGAATCCGCGTATAGAAAGTTGGTTCCATTCGGGTGCCAGCTTTCCTTATCGCTGACCAAAGGGATCGCATCCAACCTG
>JBGSRM010000134.1:0-3990 GCA_041737575.1 Akkermansiaceae bacterium
GCCACCGCCACGACGATCTCCGCCGCCGCCTTTGTAGCCACCGCCACCACCGCCGCCGCCGTATCCACCACCACCGCCGCCGCTTGGGCGCGTTTCACGGGGTTCGGAAGCGTTCACGCGGAGTGCGCGACCGTGATAATCCTTTTCGTTGAGGCCTTCGATCGCAGCGTTGAGCTGGGATTGGTCACCAAGTGTCACGAACGCGAATCCCTTGGATTGTCCGGTTTCACGGTCGGTGATGATTTTAACCCGTTCTACGGGGCCGTATGCGGCGAAGAGGTCGGAGACTTCTTCTTCTGTTGCTGTGTAGGGCAGATTGCCCACATAAATGTCCATTTGTTCTATTTCATGACGCCAATTTTCTAAATCAATTCCTCAGATCCTGGCGTCACAGATCAAACAAAAAGCGAGCAAATCATATTTTAATTTATTCGAAAAGCCACAACGCCCCATGATGGGATTTTTAGCAAGAACTAAATGAAAAATTACTGTCCATGATATTCTGAAAGTTCCCAAGTTCATACAGCTTGAAGCGGAATAGTCGCTCATGAACTGCATTCCGCCCCATTCAAATTTTCTCACTTATCTCCGCATAATGGTTTACATTTGAAACAGCCATCATGAGAAAATCATCCATTTCCCAATCCTTGAGAAACGGGATCCTAGCTATTTCGTTTGTTTTTCTCATATCGTGTTCAAACACCTCTTCAAACATACGTATCGAGCAGGCAAACTCGGTAATCTACACTGGAAAAAATTTGGTGATGGTAGGCCTACGATCCACCGCGATCGCTGTAATTCGACAACCGGTAACTACCACTAGAAACGGGCTGGCTGTCATGTGGCACAGACCAAGAGAAATCCTAAGTGGAAACTCGCCGGTGAATCTAACTGATCTATCCACCTCCACGGAAGCACCGGGCAGCCCGGAATTCGAATCCCTTCTGAATCGTGAAAATTTTCCATACCCCGAACATGGCAAACTCACATGGCTCGTGGATGGTCCGCGGTTCTTCTCCGAACTCGATCAACAGATCGCAGCCGCAAAACATTCCATCAACATTCAGATCTATATTTTCGACAACGATGATGTCGGCGTTCGCTACGCGGATGCCCTCAAACGCCGCTCCTCTGAAATACCTGTGCATGTGCTCTTCGATGACCTTGGCACCACGATTGCCCAACAATCAGCACCGGAAACTCTGGGGCCACGTGGCTTTGTCCCACCAACCAACATGAGCGCTTATCTGGGAAAAAACTCAAAAATCCACACACGTCTGACACTCAATCCATGGTTGGTATGCGATCACACCAAACTGATGATTTTTGATCAGAAAATAGCCCTGCTCGGCGGCATGAACATAGGTCGTGAATACTTTTCGGAGTGGCACGACCTCATGGTCCGCGTCGAAGGCCCCATCGTCCCTTCACTATCAATGGATTTCGAAAAAGCATGGAGAAAAGCCGGCCCCATGGGCGATTTCTCACTTCTTCAGAAACCATCTGTTTTTCAGATTCAGGCTCCAATAAAAGGCTCCATTCCACTCCGAATACTGCGCACAGATCCTGCCGCAGGACGTTATGAAATCCTCAACGCCACTCTGCTTGCCATCCGTGGTGCGCGAAAAAGAATTTGGATTCAGAACCCCTATTTCGCGAACGATGACATAGCCCTCGCCGTCGAAGCCGCTGCAAGACGTGGCGTGGATGTTCGGGTATTGATCCCAAAAATCGAAATCAACAATCTCATGGACGCGGGAAATTTATCAACCGCCCGTGGCCTCATCAAAGCAGGAGCAGAAGTTTATATTTACCCCAGAATGACACATCTCAAAGCAATGATCTGCGACGATTGGGCCGTGATCGGCTCTGCGAATTTCGACACCCTCAGCATGCGACTCAACCGTGAGCTCAATCTCTCCTTCTCGGACCCTAAAACGATAAGAGAACTCGAAAAAGCCGTCTTCCTTCCTGACTTTCGCCGATCCAAAAAAATCAAATTGGAAGATACAAATAGTATCGCCAACGACTTGGCTGAAACCGTTGCAGACCAGCTTTAACGCACGAACCCCTCCCACTACTTTTTCCATGCAATCGTCCACTTCACCTCCGCATTCTCAGGTGCCTCAAGAGTGAGACGAACCAGCCCATCATCTATCGGGGAAATTGAACTCTTGCTTTCAGAGGCCAGGACGGAAACGGAGGTATATCCATTGGCAGCAAGGGTAATCACATACGGTTCCCCACCGATCACTTTCGCAGTGCCGGAATAAGTCGAATTGCTCTCATCCCATTTCACATCGGCAAGGTCGCTGTAACCTTGCATGATGTGGCGGTTGGTGGAGAGAAACTGCGGGCGGCCCTGCTTACGGTGGACCGAATAAGTCAAAGCCTGCTGCGGTAAAAGTGCTTGTTCGATTTTTCCTTCGCCCTGAATTTCGCCGATGAAACGGTCGTTCCAAAAATCATAGAGATAATAGCTGCCATCTGGGTCGAGACCCAGCGATCCGGTATCTGCCTGGTCACCGGATAGCGGTGTGGTGACGGTATGCGGCGCGTCTTGGTTGTTGCAGAGGATGATCTGTTGCCAATCGTCATTGATGCGATAGGCGTAAACCGATGGATCGGTGCGACCGGCTACAAGCATATCGACGGGCCGGAACGACTGGGTGCCGCCGAGAATAGGATACAATCGTGTTAGGTCGTGTTGTTCTTCGGCAGTCATGCGGCTGAAGGAGGTGCCCAGCTCAAGGCGACCGGAAAGCAGCCCGACTTGGCTGAGCATGGTGCGCCGCGCATGGACATCCATGTTTTTAAACGATTTGCCATCGGGATAATAACCAAAGACGCTGCGGTGTTTGTACCAACGCAGGCCGATTCGGGATGCCATCTCGGGCTCGAAATGGGAGGAATCGCCCCAGACGCGTTGCAGGTCAACAATGCCGGCGGTGACATCGAGCATTGGCGTGCCGTACTCGCCGAGGTTGCGTTCATGGATAAATGCTTTTTCGCCGAGTCCTTCGCGAGCGAGTTCGAAGACTTTGCAGTAGGCGGTGGTGGTGGTGTAACTACGGTCTTCAAAACCGCCGTCCTTGCACCAAGCGGATTCGGGGTAGTCAAACTTGATACCGATGAGACCTTGTTGTCCCAGGCGTTTCCACATGGCGAGAGTGTGAGCTTGGAAGCCGGGGTCGGTATAATCGAATTTCACAAAGGGCATGTGGTGCGGGTGCTCGGCGTGAATTCGGGTGATGTCGTTGTTCAGCATCCATTCCGGGTGAGCCACGGCGAAGTCGTTCGAGGGCATGTTGCTCTGGATGTAGGTAAAGGGAATACCACCAAGCTCGGTGATTTTGCCGCAGAATTTATCGAATGTTTCGTAAGGCGTGACAAGGTGTCCGTATTTCGCCCAGGTTTCATCATTCCACCAGCCTTGCTGCGTGTCGCCGGAGTTTTGGTTGCAGTAGTAGTCTGGCTCAAGACGGATGGCGACAGGAGTATAACGGAGTATGCCGGATTTCGCCGCGATTTCCATTTGGCCGACAAGCTCTTTGGAATTGTTGAGCGGACGCCCTTCGCCGTACGAGCCTTGCGATACGAGCCAACCGCATAATGTTGGGAAATCGTAAGGCTTGGGACGTGCGTTGTTGGCATCACGCAAAGCAAGCCCATAAGCTTCGAGAGAAGTGAAGGGATCCGTCGTGGAAATATCGAGGTAAACCGTATCCAAGCCATGATAGGTTTCGCCGGGAGCAATCATTTTCCCCTGCGGATCCTCAATGCTGACAGTGAACTGACCCTTGCGCTCATCGAGCCGGATAAGGCGCAGGAACTCATGGTAATGAAGCCCGCCGACCACGAGCGAACAACGCTCGTCGGCAATTTTACCGGTGATCAGAAGGTTGTTGTGGGTGCTGATGTCGAGGGTGGACTGCACTCGATTCGGTTCCGCACCTGCACCTCCCCGCAGGAGCTGCGGCTGCATGAGTT
>JBGSRM010000145.1:0-6933 GCA_041737575.1 Akkermansiaceae bacterium
TTGCATGTGGTGAGGGAACCGTTTGGAGGCTGGGAAGTCAAAGCTCTAGGTTTGTGATAGAGATTGTTAATTTATACGTAAAAGATGGGGCGATTGCCCTTGCGGGCTTGAGAGTCCGAGTCTATGTCCTGAAAAATGAGAATCTACGTTCTAGCAACTGCATCGTTTGGTTTGTGTTTCACGGGATGTGAGAAGAACGAGCGTGTATTGGTGGAGGAAACAAGGAGGTCGACGACGAAAGATTTTGAGGTGAAGCTTTTTACGACAAGCGACGAGAGATTCCGTGATGCCAAGCCGAGTCCAGTGAAGGGTGAGATGCCGGAGGGATGGCTGCAGTTGCCATCGACAGAGATTAGGGTATTGAACTACCGGTTTGGTGAGAGTGCCACGGGTGAGGTTTATGTTTCGATATCCGGAGGGAACGTGGCGGAAAACATTGATCGCTGGTTGAAGCAGTTTGGTGTCCGAAGTTTCAGCATGGAGGAGTTTCGAGAGATGGAAAGGGTTGAGGTATTGGGTAATGAGGGTGTTTGGGTTGAGACGGATGGGGATTACAACGGGGGGCCGATGGGCGGTGGGGTGAAGTCCGGCTATGCGTTGGCAGGTGTGGTTGCCGATGTAGGTGGTAACATTTTGACTGTGAAGATGTTGGGTCTCAAGGGTGAGGTCGAGCAGGAGAAAAGCAAGCTGCGTGATTATGTGAAATCGTTGGAGGTTGCCAGCAACTGACTGGAGAAAGAGGAGAATGTTGAATATGGAAGGTATGGATCATAAAAGCAAAGGAACGGGATTGGGAGTAATGTTGAAGTGGATTTATGATTTCTTGTCCGGGTTCAAACTGGCGACATTGTTGATTTTGCTGCTGCTGGCTTTGACGTGGCTGAGTACGCTTGAGCAGGTGGATTACGGCTTGTATCCCACTTTGAACAAGTATTTCCATTGGAAGGCTCTGTGGCTGATTCCCGAGATCAACGAGAAGAAGATTTGGATTGTTTTGCCGGGTGGTTATTACGTTTGTGCCTTGTTGTTGGTGAACATGATTCTCGGGGGGATTGTGAGGATACGGAAGGGGAAGAGACAGATCGGGAATCTGATATCGCATTTCGGCATCGTGTTCATGTTGATTGGTGGTGGTGCGGCGCATCATTTTTCTGAGAGGGGCAACATGGCGATTTATGAAGGAGAAACATCGGACGTGGCGGAGGATTACATGGAGTATGTGATCGAGGTGGCGGAGGTGAAGGATGGGAAAAGTGATTTGTATCATGTGATACGGGGCAAGCATCTGACGGATCTGGAGGGTGGGAATTCGCGGGTTTTTGATTTCAAGGGATTACCGTTTTCGCTGAAGGTTAGCGGATATGTAAACAATGCGTTTCCGACGAGTGTTTTGGAACTGGCACCACAGAAAGGGGAGCTGGTAACAGATGGTTATTACCTGTTGAAAAAGAAGGATGAGAAGGCAAGCGAGTTGAACACGGCGGGTGCTTATGCGCAGGTGATCTTTGAAGATGGGGAAAAGTCCGCGCCCTTCATTCTAGCGGCGCGGAGTTTCCAGCCATTCACGGTAAGGGATGGCGAGAGGGTATTCACGGTGGATATGAGAAAAAAGTTATGGGAAATGCCGTTCAAGATCGCGCTGGATCGGTTCAACGCGGAGTTTCATCCGAATTCCGGGCGTGCGAAGAAATTCGAGAGTTATGTTAGGAGAATCGAAAATGGACAGGAGGCTGATGTGAAAATCCATATGAATGAGCCGATGCGCTATGAAGGACTGACGTTTTTTCAAGCGAATTACGGGCCGCAGAATGCGAAACCCGGAGACAAGATGTATACTGTTTTTGAGGTTGTTAGAAATCCTGCGGACAAGTGGCCTGAGTATAGTTTGTATGTGGTGATTTTGGGAATGCTGGTCACGTTTTTGACGAAATTATTCGGACACATCGGTGCAGTAACAAGAAAGGCGAGAAACCATGGATGAACAGAAGAAATTGGGAAGATGGGTGGTGGCGGTGTTGGCACTAGCAGGGCTCGGGCTAGCGTTGACGAACGTATTTGTCGACAACATGCCGAAAGGGGATGTGCAGAAGATCGAAGGATATACGCCGTGGGATGAAGAGACTGTGAAGATGATGGAGACTCTTCCGGTGCAGGATGGTGGGAGGATCAAGCCGTTTTCGACATTTGCGGCTTTCAAGATGTTGGGTTTGCATGGCGCGAGATCAATGAAGGTGATGGACGGGCAGGGGAAGGTTCACAAGATCAAGCCCACCGAGTGGATGATGGATACGCTGTTCCGTCCGGAATTTTCGAGGCAGATGCCGACGTTCCGGATCGATAACTCGAAAGTTCTTGAGTCGATCGGTCTTGAGCAGAAGGGGAGACGGGATCGTTACAGTTACGATGAGATTTCGGGTGGAATCGAAAAGTTGGCGAGGTTGGCTGAGTCCTATGAGGTGATTGAAAAGAACGACCGGGATCCGTTGCAGCAACAGACGATCGACCTGGCATACAACATGATGAATTATCGGGTTCTGTTGACCTATTTTGAGTTTGTGAGGGATCCAATCGTGTTGAAGGGGAGTGGAGAGAGCGGAGCTGAGGACAGAACAGCGAAGATGAGTCATGTTCTGGCGGTTTTGCCTGACATCAGGCGTCAGGTTTTGGAAAAACAGAGAAACGGGGAGGGGCCGGGAGAAGGAATAGAAAGCATGATGATGCAGCTACAGGAGAGGGCGAACGCATCGAGGCATGGATTGGTTGTGTTGCCTCCGGGAAAAGAGGAGAAGAAGGCTTGGCGATCGGTTGGAAACGCGATTTATGAGATTGCGATGGGGGAGAGTCCCACGCCGGAGGATGATCTATCGGATATAGTGGCCATGGAAGTGATGGTATCGAAAATCGGAAAAGATGGAGAAGAACAGAAGGAATTTCGAGATGAGCTTTTTAAGTTCAAGCAACGGGTGGAGAAAAGGGCGAATGCCAGGGGAGAGATGAAGAAGCTGTCACTGGAGGTGATGTATTTCAAGAGCGACAAGTTTCTGTATGCGATGGTGCTGTTTCTGCTGGGATCCTTGTGCGCCTTGGGGATGTGGGGTAGCGGCTTGGGAAGATTGAGAACTACGTTTTATTGGGGAACGTTAGGTTTTACTGCTGTAGCGACCCTTTTGTGCACGGTTGCGATCGTGATCCGGTGTTTGATCATGAGCCGTCCGCCTGTGGGGAATTTGTATGACACGATCATCTTCATTGCAGCCACGAGTGTTGTTTTCGCGCTGATAGTCGAGTGGATGAGTCGGAAGACATTCGCGCTGGGGATGGCACCAATTTTGGGGATGGCGTTGATTGTCCTGGCAAGGAGATATGAAGTGGGGGATGCGAAAGATCATCTCGATCCGTTGGTTGCGGTTTTGGATTCAAACTTTTGGCTGACTACCCACGTAATTACAATCACGCTTGGATATTCGGCTGGCTTGCTGGCAGCGATGTTGTCAGGCGTTTATGTTCTGATGCGTGGGTTGAATCTGGATGACAATAACAGGGATCTGAGGCTTTCGTTGACCAAGTCGGTGTATGGTTGCGTTTGCCTGACGGTGTTTCTGGCACTTGTGGGGACGGTGCTTGGAGGGATTTGGGGCAACTATTCGTGGGGTCGTTTCTGGGGATGGGATCCGAAGGAGAATGGGGCGCTGATGATCTGTTTATGGACGCTTGCAATTTTGCATGCGAGACTCGGCGGACTGATCAAAGAGTGGGGATTGCATTTTTCCTCGCTTTTCACCGCGTGTGTCGTGGCGTTTTCGTGGTGGCATGTGAATTTCCTTAATGTGGGATTGCATAATTATGGCTTCACAGCAGGAGAGAGCACAATCTGGTGGTTTTACATCATAGTATGCCTATTCATCATGTTCGGAGTCATAATGATGCTCATTGAAAAATACTCGGTATTACAAAAAGTGGAGAAACCGATCAGTAATGCCAAGATGCTCGAGTCTTGATTTTTCCTATAAAAAGCCCTAAAAGCCATGGATATCAAACGCATCATTTTACCACTTGTTTTGTTTTTGATTTCAGTCGTTCAGTCTGGTGCAGCCGACAAGCCGAATGTTGTTTTCATCATATCGGATGATCAGAGTTACGAGACGATCCGGGCGTTGGGGCATACGGATATTGAAACTCCCAATCTTGACCGTCTTACGGCCAGTGGCACTACCTTTACCCATACCTACAACATGGGTGCCTGGCATGGGGCTGTTTGTGTGGCAAGTCGGTCGATGCTGATAACGGGACGCACGGTTTGGCGAGCGAAAGGTATGGAAAAATCCCTTAATACTGAGCGGGAGGCGGGGCGTTTATGGCCGCAACGGATGGCGGCGCAGGGTTATGAGACTTACATGAGCGGCAAGTGGCATATCGGTACGGATGCGGCCAAGTGTTTTGGAAATAGTGCGAATATTCGCGGGGGTATGCCTAAAGACGAAATTCAAGGCTACAACCGGCCGCAATCAGGAAAAGAAGATTCATGGAATCCGAGCGATCCCAAATTTGGAGGGTTCTGGAAAGGAGGTAAGCACTGGAGTGAAGTTTTGGGAGATGACGGCGTCGCATTCCTTGAGCAGGCTGCGAAGTCGGATAAGCCATTTTTCATGTATCTGGCATTCAATGCACCGCATGATCCCCGCCAGTCGCCGAAGGAGTATGTTGACCGTTATCCGCTGGAGAGGATGAAGGTTCCGGAAAGTTATCTGTCCGAATATCCCGAGAAGGATTTGATTGGGTGTGACAAGAATCTGCGTGATGAGAAGCTGGCTCCTTTTCCCCGGGATGAGCATGCGGTGAAAGTCCACAGGCAGGAATATTACGCGATCATCACACACATGGACGAACAGATCGGTCGTATTCTTGATGCTTTGGAGAAGTCAGGCAAGGCAGACAACACGTTGGTCATTTTCACCTCGGATCATGGTCTTGCCGTGGGTCACCACGGACTGATGGGCAAGCAAAACATGTATGATCACAGTGTCCGGGTTCCGTTCATCGTGCGTGGACCCGGTGTGAAAGCGGGAGCGAAAGTGCATGCGCCCATATATCTGCAAAGTGCGATGGCAACCGCTCTCGACTATGCTGGTGACGACCTTAAGGATGTGGAGTTTCAAAGTGTTCGCCCCTTGCTTAAGGGCGAGGGCGAGGGCTTGGATGCGGTTTATGGAGCTTACATGAATCTCCAACGTGCGGTGACGCAGGATGGTTGGAAGCTGATTCTTTATCCAAAGGCCAAAGTCGCAAAACTATATCACCTTAGCGAGGATCCTCAGGAAATGAGGAATCTGGCGGATAATCCGGAGATGGTGGCGCGGCAAAAGGTGCTGTTTGCGAAGTTGCGGGAGTTGCAGGAAAAGTTTGGGGATGAGCTTGATCTGGAGGTTGTTTTTCCTGGGTTGAAATGACCGGTGTTTGCTTCCATGGCACCATTAATGCGCACTCGTTGAATGCATACGAAGGCGCAGGATGAAGGGTTAAGATTCGGGGTTTGGGTTTTGGGTGAGTGGGGCGATGTGGT
The DNA here is from genome assembly GCA_041737575.1 of Akkermansiaceae bacterium. Classification (GTDB taxonomy): domain Bacteria; phylum Verrucomicrobiota; class Verrucomicrobiia; order Verrucomicrobiales; family Akkermansiaceae; genus Luteolibacter. The sequence continues at coordinate 5,561 of JBGSRM010000145.1, forward strand.
TGATAGCGTCGAGGAGGGGTTGGGAGAGAGGTTCGGATTCGAGAGCGGCTAGGGAATCGTTGAGTTGGGGAAGGGTGCGGGCTCCGATGATAGCGGAGGTTACGGCTTTGTGATGGAGTGCGAATTTGAGAGCCATGTGGGTGATGGAGGTGTCGTGGGCGGCGGCGAGGTTGTTGAGGGCTTGGATGGTTTCGAGGTTGGCGGTGACTTCGTTTTCCTGGAGGAAGCCGCTGGCACGGGCGGCGCGGGAGTCGGCGGGGATTTGTGTGAGATATTTGGTTGTGAGCAGGCCTTGGGCGAGGGGGGAGAAGACGGTGCAGCCGATTTTTTCATCGAGGAGGTAGTCAAATATGCCTTGGGCTTCGGGCCAGCGGTTGAGGATGGAGTAGGGTGGTTGGTAGACGAGGCAGTGGATGCCCATTTGTTTGAGGATTTTGACGGCCTTTTTGAGTTTTTTGAGGGGGTATTTGGAAAGGCCTACGTAGAGGGCTTTGCCGGAGTGGACGGCTGTGGCCAAGGCGGACATGGTTTCCTCAAGGCGGGTGTGGGGATCGGGGCGGTGGGAGTAGAAGATATCGACGTAATCGAGGCGGAGGCGTTTGAGGGATTGATCGAGGGAGGAGAGGAGGTGTTTGCGGGAGCCCCATTCGCCGTAGGGGCCTTGCCACATGTAGTGGCCGGCTTTGGTGGAGATGAGAAGTTCGTCGCGGTGGCAGGCGAAGTCTTCGGCGAGGATGCGTCCGACATTTTCCTCAGCGGAGCCGGGTGGCGGGCCGTAGTTGTTGGCGAGGTCGAAGTGGGTGATACCGGAGTCGAAGGCATGGCGCATGATGGTGCGGGCCTGTTGGAAGTCATCGGTGTGACCGAAGTTGTGCCAGAAGCCTAGGGAGATTTCCGGGAGGAGAATCCCTGAGTCGCCGGAGCGTCGATATTTCATGAAGTAAGCTTCAACTTTTAAATTTTAAACTTCAAGGAAGAACGGGGGCTTCTTTCCGGGCCTCCTATCCCCGGTTTGCAAGGCAAGATTGAGCCATTGGAATCTCAAGCAGAGCCAGTGACCGAGGGTCGTGCCCAATTAGGATCTCCTGAAAAAGTCCGCACGGATTTTTCCCAAATCAGGCCGCCTCGCGCATTTTTCCCGCCAGGGCGCAAATCAATGCCGGTGATTGGGTGCTAACAAAGCGCGTGTTCCATTTTTCCCACAACGGGGACTGCCGCATGAGCCATTGCCGGATCATGGCACAAAAAATCCTCAGCACGGTGTCGAGGTTGAGCGAGATCAGGCCGATGGACACCACGGTTCTGCTGGTGGTGGCCAGTTTTGCCATGACTCTTTGAAGCGTCCCTTTGCGCTTGGCGTTGCCGAATTTGCC
>JBGSRM010000152.1:0-8218 GCA_041737575.1 Akkermansiaceae bacterium
GTTACGGAGCCGTCATCAAAGCCATGCACAGCGGCATCCTTGACTGCGGATTTCCACGGTGGGCTATGTTTCGTCGCCACGCCAAGGCCCATGCTTATGCCGTCCGACTCCATTAGGAAGTTCGGTTGCCAACTGAATTCATCATTCGATGGAATCTCAACCTTATCCCCATTTTTGAGAAGTGCGGACAATTCTGACAATTCCTTCAAGGTCCTGGCCATCTCTTTCCTGACTCCGGACAACCGGCTTCTTTCACCGTTCACTTCGATAAAGACCACGTCATCTGCTGTGATCCATTGCTTCGAATCCACGATCTCCTCTCCAACGGTTTCTGCCAGTATATGCACAGCAACCAATCTCGATGCAAAATCGATAGCGAGCGTTGCCTCAAGAAGCTTCTTGTCCGCGTTTAAGGTATATTTCGCAATGTATCCCTCGTGCATGTCATGCGCGGCTGTGAGTTCTTCGATCCATTTCGCTCCCTCCTGCGGAACCTCGGCATCTGCCGCCACCATCATGCATGCGAGCAGAGCCGCAACACGCATCCGCACCGATGTGCGCTGAACCAGATCCGGGAAGCGGAAAGTGTTTTTTTGCATGGATGGCAGGATGGTTTCGATGCCGTGTTTCGGCAAGCAGGGAAAAGTAGAACGGCGGGAAAATAGGGACGGCAGCCGAAGCTAGCCGCACCTTGGGTTTTATTCGTATGTGGGTGTTGTATGGGATGTGGGTTGCAGCGGATGGTTTAGGTGCTAGAAGGTTCTGGCATGAGATTCGTTCGATGGATTGTGGCTTTGGGGCTGGTGGTTGGGACTTTGGCGCTTAGCGTGAGTGGTGGGGATTCGTTGTTGCGTTCTTTGTGGCCGGCGGTGGTGGCGATTGTGGTGATTGTTTTGGTGAAGGAGGCGGTGCTTGGGTTGGCTTGTGGTGTGGCGGCGGCGGCGTTGTTGTTGGTGGGGGGTGATCCGGTGAGGGCGTTGCGGGTGGCGTTTGCGGAGCATTTGTTTCCGGCGATGGAGGGGCCTTGGAGGATTGGGGCGTTGGTGTTTACGCTGGTGATGGGTTCGTTTGCAGGGATTTTGGAGCGTTCGGGTGGGTTTGAGACCTTGCTGCGTAAGATTCTTTCTCAGGGGGGGGATGGGGGGAAGCGGCTGCTGGGTGGCACGTATGCGATCGGGTTGCTGTGTTTTTTCGATGGGCTGGCGAGCAGTTTGCTGACGGGTCGAATCGCTCGTCCGCTTGCGGATCGGGCGGGGGTTTCGCGGGAGAGGTTGGCGTGGGTGGTGGATTCGACGGGCTCTCCGGTGGCGTGTGTGGCTTTTATTTCGACGTGGATCGCTACGCAACTGAGCTTGATCGAGCAGGGGCTGAAGGATGCTCCCTTTCAGGTGGAGCCGTATGGAATGTTTTTTATTTCGGTGCCTGCGAATGCCTACTGCCTACTCACTTTGCTGTTGGTGCCGCTGGCGATTTTCTTGGGGTATCAACCCCGGGCGATGAGGCGTTTCAAGGCGCTGCCACCTGAGGAAATTGAGGCTGTGTCGGTGGATTCTGCTCGTCCGTGGGTGGTTTTGGTGCCGCTTGCTGTGCTGGTGCTGGGGATTCTGGGTGGCTTTCCGTTGTTGGCAGGGGAGAGCGTTGATGTGTTTTCGTTGGAGGGGTGGAAGGCGGCGTTCAGTAGTGATTCGGGGCCTTATGCTTTGGTTTTCGGTAGTGTGGTGGGTTGGATCGCGGCGATGCTGTGTTTTCCTGCTAAACATCGACATCATGCGGGGGAGGCAGCGGTGAAGGGTGCGGGTTCGTTGGTGCCGGCGTTGGTTGTGTTGGTGTTGGCGTGGACGCTCGGCAGTATGTTTGTGGCACTGGGAACGACGGCGCGCATTTCCGAGTTGCTGGCTGGTTCGACGCCGGTGGCGTGGTTGCCACTGGTGATTTTCCTGGTGGGAAGTTCGATGGCATTCACGACAGGTTCGTCGTGGGGTACGATGGGGTTGTTGATGCCGCTTGCGTTGCCGGTGACGGTTACGGCTGCGGTCGCGGCTGGGTTGCCTGCGGGGGAAGTTCAGGGTTTGTGTGCGATGGTGATTGGTGCGGTGTTCGGGGGTGCGACGCTTGGTGATCATTGCAGTCCATTTTCAGATACGACGATTGTCAGTGCGCTGGCGAGTGGGTGTAAGACGACGGATCATGTGATCTCGCAGTTGCCGTTTGCGGGGATGGCGGCACTTTCCGCGTGTGCGGCTTATGCGTTGATGGCGGTGGGGCTTGTGCCGGTTGTGGCGACTTTGGTGGCGGCTTTTGTTTTGGTGATGTGGGTTTTTTGGCGGGCTAGGGTGGGAAAAAAAGAGGCTGTTTGTTAGACCTCTGCGATGACGCGGGATGCGGGGAAGCGTGCTTTGGGCATGGATGCGTATTTATCGTCCGGGGAGCGGTAGCCGAGGGCGCAGGCGACGGCGGTGGCGTAGCCGCTGTCTTTTAGGCCGAGGACGGCATCGTAGTCAGCGGGGGAGATGCCTTCGAGGGGGCAGGAATCGATGCCGAGGAAGGCGGCGGATGTCATTAACTGGCCGAGGGCGATGTAGGCTTGGCGGGTGTTCCATGCTTGTCTGGTTGCGACGTCCATGGAGCCGGTGAAGGAGGAGATCATACCGGCGAGGCCAGCGAGGTTTTCGACTGGGGTGCCTTGGACTTCGGAGAGGCGGTTGATCCATGCATCGATGTCGGTTTGTGTTAGATCGGTGCGGACGGTGAAGACGACGAGGTGGGATGCGTCTGTGATTTGAGGTTGGCCCCATGAGGCGGCTTTCAGTTTTTCCCGAACCTCAGGAGAGGATATGATCATGAATTTCCATGGCTGAAGGCCGAAGGAGGAAGGTGTTAGAACGAGGGAGGATTGGAGGGTCTGCCAGACTTCGGCAGGGATTTTTTTCGAGCTGTCGAAGGCTTTGGTGGCGTAGCGGAAATTCAGTGAATCGAGGATTTCGTTAGGTGATAGTTTCATGGAGCGGCACTATTCCGCAGCAAGCCGGAAAGGCAAGGATACGGATGGGAAATTTTTCAGGGTGAGGCTGAAAATGACGCCGAATTCGTCCTCGAAGCGGTTGTTGCGGTGGCTGAGGCCGACGCCGGCGACCCATTCGCCGAGGTCGCGCTGGAGTGTGTATTGTTGGATTTCTAAGGTGTTGTCCTGCATCTCGAAGATGTGGCGTGTGCTGACACCCCAGTTTTCGCTGAGGCGGAGGTAAGTGGCGAGGTCGAGGCGATCCGAATCGAGGAGGACGGGGTGGTTGTTGAGGTGGCGGAAGGCGATGGATGCCTCGAAGTTTTCGCTGGGCATGAAGCGGACGCGTGTGGCGAGTTCGGAGAAGCCGGAGCCGCCGTCGAAGACGGGGATTTGCGTTTCGAGGTCGATGCCGAGCCAGGGAAGTGGCTGCCAGTAGAAGTCGTTGTAGAGGTTGGAGAAGGTACGGTTGCCTTCCGGGTCGTCGATGTAGTGATCGATATAGGTATCGACGAAGAGCCACTCGTGGGATTGGTCGTCGCGGTGAGTGATGAGGTGGTTGCGGGCACCCATACGGATGATGTTCCAGCTCTCGAATTCATCGATGGCGGTGAAGCGTGCGGGATCGAGCGAGCGAGGTCTGGTGGTGAAGGTGAGGCGGTCGATTTTCGGGTAGTTGGTATTGAGTTCATCGGCACCGACGACGGACCAGTTGACGTAGGGTTGGAAGACGTGGAGGAGGCCATCGACGCCGAGGTCGCGGTTGACGATATCGGAGTAGTTTTTTGTGAATTTCACGGCAGCTTCGACACCGCCGTGGATCATGAGACGGCTGTCAGAGTCAGCGGGGCCCTGGACGGAAGAGTAGTTGGTGAAGGCGCCGCCGATGCGTGGTGTGAAGGTGAACCAATCGCCGTAGGTGAAGGGCATGGAGAAGGAGTGATTGGAGTGGAAGCGGTTGAAGCCGGTATCGAGAAGTTGTGCACGGAGGAAGGGGACTTGTGGGTCGTTGAGCGGGAGTGCCCGGATACGCTGGACGAGGGTTCTTTCGTAGCCGTTCAGGCGGGCGAGCAGGACGGGGAATTGTGGATCGTTTAGGGGGATATTGAGGAGGGGTGTGATAATGCTGTTTCGTGTGAAATCAGCGGCTTCGACGCCACGAACCGAGAAGGATGTGGAGCCTTCGTGAAGGACGGGGCTTCCAAAAACAGGTCTGCGAACCTGGTCGAATGCGATTTCCGGATACTGAGTATCGGTGCGGTAGAAGTCATTGACCTGGAAGCGACCGAAGATGGAGAAGAGCGAGTCTTCATCACGGCGGAAGAGGCCGATGGTGTTATCGGGAGCGGGGTTTGTGCGGAAGGTGCGGGGGTCGAAGTCTTCGAGGTAGAAGCGGTCGGAAAGGACGGTGAGATTGGTGTCGAGGCGCCACTCGGCTTCGGTCTCGAAGTCGAGAATGGCACGGTGTTGGAGCTGGAGGCGGTAGCGTTCGGCTTGGTCGAATAAACGTGGGATGCCGGTGCGCGTGCCGTCGGGATTCATGTCGTATGCGAAGTAGAGGCTGAGGCCCGAGATTTCTTTATTTTGTTTTTCGCGTGTATCGACGAGGTCGAGGCCGACGGCCGCGCCACGGGTTGCGCGGAGGTCGAAGTGCCAGCGGGAAAGGAGCCATGCGTTTTCTTTTTCACCTGTGACGGGATTCGTTTCTCCGCCGAGCATGATGCCGTAGGAGTTGAGGATGTATGGCCCCCAGTTGGAGCGGGCGCCGGGGACGAATTGGTAGCCTAGTTCGGCGTTCATGGGTTGGCTGAGGTAGGGCAGCCAGAAGACGGGGGTGTCGCCTGCGTAGAGTCTGAGATTTTCAAAAGTGATGCGGTCACCGGGGTAAACAGTGGTGGTGTCGGCACGAACCCAGTAATCAGGATTTTGGACATCGTGTGTGGTGATGCCTGCGTCCTGGCCGACGAAGATGCGATCATCGCCATCCATTACGGAGGTGAATTTTCCAGCTTCGAGGAGGATGGGATCGAGGGAGATGCGGAGGGATGAGGCATCGAGTTCGCCTTTTTCGTAGTAGTAGATGGCGCGGTCGCCGCGTTGGAGGATGTTGCCTTGATAGACGGAGACGTTTCCTTCAAAGGTGACGGATTTTTGTTTGAGATCGACGCTGGCACGGTTGGAAAAAATTTCCAATCCGTTGTCGCCGGTGACGCGGACGGGGCCGCCGAGACGGATGCCTTCTTCGAGATTCCCCTCGATGGTGCCGCCTTGGTTATCGATCTTTAGGTTATCGGGAAGTAGCGGAGCCTCTTCTAACATTCCGAGCGGAATTTCAGGGGGAGGGACGGGTTGGATGAGATCGACAGGAGGAGGGACGACTCCTTCGAGTGAGCTGTTGTCGTCTTGAGCGGCAATGGGGAGCGCGGATAGAGCGAGAACGCAGGAGGTTGCCAGTAAGCGGAAGAACGTCATCGGGGCGAAGTGAATGAAATTTTGATGGGAGAAGTAAAGGAGCAAGATGGGAGGGGTTCAGTCTATGCCGAGACTGCGGCGTATGGCGGGGTCTTTCAGGGCTTCGGAGAGGAGAGGATGGTGGAGGAGGGTGCCGTAGCGACCGTCATTAGCGAGGTCGTTGAGTTCGGGTTCGTCCACGATGATGGCGCGGGGTATGGGCTGGCCGGTGAGTGGATCGATGACCGGTTCGAGGGGTTTCCGGGAGTGTGAGGCGATGATTTTTGCGAGTTCCAATCTGGGCTGGGAGGTGAGGGGATCGAGTTTGGCGATGAGGGATTGGGGGATGGAAGAGGTGAGCGATTTTTTGAGGCGTTCCGCGTAGCTGGGGATTGTGGAGGAGTTTGGGTCTGAGTTTGCGAGGGATTTTATTTCCGAAATCGAGCCGAAGTGATGGATGAGGACGACGATGGTGAGGCAAAGAAATGCGGCCGGGATGAGAGTTGCGAACAAGCGGAAAACGAGCTGGGGGAGGGATCGAGGGGCGGAGTCTTCGGAGGAGGGTGGGATGGGGTTGAGGAAAAAGCGGATGATTTTTTTCAGCAGGAGGAATGCGGCGATGGTGGCGATGATGGGAGCGGCTGTGCAGAAGGGTTGGGATGGTTTTCCGAACCATGAGATGGCGAGAGCGGGTGCGATTTGCCATGTTTGAAAGCCGGCCCAGATGCTGGCGACGATGATGGCGGTGTTGATGAAGGTGCGCAAGAGGCCGCGCACCAGCATGTAGGCGGCGCAGAGTGAGAAGATGACCAAGGCGGCTGTTCCGAGGGAAATATCCGGAAGCGCGTTCATGGAATCAGGCGATTCCGCGCAAGGCGCGTTGGCGGAGGAGGTGATCTGTTAGAACGAGGGTAGCCATGGCCTCGACGATCGGCACGGCGCGTGGCAGGACACAGGCATCGTGTCTGCCTTTTCCCATGAGGGTGGTTTGCTCGCCCTTGTTGGTCACGGTTTCCTGAGAGGAGATGATGGTTGCGGTGGGTTTGAAGGCGACGCGGAAGATGATGTTTTCGCCGTTGGAGATGCCGCCTTGGACGCCGCCGGAGTGATTGGTGGAGGTGCGGATTTTTTCTTCGTGCATGACGAAGGGGTCGTTGTGTTGTTTTCCTGTGAGGAGGGTTCCTGCGAAGCCTGAGCCGATCTCGAAGCCTTTTGTGGCTGGGATGGAGAGCATGGCTTTGGCGAGTTCGGCTTCCAGTTTGTCGAAGATGGGTTCGCCAAGGCCGGGGGGGCAGTTGCGGATGACGCATTCGATGATGCCGCCGACGGAGTTGCCATCGGAGCGGATGGATTTGATGTGTTCGATCATGGCGTCGGCGATGGAGGGGTCGCCGGTGCGGACGATGTTGGACTCGATGGTCTCAGAGGTGACGGTTGAGGGATCGACGGTTGCTTCGAGGTGTTGGATGGATTTCACCCAAGCGAGGATTTCGATACCGGGAGAAATGGAATCCAGCACGTTTTTGGCGACGGCTGCGGCGGCAACGCGTCCAATGGTTTCGCGGGCTGAGGCGCGGCCACCGCCGGAGGGGGCGCGTATGCCGTATTTGGCATCGTAAGTGTAATCCGCATGGGACGGTCTATATTTTTCCGCCATTTCATCGTATGCAGAGGGTCTTTGATCGGTGTTGCGAACAAGGATGGAGATGGGTGTTCCGAGGGTGAGTCCGTCCTGTGTTCCGGATAGGATTTCGGCGGTATCGGCTTCTTTGCGTGGGGTGACGATTTCGGATTGGCCGGGGCGGCGGCGGTCGAGTTGTTTTTGGATGATTTCCGGGGAAATCGGGATGAGGGGTGGGCATCCGTCGATGACGACGCCGACTCCTCCGCCGTGGGATTCACCGAAAGTATGGATGCGGAAGATGTGACCAAAGGTGGATGACATGCGGATTATGTTAGGATGGAAATCGAAGATGCGAAGTGGTAATTACTCGGAATCCTGATGTTTGCCGAGTTTGAAAGGGATGAGGAATTTAAGGACGGCGTGTGAGGAAGGAGGATGGATTTCCAGGCAGGTGAGGGAGCCTTTGCGGACTTCGATGGTTTCGCCGGAGGCTCCGAGGACGTGTTGGATGAAATGGGAAAAATCAGGCTCATGGCCGACAATCATTATTTTTTTGAAATCGGTGTAACCACGAAGTTCGGATAGGGCGGTTTCCGGCGACATGCCGGCGGTTAGCCATGATTCACTGACTGGGCCGGGCATGGCGGCTTCCTGGGTGAAAAATTCGGCAGTTTGTCGGGTTCGTATCAGTGGACTGCAGAGGACGAGATCGGGTAGCAAGTTGGCGGCACGCAGGAGTTTTGCTGCGGTGCGGGCTTGTTCGATGCCTTTTTCGGTGAGTTGGCGGGAGAAGTCGTCAGAGTTCTGAGCATTTTTATCCTCTGCTTTGCCGTGGCGGAGAAGGATTAGGATCATGATTTAATTTTTTCCAATGAGGTGGCTCACATCGTCATACCACCATCGACGGCGATGACTTGTCCGGTGAGGTATCGGGCTTCTTTGCTGGCGAGGAATAGGACGGTATTGGCGATGTCCTGGGTGTTTCCGAAACTGGAAAGAGGGATGCGGGAGATGATGCTTTGTTTGACGGTGTCGGGTAGTTCATCCGTCATGTCGGTGGTGATGAAGCCGGGGGCGATGGCGTTGCAGGTGACGGCGCGTCCGGCAAGTTCGCGAGCGACGGCTTTGGTGAAGCCGATGAG
>JBGSRM010000163.1:0-8981 GCA_041737575.1 Akkermansiaceae bacterium
ATGGCTGTTCGGCTATTTTCCCGGGTATGCCGGGGCACCGGTTTCCCTGGCCTTGCCGGTGCGCGAGGAGCCTTACCGGTTTTCGGGTTTCCCGCCGTTTTTGGAAGGTTTGTTGCCGGAGGGGCCGCAGCTGGAGGCGATTCTGCGCAGGCACAAGATCGATCGCGGGGATTGCTTCGGGCAATTGATGGCGGTGGGGAATGACGTGGTGGGATCGCTCACGGTGGAGGAACCGAAACAAGCGGAGGCTGGCGAGGGATGAAAAGCTGTCCCATCACGCTGGAGCCTGTGGAGGGCGGATCGGTCTTTTCCAAGAGGGGGTTGAGGTCGCTGCATCCGCAACTGAAGGATTTGTCGCCGTTGCCTCTGAGCGGCGAGGAACAACTGCGGGAGGCGAGGCTGCGGGCGGACAAGATGTCGATCCAAGGTGTGCAGCCGAAGCTCTCGGCGGTGCTGAGGCCGAAGGAAGGACGCTTCGAGATCGTGGATTGCGAAGGGCGTTTCATCCTCAAGCCCAACCCGACTCCCTTCGAGGAAGTGCCGGCCAACGAGGCGCTGACCATGAGCCTGGCTGCGGCTTCCGGCATCGAGGTGCCGGATCATGGGCTGCTTCCGGCGATCGACGGTTCGTGGGTGTATTTCATCCGCCGCTTCGACCGCGCGGGTCGGGACAAGCGGCTGCATCAGGAGGACTTCGCGCAGCTCAGCGGGGCGGGGCGCGAAACGAAATACGACAGCTCCCTAGAGCAAGTGGCCAAGGTGGTGGAAACCCACTGCACGTTTCCGGCGATGGAGAAGGCGAAGCTGGCGCGCCTGCTGTTGTTCTCTTTCCTGACGGGAAATGAGGACATGCATCTCAAGAACTTTTCCCTGATGGTGAGGGACGGGGTGGTCGGGCTTTCGCCCGGCTATGACCTGCTCAACACGACGCTGGTGCTCGAAAACGCGACGGAAGAGAGCGCGCTGCCGCTGCGTGGGAAGAAGCGCAAGCTGACCCGGAATGACTGGGTGGACTATCTTTGCCGGGAGAGGCTGGCACTACCCGAGGCCATCGTGAAGGGCATTTTATCCGACCTGCGCGATGGTTTGGGAAAATGGACGGAGATGATTGGCCGCTCCCAGCTCTCGGAGGTTCGTCAGGAAAAGTATCTGGAGATTTTGCGGGAGCGACATCGGCGGCTGTTCGGTGCACAGGGGGCGGCTAGTCCGGCTTGAATTGCAGGCGGATGCCGCAGGCAAGATGCTGCGCTCCCTTACCTCACTTCGAGGAGGCGGTTCGCTTCGTGGAACCATTTGCGGGTGTTTTCCGCGGCGGGGTTGGTGGCGCGGTGCATGGTTTGGATCATGAGGTCGAGGGAGGCGTGGGGGCCGTCGGTGCGTACGTTGTTGTTGCAGGCTTCGGCGAGTTTGCGTGTGGGGAGGGAGAGGATGACTTCGCGGGGCTTGAGGCGGTCGGCGGCGAAGATGGCGATACCGTCGAGGTCGTGGGACTCGCCCCAGCCGTGGATGCCGAGGCGGATGAGGAGGGAGCGGATTTCCATGAGGCGGGCTTGGTGGTAGTCCCAGACAGCGGAACTGTTCCCCGAATGATATTTCGCGGACTGGTGGTGGCGGGCGAGCTGGATGGCTTCGTCGAGGGTGAGGCGCTTGTTGCGGGGGATGACCTTGAGCGGATGGCGGGTGAAAATTTCATGGCCGAACTCGCGCCGGAGGCCGTCGAGCGTGCGGGGATCGGGCGGGAGGTCGAGATCCAGAATGCGGGTGCCGGGCTGGAGCTCGACGCGGAAGAGGACGGGGCCGAAGTGGAGTGCGGATTTCCAGTTGGCGGTGCAGTAGATGCCTTGGCCGAGAGCTCCACCATGGAGGATACAATCGATGCCTTGCTTGGCCATGTCGCGGAATTTGTGGCTTTTCGCCGTCCATGACCTGTCGCGGAAACCGTGGCGCAGGATCTTGCGGGCGCTGTGCTTGCTGGTGCCGTGGTAGAGGAGCATGGGGAGAAAGGTCAGTGAACGGTGGGCGTTCAGATCAGGGTCAGGTGTTTGGGGATGGTGAGGGTGGTGTTGCCGGAGGCGATGAGTTGGCCTTGGAGGTTGTAGATGTGGAGTTCGTTGGGTAGGCGGTGGTAGAGGTAGGCGGCGGCCAGTTCCAGTTCCCAGACGCAGGGGTGGGTGCAGGTTTCGGGTTGGGTGGCGATGACTGCGGCCATTTCCTCGGCGGTGGGGGTGATGAACGAGTATTTGGGGCCGGTGTGGATTTGGCGCGTGAGGTGGTAGGAACCGATCATGCCGAAGGTGCCGAGCCATGCCTCGTAGCTGAGCAGGGTGTGAAGGCGTGGGCCGGTTCTTTGGTAAAGGAGCAGGAGTTTTTTGGCTTGTTTGTATTTGGTGCTGGCTTGGTGGTGGAGGTCTTTTTGTTTTTCCTGAAGGATGCGGTAGTCTTCCCATGGAACTTCGAGGGCTTTGAAGATTCTGGCGACGAGCCAGAGTTCGGGATTTTCGCTGGTAAGTGTATCTTGGAGGAGTTTGGGAGTGATGGTTGTTTTGCCTATGGGGTGTTGCATGCGTTGGCAGATTTGCTCTAGGCTGAGGCCGCTGGTGTGGATGAAGGGAATGAGGTGGCGGCCGGGCTTGATTTCGTAGTCGGGGATTTTGGGAAGTTTGGGGTGATGGAGTTGGTGGAGGATTTCTTTTGGGAATAAGGGAGTTGTTGGGTTGCGGCGAAAGGGGCGGAAGGGCATGGGGGAGAATTTTGGGATTTTGGATTTTGTTATTCTGTTAGGGCTTTTAGTTGGATTTGGATGTTTTCTTTTTCTGCTTTGAGTAGAGGAAGACGGGCTTCGCAGGCGATGCGTATGCGACGGGCTGAGAGGTAGATATTGTAGTCGCGGCTGTATTTTTCGATGGGTTTTGTGCCGTGGTTGGTGAGGCGGTGGATGGTGTTCCAGGCGTTCTTGAGGTTGGCTTCAGTGTTTGAAATGGCGGCGTTGATTTGGCGTAGTTTTTGTTCGAGGGAGTGGCGGTCGATGGGTGTGGGTGGTGGTTCTGCTTGTGGGGGAGGGGGTTGTTCTGCGGGGGTAACGGTTATTGGCTTGGGTGAAGGGGTTGCTTGGTTGATGGAGGATTCGCTAAGGGCTTGGTTGAAGTTTTGTTCCAAGTCTTTTGCGTGATTGATGATGCGAGAGGTGTTTTCGAGTAGTGCGGTGGCTTCGGCATCGCGCAGGCCACCGGCGTCGGCGCGGTCGATGTCGCGGTTTACCATGGCGACTTCGATTTTTTCATCGATGGCGGTGAGTGCGGCTTTGAGTTGGCGGAGTTGGGTATCGATGAGGCCGATTTGCCGCTGAAGGTTGGCTTTGGCGGAGTGGCTACGATATTTTTCGACGAGGGCTTCGAGTTTGTCACGTTTGTTGCGGGTGCTGGTGATGGTGGAGACGAGTTCGTCGCGTTTGGCTTTTAGGGCGGGATCGTGGGATTGGAGGAACTCGTTGATGTCCGCTTCGTGCGCGGCCTCACGACATCCGGAGAATGCGATGACGAAGGGGATGATGAGAAGGGCTGCGAGAAAACGCATGTGGCTTAGGTGATTTGTTGGTTAGAGATCGGACTCAAGATCGTGGACATCGACAATGGACTCGGCGCGGTCGAGTTTGATTTGGAGCTTTTTCTTGAGTTCGTTAACTGTTTCCATGCGTTTGTTGAATGGGTTGTCCACGCCAAGATCATCGGAGATTCCGCCGATGGCTTTGGTGGCTTCGATTTCTTCCTTGAGAACTTGGATTTCATCGCGGAAGAGGACGTATTCCGCAGCGAATGATTTGAGGGCTTCTGCGGCTTCGATGTCTTTGGCAGCGAGTTTGTCGATGTTGGTATTATAGCGATCTGCGAGTTGGATTTGGCGTTCGGCCATTTCGGTTTTGCCTTCCGCTTCGAGGCGTTTTGCGGTGGCTTCGCATTCGGCGGCGCGGCGTGCCATGGTGCGTTTCAGGGTTTTGATTTTGACGAGGCGTTCCTTGAGAGAGGTGTATTGGTTTTTCATGAGTTCCAAGGCGACATCGCCTTCACCGGCGAAGGAGGCGAGTTTGTCCTCGGCTTGGTTTTGCAGGGAGCGGAGGGAGGTTCGTGATTTTTCACTGCATGAGTTTGTTAGAAAAAAGCCAGCGGCTGAGATGAGGATGATTAGGATGAGTAGGATTTTCATGGGTGTGGTCGGTTGTTGTGGAGGGGGCGCGGTGTATAAGCGAAGTGGCAGATCATTTCAAGTCACCCGGGGTGGCTTGTGTCATAGTGGGTTAGGGGGGGGAGACAAGATGTGAGAGGTGGAGCGTGCGCGATCGATGTAGTCGGACCAGAATGGTGATTTGATTTGGAAGGCGAGTTGAAGCAGGGTGATGTCGGATTGGGAGATGCTATTGCGTTTTGCCCAAAAGGAGATGACGGAGGTGTTGGTGCCGTCGTGATCGGGTATGTTGAGCCAGATGCGTCCGGCTTTGTTGCGGCGGCGGTTTTGTCCGAGGGTGCCGGTTAGGCGGTTTCGGAAATGGTCGAGGGCTTGTTGGGTGAGGTTGCCTATGATTTTGACGTCGTATTTCTTGAGGGTTTTGTGATCGGTGGAATTTTTCAAGGTGCGAAGGGCGTTGATGATTTGGAGGTGTGGGTGGTGTGACCAGACGATGACATCGCCGATTATGAAGAAGGTGCGGGCGGATTTGCTTTCGATGGTGTAGATGAGGTTGGCGAGGATGAGTTTTTCAGGGGAGGTGGAGAGGCGTTGGCGTGTGGGCATGTTGTGGGAATGGCTTTATCACGATTTTTTAGGGAGAGGAAGATTCTTGGGGCGCGTTGTGTCATAGTGGGGGTTATGACATAAGGGGTATGGGTCGATTTGACGGGAGGGTGGATGTCTGTATGATGGGAGGTCCTGATGAACACTAGGAAGAAGATTGCGATACTCTCAGACATCCATTCGAATCTAACAGCTTTCAAGGCGGTGATGAAGGATGTGCTGGCGAGTGGTGCGGAAGAGGTTGTTTTTTTGGGGGATATTGTGGGTTATGGGTCGCATCCTGCGGAGTGTGTGAAGTTGGTGAGGGTTTTCGGAGGTAAGTGCGTGAAGGGGAATCATGATCGGGATGCGGTGGTTTGCAGGACACCGGGTTTCAAATTTGCGCAGCCGAACTGGGAAGAGGATGATTATGCGGCGGGATTGGTGCATTCTGCGAAGCAGCTGGATGAGGAGGCGGCGGAGTGGCTTCGTGGTTTGCCGTATTGGGGGGAGATTGAGGGAGCGGTAGTGGCGCACGGGTCGCTGGATGAGCCTGGGGAATTCAATTATGTGGAGTGTGAGGAGACTGCGGAACCGAGTTTGGAATTGTTAGGCAGGCATCATCTGAAGGTGGTTTTTTTAGGGCATACGCATTGGCAGAGGGTGTTTGTGGAGGGGGGGAAGGAGCTCGAGTGGCCGGGCGAGGGTAGATTTCGTGTTCCAGCGGGCACGGCGTGTGCGGTGACGGTGGGTGCGGTAGGGCAGCCGCGGCATGTGGATGATGCGCGGGCGTGTTGGACGTTGTGGACGCCTGAATTGTCAGAGGTGGAATTCCGGCGGGTAGAGTATGATAGGGAGAAGGCGGCGCGGGAGATCGTCGCGGCGGGATTGCCGCGCAAGGCGGCGGAGAGGTTGTTTTTGCCTTGGGAGGAGTTGCCGGAGATGGGTATGCGATGACTGGGCTGTTGTCACTAGAGCCAAGGGCCGGTGATGGCTAGGGTTAGGCCGCGGCCTTGGAGGTTTACGAAGAGCCATTTTCCGTCTGGGGAGAAGCAGGAGCCGGCGAATTCGGAGTTATTTTTTGAGTTGCGGGCGAAGGTGGAGATGGAGCCATCGGGATCGATCCAGCGGAGGTGGGTGCGGTCGGCGAAGGTTTCGTCGATGAGGTCTTCGCAGACGACGAGGGCGCCGCTGGGGGAGGGGCAGAGGTTGTCGCCGTTGATGAGGGGGGAATTTTTATCGCCCTGGATGAAGAGTTCCAGGGTGTCGTTTTTATCGGGGGAGCCGGAGGGGGTGAGGCGGAAGATTTGGCCGTAGCGATCCGGGCCGCCATCGGTGCAGGCGATGAAGATTCCGGACTCGGTGAAGTGGATGCCTTCGCCGCGAGCGAAGAGGGCGGCACCGGCTTGGTGGCCGCGAAGGCGGAGGTCATCGTTGGGGGCGTGGGTGTCTTCGAGGTCGATCCATGAGACGGAGATTTTGTCGCCGATTTTAGGGAATGCGTCGTTCGGGGAATAGTTGCGGAGGTCGGCTTTGGTTTTTTCGGCGACGATGAGTGCTTGGAGGCGGCCGGAGGAGAAGTCGTTTTTTTTCTCCGGGAGGAAGCGGTAGAGGAGGCCATCGGTGCGGTCTTCTGTTAGGTAGAGGATGCCGGTGGCGGGGTCCAGGGCTACGGCTTCGTGGCGGAAGCGTCCGAGGGCGCGGAGTGGGACTGGTTTTTGGAGGCCGATTTCAGGGGATGCCTTTACTTCGAAGCACCAGCCGTGGAGTTTGCCGCGGTCGATGGTCAAGTCTTCTGATTCTTCGCAGGTGATCCATGATCCCCATGGCATTGGACCGCCGGCGCAGTTGCGGTCGGTGCCGATGAGGGAGAGGAATTCGGATGTTTTTTGTCCGGTTTTCGGGTCGAAGACGATGTTGGTGGTTCCGCCGATGAGGGGGTTGCGGAGTTCCGGGCCGGGATCGAAGCAGAGGGCAGGGTCGATGTTTTCGGGGAGTTTTTTATTGTTAGAAAACGGGCCCTGATCCTGCATTTTGAGAGAAAGCTCGTGGTTGCGGACGAGGACGACTTTGCCATCGGCGGTGGGGAAGGCGCCCATGCCATCGGGTTTTCCGGGGACTTTGAAGCCGTCGTCCATGGTTGAGCCGTGTTTGGAGAGGACGCGGTAGGAGAAGTCTTTGGGGAGGTCGATGATGCGTTGGGGATCCGGGATGAGGTCGCCGAATTTTGAGGTGGGTGAGGGGGAAGGGTTTGCGAGAAGTTTTTGCAAGCCGAGGAAGGCTAGGGATGAGGTGGTGAGGAAATTCCGGCGGGTTTGCATGGGGTTATTGTGGCGTTGAATTTACAAGAATCAAAGGCCGGCTTCGGAGAGGCGTTCGGCCATTTCGTGTTTCATGAGTTGTGCGGTGACTTCGTGGAGGTCGCCGGCCATGATGGCGTCTAGGTTGTGGGAGGTGAAGCCGATGCGGTGGTCGGTGCAGCGAGATTGGGGGAAGTTGTAGGTGCGGATTTTTTCGGAGCGGTCGCCGGAGCCGATGAGGGAGCGTCGGTTTTCGGAGTATGCGGCTTGTTGCTCCTGGAGTTTCATTTCGTAGAGTTTGGAGCGCATGATCTGGAGGGCGAGTTCCCTGTTTTTGATTTGGGAGCGTCCGTGTTCGCAGCGGACGTAGAGGCCGGTGGGGAGGTGGAAGATTTGGACGGCGGAGTCGGTGGTATTGACGTGTTGGCCACCTGCGCCGCCGGAGCGGCAGACTTCGATGCGGAGGTCTTCGTTTTTGAGTTCGACGTCGACTTCTTCGGCTTCCGGGAGGACGGCGACGGTGACGGTGGAAGTGTGGATGCGGCCTTGGGTTTCGGTGGCGGGGACGCGTTGGACGCGGTGGACGCCGGATTCGTATTTCTGGTGGCGGAAGACTTCGTCGCCGGAGACTTTGAGGATGACTTCTTTGAAGCCGCCGACTTCGGAGGGCGAGGATTCGAGGTGTTCGGTTTTCCAGTTTTTGGAGTCTGCGTAGCGTTGGTAGGCGCGCATGATTTCGGCGGCGAAGAGGGATGCTTCGTCGCCGCCGGCACCGGCGCGGATTTCGATGAGTGCGTCACGGTCTTCGTTGGGGTCTGCGGGGAGGAGGGCGTATTGGATGTCTTCGCGGAGTTTTGAGAGGGATTTTTCGAGTTCTGGGATTTCCTCGGATGCCATGAGGGAGAGTTCTTTGTCGTCGGATTTGGCGAGTTCGAGGTTATCGGCGAGTTGGGTTTCGGTGGATTGGAGGGTGTTCCAGAGGTTGAGGGTTTGTTGGAGTTTGCGGTGTTCGCGGAGGATTTCGGTGGCGCGTTTTGGGTCTGAGAAGAGATTGGGATCGGCAATGGCTTCTTCGAGTTCGTAGAAGCGGTGTTGGCGTTTGGCGATGAGAGAAGAGTAGTCCACGGGGTGGAGAAAATCGTTCCTTGTGGGGTGAGATTCAAGGATGAATCGGGAGCGCGGATTTTTTTAACCACGAATCCTACTACGCTGAAGCTACGAAGGACAAGTGGACGCGAATTTTCGCGAATTTTTTTGTTTGATTAGGGGCGGGATTGGGTGGAGGGAAGGGGGTGTAGATGGAAGAGGTTCGATACGATGTGATGCGGAGGGTGAAGGGGCTGGATGGGGTGGAGGCGGTGGAGGTTGCTAGGAGGCTGGAGTATTTGGGAGGATTGGTATTTTTTGATACGGCGGGGAATGTTCCGAGGGGTTGGGGTCGGTCGTTTTCGGTGGTGGCGGCGGGGCCGCGGGATGTTCTGAGGGGGAATATTTTTGTGGAGGGGGATGTGGGGGTTTTGCGGGAGCGTTTGGCGGAGGGGGGGATGGAGGGTCGGGATAGTGGGATTCCTGGGGGTGGTTTGTATGGTTGGGTGGGGTATGAGGGGGATTATGTTTTTGGTGAGTATGGGGAGGTGTTGGTGCGGGATGAGGAGACGGGTGAGTGGTGGGAGAATGGTGGGTTGTCCGGGAAGTTGTCGGATGGGTTGAGCAGCACGGCGAGGCCGGGAGGATTTCATGCATGTGGGACGAGGGATGGTTTTGTGGGGGCGGTGGAGAGAGCGAAGGAGTTGATTGCGGCGGGGGATATTTATCAGGTGAATTTGGCTCAGGAGTTTGTGGCGGCGGTGGTGGGAGAGGGATCTTTGTTTCCGCTTTATGAGGTATTGCGGGAGGCATCGCCTGCGCCGATGGGGG
>JBGSRM010000171.1:0-4457 GCA_041737575.1 Akkermansiaceae bacterium
TAGAGTCGGGGTTGACAATTAATTTCACCCCTTCCCCTTCGCCGCCTTCTTCGCCGGCCTCGGTGGAAAATCAAAACCAATCTTCGCACTCTCCACATCAAACGTAAGATGCGCATCAAACTTCCGCTTCGTCCGGTTCGATACAAACCCCCTCAGCAAATCCGTCTTCCCTTCCGATAGCAACTTCAGCACCTGATCATCCGGAATCTCACGCTGCAAAATCACCTTCCCGATCCTCACTCCATTCGTATCCTTCTTCGTCACAAGCTCCGGAACCATAAAAGCCTTATCCGTCCCATAAACCTTGCACTCCCGCCCATCCGGTAACTTAGCACTCCCGATCAACATCTCCTCCGTCAGCTCAGGTGCCGCACCCTCATCATCCCCCTCGAAAACAAACGTCGTCTTGAACTTCTCATCCATCTTCAACGAAGCATCGAACGGCTTGTTGAACTTCGATTTGAAACCCTGCAACGGCCCCACAATCCCATTCTTAAACAACTCCCTCAGCTCACCCTCCGTCAACAACCGCCCCGCCACATGCTTCTTGATCTTGATCGGAAACTCCGCATCCCGCGACTCATACGTCGCATCCGTCTGCTTCAGAACCAGCGTCCCATGAAGCGGATGCTCCACCTCCACATCCGGAAAATTCTTATTCTTCGCATCATCCGCCAATCCCCTCGCCTTCGCCACAATCTCATTCGTATAGGCGATGATTTCCTTCATGAACTCCGACCTCTTCAGTCCGCCATGCTCCATCTGCCGCAGCTTATACTCCCAATCCCCCGTAAGCCTCGGCGAATACAAACCCTCAATATTCATCGACCTCACAAGCTGTATCAACCTCAGCCCTGACTGACTCACATGAAGATCACGCCCATCCCGCAGCAAATATTTCTGCCGGATCAAACCCTCAATGATCGCCGCACGCGTCGCAGGCGTCCCCAAGCCACGCTCCGACATCGCCTCACGCAGCTCCTCATCATTCACCAATAATTTCCCCGCACCCTCCATCGCAGACAACAGCGTCGATTCCGTAAAACGCGCAGGCGGCTTCGTCATCTCGTGAATCAACTCCACCGGATCCGCCTTCGCTGTCTCACCTTTGGAAATACCAACCAACTCATCCTTACCAGACGCCACACCCGGCTTCCGCCCATAAACTTCCAGCCAACCCGGCACGATCAAAACCCGACCCTCGGTCTTAAACACATCCTTCACCGCTCCCGTCGTAATCGTAGAAAGCCGCGTTGTCTGCTCGAACTCCGCCTGCGGATAAAACACCGCAATGAAACGCTTCACCACCATGTCATACACCTTCTGCTCCGTATCCGAAAGCTTCGCAAACTTACCCGTCGGGATAATCGCAAAGTGATCCGAAACCTTCGCCGTATTGAAAACCCGCTTCGACTTGTGCAGCCCCGGCTCCTTATCGCCCTTCCCGCTCAACACCGCCTTCGCATACCTCGCCACATCAAGATCACTCCCCGCAATCTCCCCCAATGTCTCCTTCACATTCTGAAAATAATCCTCAGGTAAATACCTCGAATCCGTCCTCGGATACGTCAGCACCTTGTGCTTTTCATAAAGTGCCTGCGCAATCTGCAAAGTCCCCTTCGCGGAAAACGGAGCCTCCCTCTGCAACGTCGTCAAATCATACAACTGCGGCGAAATCTGCGTGCTGGATTTCTTCTCCTCTGAAATCTCCGCCACCTTCCCACTGCATCGCTCCACGATCTCCTGCCCCAAGCTCTGCTCCCAAATCCGATCCGCCTTACCATGCGGCTTGTCCTCACTCTTCTTAAATCCCGTATCGATCCACTTCCCGAGATAATCCCCCGCCGCAACATTCATCGTCGCATGAACCTCAAAATACGGCTCCGGCTTGAACGCCTGAATCTCCTCCTCACGCGCCGCCAAAATCGCCAATGTCGGCGTCTGCACCCGCCCCGCCGCCGTAATATTAAAACCCCCGTGCCGTGAGTTGAAACAAGTCAAAGCCCGCGTCGCATTCAACCCCACCAGCCAATCCGATTCCGAACGGCACTTCGCCGCATCCGCCAACGGTTTCATCTGCTCATCACTCCGCAAATTCTCCCAAGCCTCCACAATCGCCCCCATCGTCATCGACTGCATCCACAGCCGCTTCACCGGCTTATCAATATTCCCGATCTCCATGATATACCGGAAAATCAACTCCCCCTCACGCCCCGCATCGCACGCATTCACAATCAGCTCCACATCCTTCCGCTTCGCCAGCTTCAAAACCTTCTTCAACCTCGCCTCCGACTGCTCGATCGGATCCAACTCAAACCGATCCGGAATCGCCGGCAAAACCCCGAAATTCCACGGCAACTTCTTCCCATTCGGCCCCATCGGCATCCGCAACTCTACCAAATGCCCCACCGCGGAAGTAATCACCGCCTTCTCATTCTCATAATAAATATCCCGCCCCGTCCCCTCCTTCTCAAACTTCCCCAACTTCTTCGTAAGCGCCTTCGATAAATCGGCCATAACCGACGGTTTTTCTGCGATAATCAATATTTTGCCCATGAATGTAAGTCCTCTAAATCAGTTTTGTCTCAACCGGACTAGGCAGGGATTTCCCACAGATGCAAGGAGTAACTAGCAACTTGCGAGAGCATCACTCAAAAGTCCGTATGCATTTCATAGTAGCTGGGGATTCCAGCCCCAGGCCGTTCTTGGGGAATCCTGCCCCAAGAAACCAATCACGCGCACGGACTTTTGAGAAGCGGTCTAGCGGTCCAAGTTCCCCCTGCACACCCAGCTCCTTTTTATTTACCAAACCTTCACACACACCCCTTCCCCTCCCCCGCATTTCCTGATACCCCTTCCCCACCCTCCGGGAAAAAAAACATGAAGCCACGCATCTTCGTCTCCACCGTCACCAGCGAATTCAAAACCGCCCGCACCAAAATCGAGCACGTCCTCGAATTCCTCGGCTACGAAGTCGTCCAGCAAGACATCTTCGGCGTCGAGCCCGGAGACCTCCGCCAAGTCCCCCGCTAAAAAATCGACTCCTGCGACGCTCTCCTCCAGCTCGCAGGCGATGCCTACGGCGCCGAACCCCCCGCCCCCGACGAACAATTCGGCCGCGTCTCCTACACCCAGTTCGAGTTCCTCTACGCCCAGGCCCAGGGAAAAAAAACCTACGTCCTCTTCGCCGGCCCCGCCTGCAAAAAAGACACACCCCTCGAAAAACTCGACCCCCACAACCAATCCGAACTCCGCGACCTCCAAGCCGCCTACCGCGCCAACATCCGCACCGGCGGCCACCTCTGGCACCACCCCGCCGACGACACCGCCCTCGAAAACTCCGTCCTAAAACTCCGCGACGACTCCGAGCAACTCCGCAAAGACTTCAAAGACTGGCAGAAAACCCTCACCAAAAACCAAACCCGCACCTCCCGCAACCTCCTCCTCCTCACCGCCCTCATCCTCCTCCTCGGCATCGGCGCCTACCTCGCCTGGCAAACCACCCGCACCCAACTCACCGACCTCACCGAGAAATCCCAGCCCAAACCCCTCGACAAATCCCGCCTCCGCGAGCACCTCACCACCGCCTCCGAAAAAGCCCTCGCCCGCGACCTCGCCGAAGCCAACGCCATCCAGGGCGACTGGGAAAAACGCCAGAAACTCACCGATGCCGCCAACGCCGCCCACCAACAACGCCTCTCCCGCGTGAACGACCTCGCCGACGAATTCGCCACCCTCGACACCGGAGAAAACACCTCCACCACCCTCAGCGAAATGCTCCGCATCCTCGAAGAGGAAAACATCGACTCCGCCCTCGCCTACCTCACCTCCCAATCCACCCGCCTCCTCGAAAAAGCCACCGCCAAAACCGCAGCCGCCCGCGCCGACCTCCAGCCCCTCCTCACCGGCGCCCAGCTTGCCATCGCCAACGGCCAACCCGAAAAAGCCGAAACCCTCTTCCAACAACTCCTCACCCCCGGCCTCCCCGATTGGCCCCAAGCCCGCCACGAATACATCGTCTATCTCCTCTTCACCAAAGGCCCCCGCCAGCAAACCCACGAGTCCCTCGCCGCCGCCCTCACCACCTACCGCGAGGCCGAGCGCCAATCCCGCCTCCTAACCCTCCAGGAGCCGCAGAACACGCAGTGGCAGCGCGATCTCTCCATCAGCCACAACAAGCTCGGCGACATCGCCGTGGCGCAGGGCGATCTCCCCGCCGCCGCCAAGGCCTACACCGCCTACTTTGAAATCGCCCAAGCCCTCGCCGCCCGCGATCCGCAGAACACGGAGTGGCAGCGCGATCTCTCCGTCAGCCACAACAAGCTCGGCGACATCGCCGTGGCGCAGGGCGATCTCCCCGCCGCCGCCAAGGCCTACACCGCCGGGCTGGAAATCCGCCAAACCCTCGCCGCCCGCGATCCGGAGAACACCCAGTGGCAGCGCGATCTCTCCGTCAG
>JBGSRM010000172.1:0-6528 GCA_041737575.1 Akkermansiaceae bacterium
CTCAACCACTCTAACAACTCCACCACCCCCTCCATCGGCCCCTGCTCCTTCAACGCTGCCCGTATCTCCACCTGCCTCAATCGATCCTTCTCAATCCAGTCAAACTCCAACTTAGTCAAATCCTCCAGATACAACTTCGGCGACCAAGCATCGAAATCCGTCCCGATACACCTCACATACAACGCCAGCGGCAACTCCTGCCCATGCTCCGCAAACGTCCTCTGCCAAGCCTCATAAATCGCCCATTCGGTATCCACCAATACCCCGTCAAAATCAAAACATACCACACGCGGTCTCATACCCCGTCGATGAACCATCCACCCCTCACCCGCAAGACCCGATTGGTTAACATAACAAAAATATCAACCTAAACGTTTTTAGCTGGTAAATTCCAACGTATTTCAATAACAAGCCCCCGTCTTCACGAAACTACCTAGCTCCTCTGAATGAAAATCAGCAACTTCATCGGTGCCTCCTCCGTTCTACTCCTCACATGGTTGGGCATCACCTTCCTCCACGAAGTCCCATCCGACCTCTACCCTCATCAGGATCGCACATCTTCCTCCAAAACCACTCAGGCACCCGACAAAGCCACCGATGCCTTCGCAAAAGCCGAGCCTGCCAACCCATTCTGAAAAATTCATGTCCGAAGCACCCATACCCAGCGATTCGAAACCCATAAGACTCGAACTCGAACCGGGAACCTACTGGTGGTGCGCTTGCGGCAAATCAAGCCACAGCCCTTTCTGCGATGGCTCCCACAAAGGCACCGGCCTTCAACCGAAGAAATTTGAAGTCACTGAAAAAGCAACCTTCAGCCTCTGCCAATGCAAAGCCACCGCCAACGCCCCCTTCTGCGACGGTGCTCACAAACAACTTTGACTCTTTCCACTCTCTCATTCCCTCACATTGACTTAAAAGGATCATACGATACGTTCCTCCCATGAGATTCGCCGCCATCATCTGTGCCTCGTCTCTCTTCTTACCTTGCATCGGCTGCGGTCCATTGGCAGACCAAAACGATTGGAAAGCATCCGTCAACCACCAGACAACCCAACTCGGATACCGCAACTGGATCGTCATCGCGGAAGCATCCTTCCCCGCTCACAGCCGCCCGGGAGTAAAACAAGTCACCGCCGACGCCGAAGTCCCTGAAGTCGTGGACTACGTCCTCTCCGCCCTCGAACGAACCCAACACGTCCGCCCCAAAATCTACCTCACACGCGAACTCCGTGCCGTCGAAAACAACTTCGCTCCCGGCATCGATGAACTCAGAAATAAAATCCAAGCCTCCCTCCACTCCCACGAACCCACCGAACTCGATCAGGAATCCCTCCTCACCCTCCTCGAATCGACCACTCAAAACTTCAACGTCCTCGTCATCCGCACACCCACCGCTCTCCCCTACTCCTCCGTCTTCATCGAACTCCAGCACGGCTACTGGGACGCCGAATCCGAAGACCGCCTGCGCGAACGGATCCAACGCGAGCGAATGGAAAAATTCAGTCACCCCCTTCCATGACCAAAAACGAAGCGCTCCGAATCGAACGCGAAGCCGCATGGATCGGCGATGCCGTCCTCGCCCTCTACGCCCGCCAATTCGTCCTCAAAGAACGCGGCTGCATGGATGGCGTATGGTTCACCCACCTAACATCTAACGATTTTCTCAGCGCCTTCGGAAACCCCACCAGCGTCGAGGCAAACATCGGCAACATCTACCTCTCCGACGGCCTCGCCGCAGCTCACACCCACATCGAAGCCAACCTCATCCCCCTCTTCCGCAAACAAATCGCCAAAAAATAAGGCTCTTCGTCGATATTAATGGCGACCCTCCGAAAATCCCGGAGGGATTACAGAATGTAGCCCGGGGTCGAGGTGCACCGCACCGACCACCCCGGGTTCGATAACCTTCTCAACAGCACCCTGAAAGGTGTGCCAGAAACTCTGCATCCATCACCAACATCCTCAAAACCCCTCTTCCTTTCGTGTGATTCGTGACTTTCGTGGTTTAAAAAAGCGGTTTCCAGTTTCCAACTTCGGTTTCGTATTAAAACCTTAACGCTAACCCCCTCTCAAAATCCCAAAAACTCCACATAAGCCTGCCACCACTTCCACCCCCCGAACATCCAAACCATCGCCCCCATCGCGATGAACGGCCCGAACGGCAACTGCTTCCCAAAACCAATCCTCCCGATCACCGCCGCCACAATCGCAATGATGGAAGCCGCAAAGAGCGAAAAACAAACACCGCTCCATCCGAAAAATGCCCCCACCATCCCCAGCAAATGCCCATCCCCCTTGCCCATCGCCTCCCTAGGAATCACCACACCCCGCGCCTTTCCACTCAGCGAAACCATCTTCTCAATCTCAAACTTCCTCCCATCCGCCAGCTCGATCTCCTTATCCCGAATCACCAACACCCCACCACCCATCTTCTTCCCATCCACAACCACCTCACTCGCATCCACCACCATCCGGTCACTTGGCCGTGAAAAAACATCCCACCACGCAATCTCTTCCCCATCGATCACAAAACACAACGCCTCCTGATCACTCTCCGGCTCCTTCAAGAACCACTCCACCTCCTTCTCAAACTTCAAATCCCTCTTCCCAAACGCCTTCTTCCCCATCTCCACCACCAACCACAACCCGACATACCCCGCCACCCATCCAATCACACTCCCCATCAAAGCATCCTTCCATTCCACATGCCAAGCCGCCATCGCCGACATCTGCGGCCAAACCACGCATCCCACCAAACCCACCACAGCCCCTCCCCACGTAAGCACCGTCGGAATAATCATGTGCTCCGCATCAATCCAACTCACCACCAACAACAACGCCACCAATACCCATAAAAACACCACTGCCTCCACTGGAAACATCCACCACACCACCCCGAACAAAATCGCCGTCAACACCTCCACCAACAAATACCTCACCGCGATCCGCCCCCCGCAATACCCACACTTCCCTCGCAGAAACAACCAGCTCAACACCGGCAAATTCTGCATCATCGTCAACTGCTTCTTACACCCCGGACAAAACGACCTCTTCGGCTCATTCACCGACATCCCCAACGGCACACGATAAATCACCACATTCAAAAACGACCCGATACAAGCCCCAACCATCACAGCAGGGATCAACCAAAACCAATGATCAAATCCCAAATACATATCGCGTGCGTTGCCTCATACGGACACCATAATGGAAATGATGTGAGCATGGTAAATATTTTAACGGATTAATTTTTCCGACCAAATACCTTCCCTTCCTCATCCACAGACGAACCTCGAAGAAATACCGAACCATTTCCGAGTGCCACAGCATCAACCCAAAAAGGCAGGGACTTTTATCCCTAAAAGTCCATATCTGACGGCCATATCCATCTCATGCCTTCCGATTTCAAGGAGACCGCCGCAAGATACGAATGGCAAGGGTTGCCGCCCCTACCTGTTTCACAAAATCGGTCTTTATCCCATGCCACTCGATCCAGTCCCTATCCGGCTTCAACCGCGCAGAAAACAAGCGTCCGATCTGATCCCGGCCCATTGCTTCTAGGTCCCGCATGGGCCGTAGCTTCATCCCTGAATATTACACCCAATCCGCACAAAGCAGCTCCGCCTGCATCAGCACCGTCTTCACAGCATCCTCCTGGAGATCCGGCGGGTAACCATATTTGTTCAGGATGCGCTTCACCATCACCTTGATCCTCGCCCGCGCGCTCTCACGCAACGTCCAGTCGATCGTCACGCTCTGCCTCACCTTCGTGATCAGTTCCGCCGCGATCACCTTGAGCTTATCATCCCCCATCGCGTCCTTCGCGCTCTCGCTGGTTGCCAGCGCATCGTAGAAAGCCCACTCGTCCTTCGTCAGCCCCTCGCGGTTGCCCGCCGCCTGCACTTCCTTCGCCAGCCGGATCAGCTCCTCGATCACCTCCATCGTGGAGATCGCGCGATTGTGGTAGGCGTTCAGCGTTTTCTGAAGCTTCTCGGAAAACAACTGGCTTTGCACCAGGTTGTGCTTCGAGCGCACTTTCAGCTCATCTTTTAAAAGCTTCTCCAGCAGCTCCGCCGCCACGTTCCGGTGCTTCAGCCCGCGCACCTCGGCGAGGAACCTGTCATCCAGGATCCCGATATCCGGATTCTTCAGCCCCGCCGCCGTGAAGACATCGATCACCTCCCCGTCCGCCGAGATCGCTTTCGAGACAAGCTGGCGTATCGCCGCATCGATCTGTTCCGGCGATTTGCCCCGCACGCCCGCCTTCTTGCTCAGCGCCGCTTGGATCGCTTGGAAAAAGCTCACATCATCGCGGATCGCCGCCGCCTCATCGCTCGCCGCCGATAGCGCGAAGGCCTTGGAAAGCTCCGTCACCACCTGCACGAACCTCCGCTTCCCGTCCTCCTGTTCGAGGATGTGCTCCTGCCCTCCGGGGATCAGCGCCAGCCGCTCCGATGGCTTGCCGTCCACCCACTTGCCGCGGTCGAAGCCGTGCATCATGTCGCAGGCGATGTCGTATTTCTCCAGCATCACCGCGATGGCCGCCGCCGTGTCGAAGGTCGGGTTGCCCCGCCCGCCGCTTTCCGTGTAGGTCGCCAGTGCCTTCTTGAGCTGATCCGCCAGCCCGAGGTAATCCACGATCAGCCCGCCCGGCTTGTTTTTGAAAACCCGGTTCACCCGCGCGATCGCCTGCATCAGGCCGTGGCCTTGCATCGGCTTGTCCACATACATCGTGTGCAGGCACGGCGCGTCGAATCCCGTCAGCCACATGTCCCGTACGATCACGATCCGGAAAGGGTCTTTCGCATCCTTGAAACGGTTCGCCAGCTCCCTGCGCTTGTCCTTGCTGTGGATGTGCGGCTGCCACTCCGGGCCGTCCTCCGCGCTGCCGGTCATCACCACGTTCATCCTGCCATCCGCCCATTCCGGGCGCACCGCCACAAGGGCGTTGTAGAGATTCACGCAGATCCTCCGGCTCATGCAGACGATCATCGCCTTGCCTTCCATCGCCTCCACCCGCCTCTCGAAATGCTTCACCAGATCCTCCGCCACCACGGCGATCCTCTTCGGATCCCCCACCAGCGCCTCCAGCGCCGCCCACTTCGTTTTCAGCTTCTCCTTCTTCGTCAGCTCCTCGCCCTCCGTGATCTCGTCGAATTCCTCGTCGATCCCCGGCAAGGCCGCCGCGTTCAGGCTCAGCTTCGAGATGCGGCTCTCGTAATAGATCGGCACCGTCGCCTTGTCCGCCACCGCCCGCTGGATGTCATACACGGAAATGTAATCCCCGAAGACCGCCCGCGTGTTCGCATCCGTCTTCTCGATGGGTGTCCCGGTGAAGCCGATGTAGGACGCATGCGGCAACGCATCCCGCATGTTGCTGGCAAAGCCATAGGACATCGCCCCCGTCTTCTCGTTCACCTTCCCGCCGAACCCATACTGGCTGCGATGCGCCTCGTCCGCGATCACCACGATATTCCGCCGCCCGCTCAGTTCCGGCATGTCCTCGCCCTTGTCCGGCATGAACTTGTGGATCGTCGTGAAAACCACCCCGCCGCTCGCCCGATTGAGAAGTGTCCGCAGGTTGTCGCGGCTGTCCGCCTGCACCGGTGTCTGGCCAAGGATGTCCGCGCAGCGCTGGAATTGGCCGAAAAGCTGATCGTCCAGGTCGTTGCGGTCGGTTAGCACCACCAGGGTCGGGTTCTTCATTGCCGGGTGCCTCACCACCCGCGCCGCATAGAAGAGCATGGAGAAACTCTTGCCGCTGCCCTGTGTGTGCCACACCACACCCGCGCGCCGGTCGCCGGGCTTCCCGCCCTTCATCGCTCCCGCCCAATACCTTCCTTCCGGTTCTTTTAAACCGCCACCCTCATCCTCCGCTTCCATCCCGCTCGCCCGCACCGTCTCCTCCACCGCCGCATTCACGGCGTGGAACTGATGGTAGCCCGCGATGATCTTGTGCAGCACCCCGTTGTCCGGGTCTTCCTCAAAGACGATGAAATGGTGTAGCAGCTGGAGAAAGCGTTCTCGCTCGAAGACACCGTGAATCAGGGTTTGAAGTTCAAGGGTTGCTTTCGGCCGTGCTGGCTGCTGCCCCTCATCCCCGGCCCTTCTCCCAAGGGGAGAAGGGAGATGGACGCCGATCTCATGAAGAACGGTCTCAGTGTCATTCAAGACACGTTCGTTCGCGAACCGGACAACAGTAAGCCCCTGTGACCTGAGATAAGCATCCCGTTTGGCGTCGTGCTTCATGCGCGCGGCTTCGGAATGCGGCTCGCCATCACACTCAATGACAAGCTTCGCGTCATTGCAGAAAAAATCGCAGATGTATTCCCCGAACTGGTGTTGCCTCCGGAACTTCGCACCCAGCAGTTGCCGATCTCGCAGCAGTTCCCAAAGAACTTCTTCAGCCGGTGTTTGTTTCGCCCGAAGCTCCCGTGCCTTGCCGGTCAAACCCGCGAAATTGAAACCACCCCTGTAATTCTTGCACCCCTCTCCCACTGGGAGAGGGGTTGGGGGTGAGGGTGG
>JBGSRM010000173.1:0-5697 GCA_041737575.1 Akkermansiaceae bacterium
TCTCCTCCTCACAGAACCTCCGGCAGTAGCGACCGTCGCCGACTATTTCAAAAAGGACGACACATTCATCCAAATCCAAGGAGGGGCGGAATTCTTCCGCCCACCCATCCCGTGGGGCGAAGCCCTTTACGGGACAACCCCGTCTTTCCTCATCACAGAAAACACCTCCACCGCCGAAGAAAACTTCACCCTAGCCACCTACCCCTCCCCTCTCGGCACCTTCGACGCCGGCGACTTCGTCCTCGACGAGCTCCGCCGCGAAACCTTCTTCAAACAGCTCAACGACTGGCAGCGCGAGTCCTGGGACATCGGCATCGTCTTCTCCACCAAAGGCGAACTCGAACGCTTCACCGAACTCTCCGGTAAAAACCTCGAACGCGACCTCGGCCTCACCCCCGTCATCGGCGAACTCATCTCCTCCTTCACCCTCCCCGTCACCAAACTCGCCGTCCTCTCCTCCTCGGAACTCTTCGGCCGCTACCGCACACCCGGAGCCGCCCGCCGCTCCACCATCGAAAAAGCCCGCGCCATCCGCGCCCGCGCCACCCTCGATGACATCGAACCCGGCGACCTCGTCGTCCACTACGAATACGGCATTGGAAAATTCAAAGGCATCGTCCAGGAATCCGAAGGCGAAGAACTCCAGATCGAATACAAAGACGGCTCCATCCTATCCGTCCCCCTCGAACAAGCCCATCTTCTAGGAAAATACATCGGAGTCGGCGGCAAAACTCCTGACCTCAATAAACTCGGCAACGCCACCTGGCAGAAAAACCGCAAGTCCGCCGAAAAATCCATTCTCGATTACGCCGCACGCCTGCTCCGCATCCAAGCCGAGCGAGAACACGACCAAGGCCACGCCCACCCACCCGACACCCGCTGGATGTTCGAGTTCGAGCAAAGTTTCCACTACACCGAAACACCCGATCAAAAACAAGCCATCCTCGACACCAAACACGATCTCGAATCCCCCCGCCCCATGGATCGCCTCATCTGCGGCGACGTCGGATTCGGAAAAACCGAAGTCGCCATCCGCGCCGCGTTCAAGGCCATCACTGGCGGAAAACAGGCCGCCCTCCTCTGCCCCACCACCGTCCTCGCGGAACAACACTGGCGCACCTTCCGCGAACGCTTTTCCGACTACCCAATCCGCGTCGACCTCCTCAATCGCTTCCGCTCCGCCGCCGAAGTCCGCTCCACCATCCAAGGCCTCGCCGATGGCTCGGTCGATATGGTCATCGGCACCCACCGCCTCATCTCCGGCGATGTCTCCTACAAAAACCTCGGCCTCGCCATCGTCGATGAAGAACAACGCTTCGGCGTCGCCCACAAAGAAAAATTCAAAGACCTCTTCCGCCAAATCGACGTCCTCACCCTCTCCGCCACACCCATCCCACGCACCCTCTATATGGCACTCATGGGCGCCCGCGACATGTCCACCATCGACACCCCGCCCCCCAACCGACTCCCCGTTTCCACCACCGTCACCGCCTACGACGAACGCATCATCCGCGATGCCATCCGCCGCGAACTCAAACGCGGCGGCCAAGTCTTCTTCCTCCACAACCGAGTCAAAACCATCGAGATGGTTCACAAGAAACTCAAAGAGCTCGTCCCCGAAGCACGCGTCCTCGTCGGCCATGGCCAGATGGAAAAACACGACCTCGAAAACGTCATGCACGCCTTCGTCAACCACGAGGCCGATGTCCTGCTCGCCACCACCATCATCGAAACCGGCATCGACATCCCCAACGCTAACACCATCCTCATCGACCGCGCCGATCGCTTCGGCCTCGCCGATCTCTATCAGCTCCGTGGCCGCGTCGGCCGTGCCGGAGAAAAAGCCTACGCCATCCTCCTCCTCCCCCGGGAAATGATCACCCAGGGCGATGCCCGCAAGCGCATCCACGCCATCAAGCAATACACCGCCCTAGGCTCCGGATTCAAAATCGCCATGCGCGACCTCGAGATCCGCGGCGCCGGCAACCTCTTGGGAACCAAACAATCCGGCCACATCGCCCAAATCGGCTTCGATCTCTACTGCCAACTCCTCCGCCAATCCGTAGACCGCCTAAAAGGCAAAAAAGACCCCTCCCTCCAGGAAACAACGTTTAAGGCGGATTTCATCGTCCCCACGGAAACGCAGTGGGTTTCCAGGGGGCAGGAGTCAGGGGACAGGAGTCAGGAAGAGAAGAAATCAAAATCCTCTTCATCCGTGCCCTCCGTGCAATCCGTGGTTAAAAATTCTTCCCTTGGCGATCTTGGCGACTTGGCGGTTCAACCTCTCCCCGCATTCATCCCGACATCATATCTCAGCGACGCCAAACTCCGAATCAACGCCTACCGCGAACTCGCCGAAGCCAACACCCCCAAATCCATCGACTCCCTCGAAAAAAACTGGATCGACCGCCACGGCCGCCTCCCCGCCCCCATCACCCACCTCCTCACCATCGCCCGCATCAAAGCCGAAGCCGCCGCCAACAGAATCTCCTCCGTAGAAATCTCCGGCCAAAGACTCATGCTCCAAAGAAACGGAAGCCCCATCCTCCTAGACGGCTCCCGCTACCCGAGACTCGCAAAAACCAAGCCCAGTGAAAAGCTGTTGGAGACGCTGGAGATGTTGAGGAATTTCTGAGGGAAGGACCGTCAACGAACCAACCCAAAAAAGGCTCGATCCCTTAATCCGCCCTGTCAATTCGAATGCAAAGATGCGAGGACAATTAGGAAAAACAGAAATGTGAAATAGCGGTGCCCGACCCGAATGGCACGGGATTAAGCGTATTTTCGTTAAACAGGCAGGGACGGTACTCCGAGCCGTCCATATCTTAAGTATCTATACACTATAAGATGCCACAAGAGATTACACGCCTTAAGACATGGACTTTTAACCCCGACAATTCTGGGCTGCCTTATGCTTAATCTCGTGCCATTCGGGCCAGTCCCCGCTATTTGAATAGCTAATCTCATTATAATTTGCTCATTTTCGTAAGCCTGTTGGTGCATGGGATGTGGATTATACCAGCAGATCCAAACACAACCCTTACGCAACCCTCACTTAGGCACGGAAAGATCCACAGTGCCCTGGGGCAGCCATTTCACATCGCTGACCTCGGTGAAACGCATCTGCTCGCCGATCTTGCCTTCCTGCATCGCGAATGTCCTATGTCCGCCAGCGAGTTTCACTCCACCCACATCCTGCAGATCATCCAGGGAAATGAATTTCGGCGGTCCCACGTCATCACGAACGATCAGATCGTTGGTGACTGTGTAGTAAGCACCGCGAGTGAACTTTGTTTCCGGATCGATC
Source organism: Akkermansiaceae bacterium (assembly GCA_041737575.1). Classification (GTDB taxonomy): domain Bacteria; phylum Verrucomicrobiota; class Verrucomicrobiia; order Verrucomicrobiales; family Akkermansiaceae; genus Luteolibacter. Next base: position 3,308 of record JBGSRM010000173.1, read on the forward strand.
AGTAGAACATAGTAGTCATCGGGGGAATCGCCGGCTTCCTTGTTATACGTGACTTTCACCTGGGTGTAGTCCTTGCCTTCGAACTCCATGGACTCAGGAAGGACTTCGAAATTCGCGTTCTCATCATTGAAAACAAAAGGAATACCCAAGAAATAGATCGGGGTAAGCGCCCAGAAACGCGGAGGCGGCGTGAATTCCGCGCCCTCCGGTCGGATCCAGTCCACTCCCCCGTTCATGCCGAAAGTGATGTCCTTGCCGACGACCTGATGCTTCACCGCCAGGGTCTTCGTATCGACCGTCTGGACGGTATCGACCACAGCATCGGCTCCACGGTCGGTCATGTGATATTTCCAGCGAAACTGCAGCTGGCCGCTGCCATACCATTTTTCCTTTCCACCATGTGCCTCGATGGACTCCATCACGAGAGCGCGCCCTTTTTCGGTTTCCTCCGCCTGAAGCGTAAATAAGCCAAACACACACGTGGCTGCAATCGTAGCAATTTTCCCGTATTTCATCGTTCAAAATCACACGTATTCCCATTTCCACAAGCCGCAATCTCTATCGCTGGTAACTCCGGATATACCTGCTACCTTGGCCTACATGAAAAGTTTCATCCTTACCCTACTTCTCGCGCTGCCCCTTCAAGCCGATCCCGTCCGGGATTTCTGGTTCAACGGAGCGGAAATCAGTTCCTTTGAACTTTCCCAATCACGCTATGGGAAAAACCATCCCGGCCATGCCGAGCTCATCTTCGTCACCGAGCCTTTCCTCACCCGTAAGCAGGTGAAAAACGAAACCGGCAAACCGGACTCCGCGGACGTCCTGAAGCTCAACGCCCTCACCACCTTCAACACCGGAATCTACTCCTACCGCACGATGACGAGCACCTTCCGACCCATCGACCTCGCAAAATTCCCCCATGCCCTCAAATCGACCACCTCCGTCCAGGACTGGTGCGGCCAGGCTTTCCAGCAATACAACCTCAGGAAAGACGGCTGGAGCGTGCAGCTCCGCTCCTACTTCGAGCAGGAAGCGGACAAGGACTTCACCCTCCCCTCCACCTACCTCGAAGACGAGCTCTGGATCACCCTCCGCCTCGATCCGAAGAAACTCCCGACCGGCAAAACCGAAATCATCCCCGGATCCATCTTCACCCGCTTCGCCCATTTGGAAATCGTTGCCTCGACCGCCGATGCCACACTCGTGGAATCCGGCAAATCCTCCATCTACACCCTCACCTATCCCTCCTTGAAACGCACCTTGACCATCACCTTCGACACCGCCTTCCCCCACATCATCAGGAAATGGACGGAAACAACCTCCTCCGGCACCACCACCGCCACCTTGAAAAAGCGCCTGATGAACGTTGCCTACTGGGGCATGCACAATCCGGAAGATGCGGATAAACGCAAGGAACTCGGCCTCGATCCGGTGGCGGATTGATTACGAAATGGCCCCACGAAACGGAGCCAGAGCATGGTTGATGAAACCGGCAGGGACGCGTGTCCTCACGCGTCCATATCTTGCAGCCCTAATAACGAAAAGAGTTCGATGGGATAGTAAGCGCCGTCAGATATGAACCTTTGGGGACAAAGATCCCTGCCTAATTCACGAAATATAGCTTAGTCACGTGCCATTCGGGTCTATTCCTTTGCGATAAGTCTCATCACGGTGCCTCGATGGAAATCAGCTCAATCTCGAAAATCAGGGTGGATCCGGGAGGAATCACTTCGCTTGCTCCGGTATCGCCGTATGCCAGATCCGGAGGCATCTCAAATCGATACCGTGCGCCGGGCTTCATTAACTGGACTCCCTCGGTCCAGCCCTTGATCACCGCGTTCAGAGGGAGGACCGCAGGAGACTCTCGCTCACGGCTACTATCGAAAACCGTTCCATCCTCAAGCATCCCCACATAATGCACCTTCACGGTCGAACTCGGCCCGGGGTGTTCTCCCGTGCCTTCCTCTCGGACCAAATACACCAGGCCGGATTCGGTCATGACCTTCCGCCGTACGTCTTCCCTGAGCTTGTGACGGGTCTGTGGCTGCTTGTTCTCACCATCGCTTGGCCAATCCGCCTTCGATCCCTCCCCCAACCTTTGCTCGCCCCCTCTCTGAGCAGGAGAAGACCCGAGCCACGTAGCAGTCGTTTCGGTTTTAACGACTGCAAAAATCGCCACAACCAGAACACTTAGGGCAACAACATATTCGTGCTTCACTTTGTCAAAGATAGCCCAAGGTTGGGAATTCAATAGCCCACCACCAAGCGAATGTTCCGTCAACCACCATTAAATTCGGAGATTCTTCACATCGGATTGAAGAATGAGGTTATTGGCTATGCGTCCGGCTGGGATTTTCTGATCGCATCGACATCCTTGAGATCCTGATCGC
>JBGSRM010000269.1:0-19182 GCA_041737575.1 Akkermansiaceae bacterium
AAATTCTTCCGCCTCGGTCCCGATCGCTACGTACGCCTGCGCGGCGGCCCGATCATCCAATGCACCGGTTTCGATAAAGACGCCGCCGGGGAAATCACCCAAGTCCGCGTGAAACTTCTTCCCGACACTACCGGCAAAGACTCACCGGAAGGCGTCGTCTGCAAAGCCGCGATCCATTGGGTCGATGCCGCATCCGCCGTCGATGCAGAGGTCCGTCTCTACGATCGACTTTTCACCGTCGAAGACCCCGATGCGGCGGAAGGAGGCTTCCTCTCCGTAATCAATCCAGATTCCGTGAAAACCGTCACCGCGAAAATCGAAGCCTCTCTGCTCCACGAACCCACCGGTTACTCCTGCCAGTTCGAACGCAACGGCTATTTCATCGCCGACACCAAAGATCACATCTCCGGCCAAAAAGCCGTCTTCAACCGCACGGTCGCGCTGAAAGATTCATGGGGAAAATCCAGATCATAGTCGAACTGCCCGATGGCGCCGTTCGCCCTATCCATGGCGTCCTCTCCCGTCTTCCCGTCGCAATGCGCATCGCTGTCTACTTCTGCCCATCCGCGGACACCAAATTTGCTTGGCCGTTAGATTGACGGGCGAAGTTTCCATGCTAGTCTCCGACTTCGAATGCATCGACTTTTTGTATCGTTTGTCACTTTTCTGTGCTGCTGCACGGTCGTTAATGGCCAGTTAGTAAGCTCCATCAGCATTAACAAAAAAAACTACGTGGCGGGTGAATCCGTCATCGCAGAGGTGATTATAACCAATCACAGCGGTGAAGAACTGACTCTGGCCTCCACACGTGAAACACCATGGCTTACTTTCGTAGTGACCAATTCCGCCGGCAATCCGGTCACAACCCGCCAGCTCAATGCTTTCGGCGCGATGAAAATCGGTGTGGGTCAGTCTCTCGCCAAGCGAGTCGATCTCACCGACTATTTTTTGCTGAGTAGTCAGGGAAACTACGCCGTCTCGGCGGTAATTCGTGATCCTAAAAACAAGGTTTCCAGCACCTCCACCAACCGGATTCTGTTCAATCTGAACCCGGGCAGAACCTATTGGTCACAGAAATTCGGCATTTCAAAAGACGGACTCTCGGAAAAACGAGAGATGAAACTGATCACTTTTTCCAACGATCAGAAGACGCAGCTCTACGCCCAAGTCATCAACGGCGAGACTGGAATGCCCATACGCACTTTTTCCCTCGGCGATGCGCTGATGCTCAGAAAACCCATGGTAACCCTCGACTCTGCAAAACGAATGCACGTCATGTATCTCGCCACCCCTACCATGTGGGTTCACTCCCAGGTCGATGGAGATGGAAAACTCATCGCCCGCGACATTCACCAGAGAGCGGCCCAAGGTGAGCCCATCCTTATGGCTTATGGCGACGGTTCCGTCCGCGTCATCAACAGCATTCCCTACGACGCCAAGGCAGCCGAAGAAGAGCGGAAAAAAATTCGTAAAGCCACAGATCGTCCGGATTTCCAAGATGAATAATTTGAGCTCGATTTCGCTTTACAAATAATTCCAGATATTTAATAAATCCGAATTATCAAAAAAAATTAACAATATGAAGACATATTTGACATTACTTCTGGTTCTTGTGAGCGCGGCAGTGGCAAGCGCTCAGAACTTTCGGACGGTGATCATCGATCCCGGCCATGGCGGGCATGACAAGGGCGGGCAATGGGGTCGCGTCTATGAAAAACATTTGGCCTTGGATACCTCCGTGCGCTTGGAAGCTCATTTGCGGAAAATGGGATTCAATACCTTGATGACACGCCGCAGCGATTATTTCGTTTCCCTTCCCGGTCGCATGGCTATCGCCAACAAACAGCGCAGCGCCATATTCATCAGCATTCACTACAACTACACTTGGAAACAGCAGGTAAGCGGCATCGAAACCTTCTATCACAGCCAGTCAAGCCAGCGCCTCGCCCAAGCCGTGCACCGTGGCATTACCAGCCGGGTGAAAGTCGTGGATCGCGGCGTAAAATATGCCAGATACTATGTGATTCGTAACTGCTCCCACCCGGCAATCCTTGTCGAAGGCGGTTTTGTCAGCAATTCCAACGAACGCAGCCGCATGAAAACGGCTTGGTTCCGCGACGCCATCGCTCGTGGCATCGCCGAAGGCGTTCAGCGTTACCGCCGCGGTGGCTCATGATTCACCGTTTCCGTCTTCGATTCGGAATGATTCCGTAGCCTGATCGCATTTTCGATTGCTTGCCATAATTGCTTTCCCGTGAAGGATGTGGACGTGTATGAAACAAGCATCATAGAGGCCACGGATCATGGCATGAAAGAAGCGCAGGAAGCGGCAGTCAACTTGCTGCGCCAAGGCGAAGTGGTGGCTCTCCCCACCGAAACTGTTTACGGACTCGCAGCGGACGCCTTCAACCCCGATGCCGTGGCAAAAATTTTCGCAGCCAAGGAACGTCCGAGCTTCGATCCCCTGATCGTCCACATCGCATCCTTCCGCGATCTCGCACGCGTGGCCATAGTCCCGGAGGAAATTCAAGCTATCGTCAACAAGCTCGCCAACGAATTCTGGCCCGGTCCGCTCACCATCATTCTACCGAAAACACCGGAAATACCCGACATCGTCACCAGCGGTCTCCCGACCGTCGGCGTGCGACAAAGCTCGCACCCCGTCTTCCGCGCCATCAACAAAGCTCTCGGAAATCCAATCGCCGCACCAAGTGCCAACCGCTTCGGGCGCATTTCACCCACCGCGGCTTCCGCAGTCATGAAGGAACTCGGCGGTCGCATCCCCCTGATCGTCGATGCCGGCGCCTGCAATCAGGGTCTCGAAAGCACAATCATCAGCATCGAGTTGCGCGAAGGTAAAAAGCCCATATTCCATCTACACCGCGCCGGTCCCATTACCAAGGAGCAGCTCCAAGCATTTGGAAAAGTGGAAAAAATAAGGCCCGGCGATAAACTCCAATCACCCGGCCAGCTCGAGAGCCATTACGCTCCCCTCACTCCGCTACGCCTCATCACAAAACCGGAAGACTTCACCCCACAAATCGGTAAACGCTACGGGCTTTTAAGCTACACAGGCGAAGAGGGCGGCCCCTTCGTACGTATGCACGAATGGGAACATGTGGTTGCCCTGAGCCCGGGAAGCGGCAAACTCGCCGAAGCCGCCATCCGCCTTTTCTACGCCATGCGTGAACTTGATGAACTTGGCCTCGACGAAATCATCGCCGAACCCGTTAGCGAAGTCGGCCTCGGTGTCGCCATCATGGATCGCCTGAGACGTGCTTCGGCTGCTTTTCTTTAATCGATCCGCTTCCACTTCCCGTTTTTTTGCGCGGAAGCAATGGATGTAGAAGTTGTGCCGCATAGCTCTTGGGAAAAGGTTCCTTGATCCCGAACTGATCCGGCTCATGTCCGGGATGCCGATACGTCCCGAACACCCAATCCATGATCGGTGATAAATTCGCATAATTCCCCGCAAAACGATCTCTCGCATGGTGCCAATGGTGAAGCTCCGGAGCCCCGATCAACACCCGCAGCGGCCCGATCGGCAACTTCACATTCGAATGAATATAAATCGCCCAGATGCCCCGGAACGACGTCAGCACGGCGAGAGTTACGAGATCAAAACCTAAAAATAGCGCGGGCAGATTGATCAATCCTACGGTGTATATGGTATCCAACGGATGCTCACGATGTGCCGCCAACCAGTCAAGATGCTCGGCGCTATGATGCACCGCATGAAACCGCCACAAAAAAGGCACACGATGCTGGATACGATGCCCCCAGTAGATGAAAAAATCACTTAGCAACACCACCTCAACCGCCTGCAACCACCAAGGCTGGGCACTCACAAACGCTCGGAATCCAGCCGGAAACGATTCCACCAAATAAGGCGCCAGCCACGCCAAAGCTCCAAACACCAATCCACCCCACAACAAATACTGCCCCAGAAAAAAACAAAGATCCGTCAACCAACCAGGTCGCAGAATCTTCTGCTCCTTCGCCGGAAAGCACTTCTCCAACGGCGAGAAAATACAGGCCAAGAGCACGAAACTCACCAACGGAGCCGCGAAGTAATATACGGCGTTCATTTATCTTCCTGTGACTCTATCGGCCCAAGCGTACCCTCATCAAATAACTTATCGATATCACTCGGGTTGAGAAATCTAAGCGGCGATTTGCTGGAAGGAGCCAAATGGATCGGCGCATCTGCTGGCACTTCATCCATGGAAAGTTCCAACCGCTTTTGTTTCTCAATCATCTCTCGAATATCCTCGTCACTCATGATGAGTCCCGACTTTGAGGAATACATCATTCGGGCATTGCGATAGTTCGCGACCTCTTCATCACTCACCGTCACATCCGGCTCCCCCGGTGACTTGTCATTCACCTGATTCGTGCTTTTTCCAGCCGCACTGTTCGTATCGCCGTCCTTCCCTCGCGTCGTTTTCCACACATACCCTCCCGCCAATCCCAGCGAAACGATCAACACCAGCACTTTTACTATCGGGCTTTTCATGCCTATGCCTTATCCGAATGATGCAAACCCCGCAAGTTGTGAAACCCTTTGTAAATACGAATTTACACAGCAATTACTCATTCCCGACACCCAATCTTTGTCCACGAATCACGGAAACCACATGATTGGAAAGCTCCCCCCTCCCTTCCTGAAAAATCATGCCTCAGCAAAAAAAAGAGCGGCTCGACGGATTATCCCCGGGAAAAACCCAAAACCCAAAGGGACGTTCAGTCGAGCCGCCTTGTCTTGCGACGGGCGGAAAGAACTACACGCTAGCCTCCCTGTCAATAATTTTTATGAAAAATTTTAAGAAAAAATTACCTCCCCCACAAAACACCCATACCCGTTCATCCTACCACTTGATCGCTGCGGCCGCCCAAGTCAGCCCCGCACCAAATACAACAAGCACGATGTTATCACCACGCTTGAAAGCCCCGGTCCGGTTCGCCTCATCAAGCGCAATGGCCACAGCCGCTGCGGACGTATTGCCATACTTATCCAGATTCACAAAAACTCGACCCTCGGGAACAGAAAGGCGTTCCGCAATGGCATCGATAATACGCAAATTCGCCTGATGCGGAATCACACAGGCGATGTCCGCTGGCTGAAGACCAGCCCGGGCTATGACCGCCTCCGCGGCCTCCTTCATGCGATTCACCGCGTGTTTGAAGACCTCTTTCCCCTGCATCGCCAAGGTCGATAAATGCAGTCCCACATTCGATTCGGTAATCGGACAAGCAGACCCACCGCCCGGGATGTTCAGCAAATGCGTGAGATTGCCATCCGTGCCCATTTCCGTGGCGAGAATGCTGCCTTCCCCGGCTTTTGAACGGCGCAGCACCGCCGCACCCGCACCATCTCCAAAAAGCACACATGTGGAGCGATCTTCCCAATTTACAAATGCGGAAAGCTTCTCCGCACCAATGATCAGCGCGTTCTCAAAAGCCCCATCGGAAATCATCCGCTTGCAAATCTTCATCGCATACAGAAATCCGGAACACGCGGCGGATATATCGAAAGCCACCGCACGTGTGGCACCCAACTGCTGCTGCACATAACACGCGGTCGCTGGTGTCAATGTATCCGGAGTGATGGTGGCAACGATGATCAACTGCACCTCCGACGCATCCAACCCAGCCTGCTCCAAAGCCTTTCGCGCCGCATTCGCCGCCATGTGGGATGTGTATTCCCCGGCGGCAGCCACCCTCCGCTCGCGGATTCCCGTGCGTGAAAATATCCATTCGTCACTGGTATCAACCCGCTTCGCCAAATCTTCATTCGTGACGATAGTCTCCGGCAAATAACTGCCTGTGCCTGCGATGCATACCTGAAAATGGGAACCCGGATCGCTCATGTGTTTGTAAGGCTGGAATCCTCAACGCTTTCAAACAAGCGCGAATTTCACATACTCGCTTCAACCGTATCCCTCGGCGGCGGCAATTTCGCACGGAAATGCTTTTTCGAAAAATCGATCTTACCATCAAGATCAGCGGCAGGATGCTTGCGATGCTGCTCCACAATAGGCTCCAGCCGCTTCAGCAGCCCGATCCCGTTAGCCATCTGAATGGCAAGACCCGGACGCGCGTTCACCTCGATCATCATCGGACCAAGCGTTTCATCCACCATGATATCCACTCCCAAATAACCCAATCCTGTCATTTCCTGGCAAAGAACCGACATACGCAAAATCGTGTCCCACTGCGGAATCTGCACACCGATCAATCCGATACCCAAATCAGGGTGATGCGTCACCGGCTTCCCGTGGTGAATCGCTCGCACCGTCATCCCTGTCGCGATATCGATCCCGATACCCAGCGCGCCTTGATGCAAATTCGACCGGCCATCGCTTTCCTTCGTGGCGGCTCTCAACATCGCCATCACCGGATACCCATGCAGCATCACAACACGTATGTCAGGCGCCCCTTGAAAACTGATGGCCGTCAGCAACTTCGCAGGCTGCACCCGATACTCGATCAATGCGAAATCCCTCTTACCTCCCAGACTGAATAGCCCCGCAAGAATATTCGAAACGTGGTTGCGAATATCCGCAAGCGTCACCTGCGTGCCACTGGATTTCAGGAAATGATGACCCTCCCTCTTGTCTATCACCATGATTCCTTTGCCACCCGACCCACGCGTCGGCTTGATCACAAAGGCATCGCGTCCCTCCAACATTTTTCCGATCACACTCGCATCATGCGGAGTACGGATCACGCCGTATGTCTCCGCCACCGTCATGCCCTCCGCTTCAGCCAGAGCCTTGGTGCGCAGCTTGTTATCCACCAGTTCGTAAAGACGACGGGGATTGTTCGGAAGCAGGAAACGCGCATTACGCATGTTGATTCCAACCACTCCCAACGCACGCAACTCCCCCGGTGTACGAAACCATCGGTGCCACCAGCGCATGTCGTTCCTGGCTGCGGCAGATCCCGCTATCGTGCTGGTTTTATCTTCAGGCATTGGAAAATGTTTTGAACCGTATCAACTCGGAGAGGCGGTAACCGGTATAGCGCCCGATCAAAATAATCCCGGCCAGCAACACAAGCAGCAGCTCGGGAAAATAAAACGCCCAATACTGGATCTGTCCCACGCTCATGAAGTAGTAGGCGCATACCGCCACAAACAACGAACCGGATACCTGGACAATCGCACTGCGTTTCCCCTCCTCCTCCCAAATCAACGACATGCGCTCCAAGGTCCACGCAATGATGATCATCGGAAATAGCGTGATCTTTATCCCCACGCTGAAACCCAGTTGGTAACTAATCACACTCATCAACATCATCAGCAACGTGACAATCACCACGCAGGCGGCCACCCTCGGAACCACTAGCAGATTCATTCTCGATAGCAAAAATCGAAACCAAAGCCCAATGGACACCAAAATCGAAAACATCAGAATCGCTTTCAGCGGCTCGATCTCCAGAAGGGCGAGAGCCAGCAACACCGGCATGAATGTCCCAAGCGTCGATATACCAACAATGTTTCGCAACACCACCACCACAAACGCTCCCAGCGGAATCAAAACAATGTAACGGAACACAGCACGTTCGGAGGCTGGCAGCGCGAGTATGGTCGAAACCATGAAAGGAGAATCACGCAAGTCCGTCAGCCTCGCCAAAGGAATCCGGTCTTTCACAACCGTGAACGTCACCTTGGAATTCTCGCCTCCCGCAGACACATCCAACAGCGGCCCCCCGCCCCGGTGCCATACAAAAATATTGCGGCCATCCAATATCTTGGTCGGCTCCAGCGGATCACGCACCTTCCACGCCGCCCCATCAAAATATTCAATCAGCGGCAACGGCGGCCTCGCTACTTCCTGTTCACTCAACCGGACACCATACGCCAGCCTCGCCGGCACACCCGCCATTCCCAACAAATCAATCCCCATCGGTATCATCGCATCCTTGTGCCCTTCACCCTCGTAATGCTTCTTGACCAACAGATACTCCTGCGGCGCGTTCACATCATTGATCTGGTTGAAAAAGGATACGAACAAGGAATCGGGATCCGCCGAAACGGACTTTGCCCGCTCCACAATCGTCCTCGCGGCTGTCCCCTCTGAACCCGGAAGATTCGGCACATCTGGAGCTTCCGGCTGGCCAATCGCGGGAACCGGATCCCCACCACTCGACACACCCTTCTTGAACCGCACACGATAATACAACGCCTGCCCCTCCTCTCGCTTCCCCGCCGACCAAATCGCCGTATACTCGCCCTGGTCATCCTCCACGCTGTAACTATATCCCAGCGAACCCGCCTCTTGTCCGGCACCCTGATCCACAGCCCTCGATGGCAATGAAAGCCGTGCGGTCACATCTCGCCCCGTCGCCAAAAATGAAATCTTCGCCTCCACCATCCACTCCTCCACCTTCTCATCCTGCCAGAAGGGAACCCCAAGTTTCTGATTTTTGTAAGCCGCCAGACCACCGCCTACCGCGCACAAAACCACAACGGCTATGAATAATTTCGCTTGGGAACTCATGATGCGTGATTTTCTGGACGCTTCCTAGCGCATGATTTTGTCATCAGCGAGATTCGTCCTGGAAGCATCCACCCAGCCAAGATCACGCACCGTAGTCCGACCCAGCAACACTGGAGAAAGCATATTGGATCGATTGTTCAGCGTAAAATCGCCACGCAACTTCTTGTCTCCCACCTTGAAGGTAAGCCTGACAACCTCACGTGGCTGCGACTCCCCACCCGGCTCCTTGATCCTCGCTACCCGCACCAAAGGCGCCTCCAACCGCACACGGGGAGAATCCTTCTTACGCGGGTCGGTCGCAATGAACCTAACCCACTTCTTCCCGTCCCGCTCGAAAAGCTCCTTCTCCTCCGCATGAATCGAGTTGGTCAACGCACCCGAATCCAACTTCGCGTTTAACGATTTTTCCATCCCATCAATCGTGATTTTTTCCCTCCAGCCATACACCTGCACCGGATCCGGTGACACCGGCACAGCCTTCGCAGCTTTTTCCGCATCCTTTTCCTCAGCCGCCGCCTCATCATCAGGATCAACAACCTCCTCTTTCACTTCTTCCTTAACCTCTTCTTTCTCTTCCTTTTTTTCGGTATTCTCCTTCACCGTTTCCTTCGCGGGTTCTTCTGTGGGCTTCTTTTCAGGTTGAGCCTGCATAAAACAGGTCAACCCCACCATAAGAAAAAGGATGGCAAGGAAGTATCGGGGTTTTGAAAATTCAGCCAAAAACATAGCGCGAGGAAGAGACTATCACCATGTGCGCCCTTTTCTGGCAATGGAATTATACACACACCTTTTCAGCCCTCCAACCCACTTGGTATTGCCTTGCCTCTCAGGAAATCCAAAACTCAAACCATGTCTCCCTCCCGTAATGGTTTCTCAATGCCCGCCGAATGGACTCCCCAATCCGCCATCTGGCTCTCATGGCCAGTCGATGACCCACGCCATTGGGGCGGCGCAAAACAGGATCTCATCTGGAAAAAATTCGCCGAAATCGCCGCCGCCATCTCCCACATCCAACCCGTCCGCATCAACGCCCCCGGCGCTTCCCACCCCGCTATCTCCGCCGCTTGCAACCTCGCCAAGACCGAGCTCTCCAACCTCGAACTCTTCGACCACCCCAACAACGACGTCTGGTGCCGCGACCATGGCCCCATCTTCATCAAAAACAAAACCACCGGAGAAATCGCCATCACCGATTGGGAATTCAACGCCTGGGGCGGAAAATTCGCACCCTGGGATCTCGACAACGCCATCCCGCAACGCATCGCCGACTCCCTAAAACTCCCCTCCTTCAAAGGCGGTATGATCCTCGAAGGCGGTGCCATCGAAGTCAACGGACGCGGCCAACTCCTCACCACCGAGGCCGTCCTCCTCAACCCCAACCGCAACAAAAACCTCTCCCGTCAGGAAACCGAACAAAAACTCCGCGACACCCTCGGCGTCACTGAAATCCTCTGGCTCGAAAAAGGAATCGAAGGCGACGACACTGACGGCCACATCGACGACCTCGCCCGCTTCACCAATGAAGACACCATCCTCGCCTGCCACGAACCGGACACCTCCTCTCCCAACCACGCCGCCCTCGCCGGCAACATGAGCCGACTCAAAAATTTCCTCACACCCGCTGACCGCCCTTACGAAATCCTTCCCATCCACCTACCCCAAGCCTGCGAAATCCCCGGCTGGCGCCTCCCCGTCCTCCCAGCCTCCTACGTCAACTTCCTCATCATCAACCACGCCGTCCTCGTCCCCACCTTCCGCCAGCCAAAAAACGACGACCGCGCCCTCGGCATCATCGCCGATCAATTCCCCACCCGCCAAATCATCCCCATCGACTGCCTAGATCTCGTCCAAGAAGGCGGCACGCTCCACTGCATCTCCCAACAACAGCCCGCGTAAAAAACTACCATCCACCACCACCACCACCGCCGCCCCCACCGCCGGAAGAACCTCCGCCGCCCCCCCCACCGCTTGACCCGCTGGAGCTGGGAGCTACCGATGAAGCGGCGAGAGCTCCACCGATCGCCGCCCCAATGGCCGCGCCTGTGAGTGCTTTTTCCAAACCGTAGTGGCCGCCTGTGTAGAAAGTAGGGGTGTAGCTTTGCCCCCCTTGCGCCTTTCCGGCGGCGGTCAGGATGTCATCGAATTTTTCCGACCAGTTCTGCTCCACCCCCAGCGCCAGCGCGTATGGGAGGAACCGCTCGAAAAGCTCCGGCGTCCTTTCCGGCGGATTCTCAAGATTCAGCCTATCCTCTTCCGCCACGGAGAGATACTCGCGGAACCCAGCGATCGTATCCAGCGCCTTCCGCCCGGCTAGCGTCGGGGCTTTCATCAGAAAATAAAACAGCGGCGAGGCAACCATCACCACAAGCGCCGCAAGTGCGCACCACACACCCCCATAGTTTCCAATGATAACAAGCGCGACGCCTGCGAGTCCCATCATGAAAACCACCATCAAGCCCCCCCATACCTTCGAAAACCTCCCCCCGTAAATTCCCGCCAGCAATCTGGAGATCAAAAGTGTGACCACGGTCATAAAAACAACCATCATCATGACATACTTGAACGGAACCTCCGCAGATATGACTAACAGCCCCAACCCAAGCGCACACACAGACAGACCGATAACCCACTTGCGCGTGTGGTTGTGGAAATATTTACCCCACTGACTTTTCTGCAGCGCCGCCTCGATCAGCAATTTCGCTTCACCGATCCGGACGTGGTGCTCCTGCGTCAGAGGGACACTCTCAGTATTACCAAGTAGCCTTTCGTAAAGAACCTCCTCATCGGGAGTCAGATTCCCTTTCCCCTTTGTCTCCAGTTTCACCAATTTATACGAACTCGCGCCGTATTCCTCGATCCTGAGAAACCCTTTCGCCGCCAACGAAAGCACCGCTGCCGTAAAGCACCGTTCATCGAATTCCATATTCTTCAGGTAACGCACCGCCGCCGGAGAAAAACCTTCCGGCGGTTCCCAGCCCGGCACGATCACTCCTCGCGCAGGGTCGCGACCAACCATAAACCATAGCGACACAAAAACCAACACCCCCACCACCACAATCACGAGTCCGATTAAAATCACTTCGTTCCCATCCCAGACCCCGGGCTTTTTGTATGCCACGGCATCAAGCTGCCCCGGCTCCCAACGCACCACAATCGTCAACCCCTCGCGTTGCGACAGAGGAGTGGTGGCACGGAAGGAAACCCCATCCTTCTCCTGGGTTTTTACGTAGTTCCTTTCTTTCTCACCCGCCAAGCCGGTGTATGCCTCGGCCTCCAGCACTTCGATCTCTTCAGGCAAAATCACCCGCGCCTTTGACTCCACGATGGGAAAATCCCAGAAATTCCCCGTCACATTCCAGTAAAGCTCATCGCCTTTTTCATCGAACCATAACTGCCTCCCGGTTCGATAAAAGATTTTGTATTCCTGCACACTGCCCACATCCAACAAAACATCCGCAGAACCAATCCGAACCCTTGTGCCGCTGCCCAGTGACTCCACCTCAAAAGGCTCCGCGACACCGTTTCTCATCACTCCCGTCACCTCAAACGGTCGCCGCTGCTTCAGTCCCCACTTTGTCACATAGTCTTGGGGAAAATCACGATAGATTCCCCTTTTGATCTGTTTCCGCTCCACATTCACGCGAATCGTTTCCACCACATCGAGGAAGCCGTCCCTGCCCACACGGATCTCGCTGTGAAATTTCAGGATGCGCTCCTCCGCAGTCGCGCAGTTGAGACACAGTAAAAGCGCAAGCAATATCCTCATCGGCATGGCGTAAAATCTCAGCTTCCTTGCCCCGCGCCAAGGGAAACCTTCGGTGTTTCCCTCTCGACCGCCTTTTCGACTTCGAAAAACTCGCCTTGCTTGAAGCCGAACAGACCCGCCACCAGGTTCGCCGGAAAAAAACCCGCCGCGTTGTTCATCTCGCGTACCGCACCGTTGTAGTAACGTCGGGCGTATTGCAGCGCGTCTTCCGTCGCCACCAACTCGTCCATCAGATCCCGGTAAACCGCGTCCGCCTTGATATCTGGATAACCCTCCACCACCGCGATCAGATGGCCCACCCCCTCGCCAAGACCGCGCTCCGCATCCGCCGCCTCGCCCGCACCTTGCGCCGCCATCGCCCCTCTGCGCTTTTCCATCACACCTTCCAAAGTCGATCTTTCATGGTGCCCGTAAGCCGAAACCACTTCCACCAGCCTCGGTATCAGGTCGTGTCGCCGTTTCAATTGCACATCCACCCCACTCCATCCTTCACTCATGCGGTTCCTGTGAGAAACGAGTCGGTTGAACACAAAAGCGACCCAAAACAAAACCAGCAGAACCAACCCAGAAATAACATAAAGCCCGATCACGCCACCTTCATGTTCCGTATTCTTCGAGAATTCAATTCTAAAGACCGGATCAAATCCACCATCATCCCCATCAACTGCCTCGACCTCGTCCAGGAAGGCGGCACTCACCATAGCATCTTCCGCAAAAACCCGCCTGAATCCCAGAGAAAATTTGAACAAAAACGTCACCTGGCATCGTTTAACCTATGCAATCCGCCATGCCCACCATCGAAGCCCCAGTCCAAAACTCCCCCGCCTCCACCGCATGGCGCGCGTGGCTCGATCAAAACGCCCCCAAACTCTTCCTCTTCGCCCGCAATCAAACCCGCACTTTCGAGGACGCCCAAGACGTGCTCCAGGACGCCATCGTCAAACTCGTTGAGAAAATCCAGGCAGGCGAATTCACCGGCGGCCAGGAAGCATGGCAACCCTACCTCTACACCACCATTCGCAGGCTCGCCATCGACCTCTCACGTAAGGACGACCGCCGCAAACGCCGTGAGGAAAATGTCTCCATCGACCTCGAAGCCACACACGATGAAGCACCTCACCCCTGGTTCGGTTCCGAGGAAAGCGGTGATGAAACACGCGACCAACTCGAATCCGCCCTCAAATCTCTCCCCGCGAAGTTCTCCGAAGTCATCATCATGAAAGTCTGGGGAGAAAGAACCTTCGCGGAAATCGGTGAAGCCCTCGGCATCTCTCAAAATACCGCAGCATCCCGCTACCGCTACGGTCTCGAAGCCCTCAAACGTGAACTCGCCATCGCCCGCCACCGTGGCGACCTCGCCATCTAATCTCATCAAAAATTCATCCATGTCCGAAATCGAATCCATGACCGACCTCGAGCTCCGCGCCATCCTGCCTCAAGCTCTCGATGAAGACTTCCTCGCTCGCCTCACCGCCTGCGCCGATGGCTCCATACTCGAACTCACCTCCGCGGAAATCGATTTTGAACAATCCCTCCGTGCCACCGAACCCGCCCCCTTGCCCACCTCCCTGCACGCTTCCATCGGGAAAACCATCGGCGACACACCATTCCATACCGACGATAAAATCGTCCTCTTCAACCGCTCCAAAGACACCTCGAAAAACCCGCAGAAATCATGGTGGAGCACACGCATCAACATCGCCGCCGCCGCCGCCGTCGCCCTTCTCGGCTCCATCTCCGCCTTCATGCTGCCTGCTGACGGAACCAGCTCCCAAGCCGGCACCCCTGTCACCGCCGGCAACTTCACCAACAGCGCACCCGTCTCCAACTCCTCCACTCAACGCAAAATCACCCCTGTCGGCTACAACCGTAACCTCAGCAACACCAGTGATGAAGGAGTCATCTGGCAAGGCAACAACCGCCCCCACCGCGTCCTACGCCTCACCTTCATCGATCGCTTCACTCTCACCAATGACAACGGCGAAACCGTCGAAGTGGAGCAACCGCGCGATGAATACGTCATCATTCCTGAAAAAGTTGACTGAGTTCGCTTAAACAAATTTATCCATCTACGACGTTTCTAGTAGTATGAAAGCAAACATCCGCATATTCTCATCTCTACCCACCACAGGTATCATGGGAGCTTTCGTTTTGCTCCCATTCAGCTCCGCCCAAGCCATCGAGCCACCGCCCGATGACGCTCGTCCCCCTGCTGCCATTCTCGAAAACAACGGCACCTCACGCCAATCCCTGCCATTCCTTGGCGTTGTTACGGAAGCCCTGCCTGAAATGCTCGCCGAGCACCTCCTAATCGAATCCGGAACCGGAGTCATCATCCGCACCGTCTGCCCGGACAGCCCCGCCGACAAGGCAGGTCTTTCCGTCAACGACATCATCCTCAACATCGCCGATGAACCCGTCCGCGATCCCGATGAAGTCACCAAATCCCTCCGCAAACAAAAAGTCGGCGACCGCATCCCCCTCGACCTCATCCACAAAGGCAAACCATCCCGCGTCGAAGTCACCCTCACCGAGCGACCCGCCGATGAAATCGCCGCAAACGACAATGCGCCCCTCCTCGACGGCATTCCGGATGACCATGCCGCCCGCCTTCGCGACCTCATCGAGCAAAACCTGAAAGCTCTCGATCCCCAGCTCCAAGGCGACGC
Organism: Akkermansiaceae bacterium; assembly: GCA_041737575.1. GTDB lineage: Bacteria > Verrucomicrobiota > Verrucomicrobiia > Verrucomicrobiales > Akkermansiaceae > Luteolibacter. The sequence goes on from JBGSRM010000269.1 coordinate 14,940, forward strand.
CTTCTTCCCGGACGCCCGCTTCGATGGAACCTTCCGTATGCTCCGGGATCGCATGAACAAAAACCTGCTGGATATCCCTCAATTCCAGATTCCCGAGGGTGGCTTCCAACAAAAATCAACCATCCGCATGATGGATAACGAAGGCTCCATCGAAATGATTTCCGATAACAACATTACCGAAGTCACCGTCCGCGATCCTCAAAACAACATCCTTTGGTCCGGACCCTGGAATACGGAAGAAGAGAAGGCCGCCGCCCCGAAGGAAATCCGCGACCGCATCGAGCGCGTTCAATCAGGAAACAGCTTCTCCTTCCGCTTCGATCAGCTCAACCCATCCGGCGACTGATCTGCTGGAAAATTTCTTAGAAAAAATGCCCGCGTCCGAACTCCGGCACGGGCATTTTTCAATGAAACTCACCTGCCCCAACGCTCCATCAGGGTCTTGGCCATATCACTAGGCGTCTCCGCCACAGCAATCCCACACTCCGCCAAAATCTTCTTCTTCGCCTCAGCCGTATCCTCCTCACCTCCAACAATCGCACCCGCATGACCCATACGGCGTCCCGGAGGTGCCGTCGCACCGGCGATAAATCCGGCGATCGGCTTCTTGCAATGCTCCTTCGCCCAACGCGCGGCCTCCACCTCCGCTGTCCCGCCAATCTCACCAATCATGATGATCGCCTCTGTCTCAGGATCGTTGTTGAACATCTCCAAAACATCCAGGTGCGACGTCCCGTTGATCGGATCTCCACCAATACCCACACACGTGCTCTGACCATATCCCATCTGCGTCAACTGAAACACAGCCTCATACGTCAACGTCCCGGAACGCGAAACAACACCCACATTCCCGCGCTTATGAATATATCCAGGCGCAATACCGATCCGGCATCCACCATGACTTTTTTCCCCACGCCCCGGAGTCACCAAACCCGGGCAGTTCGGCCCTACAAGCCTCGACTTCGATCCCTTCAACGCCTGCTTCACCTTCATCATATCCATCACCGGAATTCCCTCGGTGATGCAAACGATGAGCTCCACCCCCGCATCCATCGCCTCAAGAATCGCATCCGCCGCAAACGGCGGCGGAACAAAAATCGCGGTCGCTGTCGCACCCGTCTCACTCACCGCTTGGGAAACCGTATCGAAAATCGGCACAACCCCCTCGAACGTCTGCCCGCCCTTGCCCGGCGTAACACCGCCCACAACCTTGGTGCCGTATTCGAGCGAAAGCTTCGCGTGTCTGCCTCCGAAACTGCCTGTGATGCCCTGCACGAGGACTTTCGTATTTTCGTCAATAAGTATGGCCATGATGTTTGAGTCGGTTTGAGTGAATTATTTTTCGAGTTTTTCGTAAATCGTTGTCGGAATGAGATCTTTGATTTCAGGATGCGCTTCCAGAAGGCGTGAAATATCCGAAAGGTCTTTCTGCCGCTTGCTTGGCCTGCGCTGCGGTTCTTCATAAGCCGCAACTTTTCCTTTTAAAGTATCTTCGAGGCTGGCCACACGCATGAGCATTCCATGAACTGTTGCCGCGACAGCCCGTTGAGGAAAATCGAGATACATTTCTTCGGTGCTGACCTGGATTGATACTCTCGATTCCCCCTTGAAATTGATCGACCAATCAAACCGCTTTTCTGAAAACCCCTGACTTCTGAAGAGTTCGGACGCTTCTTCCACTTTTTCCGAAACAATGACCAGATCCACATCGGCAGTCGTCATCGGCTCCAAAGCCCAATGGTTCACCGCAAGACCACCAATCATGCACCAGGGAATTTCACGCTCTTCCAACGCGGCGACCAACCGGGAAACGTCTTTCGCGCCTCCTCCAGTTTGCCAGTCGTAGAATTGCCGTAATGTCATGGGCAGAAAATTTTCAGCCAACCGCTTTCACGATTTTCTCCGCACCGTCCGCCATCGTATCCGCAGCGACGATGTCCAGCCCGCTCGCGGCGAGTGTCGCCTTGCCTGCCTCGACGTTGTTGCCTTCAAGCCTCACGACCAGTGGAATCGGCAGCCCCGTTTCCTTCGCAGCAGCGATGACACCCTCGGCAATGACGTTGCAATCCATGATGCCACCGAAGATATTGATCAAAATCCCCTTCACATTCGGATCACCCAAAATGATCTTGAAAGCTGCCGTCACCTGCTCCTTGGAAGCACCGCCCCCCACATCAAGGAAGTTGGCTGGCTCGCCACCGTAGTGCTTGATGATATCCATCGTCGCCATCGCCAGGCCCGCGCCATTCACCAAACACGCGATGTTCCCATCGAGCCCGATGTAGTTCAGCTCATACTCCGAAGCCGCAACCTCACGTGGATCCTCCTCCTCCTTGTCACGCATCGCTACAATGTCCGGATGGCGGTACAGCGCGTTGTCATCAAAACCAAACTTCGCATCCAATGCCAACACCCGCCCATCAGGCGTCGTTACCAAAGGATTGATCTCAAGCATCGAGCAATCGCAATCGATAAACAACTTATACAAATTCTTCACCAGTTTCCCGAACTGCTTCGCATCCTCACCCACAAGCCCAAGCTCCGCAATCAGCTTGCGAATCTCATAAGCCTGCAACCCCAGCAGCGGATGAATACTCTGACGGAAAATTTTCTCCGGCGTGTCATGCGCCACATCCTCAATGCTCATGCCACCTTCTGTCGAAGCCACAATCACCGGCCCGGCACTCGCCCGATCCATCAGAATCGCCAGATAATACTCATGCGTGATGTCCACCGCCTCCGCCACCATCACCTTGCGAACCACACGACCGGCTTCTCCCGTCTGAACCGTCACCAAGGTCTCGTTCAGCATCTTTCCCGCATACTCGGCCGCCTGCTCCGGACTCTCGATCAAATGCACACCACCCTTGAATCCATTCTTGAAATGACCCTTGCCGCGCCCCCCCGCATGAACCTGCGCCTTAATCACCAGCTTCGCTCCCGCGAACTCTCTCGCAGCATCCGCCGCCTCCTCTGGTGTCGTCGCAACTTTTCCCTTCGGACTAGGAACTTGGAACCGATCAAAAAGCTCTTTCGCTTGGTATTCGTGAATATTCATAACGCAGGTCTGGCAGAAGCCGCGCGAAGGTTGCCGCTCCCCAGCCCCTCGGTCAAGCAAGCCCTTGCGAAAATCACCTCCCCATCCCCGACACCATATCCCCACAGTTTTTTTCCGAAATCTCTGACTCCCAACAACTCCTCAACCCGAGATTCGAAGTTGAAACCAAGATCGGGCTCGTCGTCATCAAAAATTCAAAAGATTGACCTATTTCTCCCTCTTCACCAAAGGATTCTCACAAGCCATTTCAGGGAACGACGAAAAATCCCGATCCGCTGTCCAGAGTTTCTTCACCCGATGGTGAATACAAATCGCGGCTATCCTGGCGTCATGAATCTTTGGCCCTTTGATCTTTCCGGCTCTTGCCTGCGCTGAAATCACCTCCCAATACCCCGCTCCTTCGCCAAGAAATCGCAAACCTGGACTCGCTTGCCATGCTTCCACTGCAGCCAGCGCCGTGGACAAAGGTGTAGGCGGATCATAGATCTTCGGATGCGTCACAACGGCCAGAAATTCATGGACACACGGCCAGGGAATTCCCCACGGCGAACCCGAATCAGCAAGTTCCGTGACGATAGCGAGCGCCTTTGTATGCCAGGGTGAATCCTCGCGATGAGCATAGACCAGCAAGTTGGTGTCAATGGCGTTCATGGATAGATCGCATCTCTGATTTGATCCCACGACGCCCCCTCAAATTCCCGGCTCAAACCCTTGCCCTTGAACGTTACCGGCCGTACCCGCACAGCACTCTGCGGCTGATCCAGCGCCGCCGCCAAGGATTCCTCGATGAGCGACCTCAGCGTGATCCGTTTCTCCCGCGCACGCGCCTTGGCACGAACAAGAAGCGGCTCAGCAATCTCGATGGTTGTCTTCATATGGGTAACCATATTTTATGTTGAAGCCAAGTCAAGCGATCACTCCATCCACTCTTCCTCCACATCACGCTCACGAAGTGTCCACCCCACCGCCAGACAACGGGTGATCTCGAAGAAAGGCTCATCATTCCCCTCGTGCCGCACGATTTCCAGCGTGAAACGCTCACGGAAACGCGGTATCCCCGGGATCACTTGGTCGAAAGCACCCTCAGAGTAACTTGTTCCATCTCACTCAATTTTCCCAACTCTCCATCTTCAGCGCCTCCATCTCACTTCCGCCTGGAAATGTTGCTATGCAAGAGCTGATCCC
>JBGSRM010000270.1:0-2720 GCA_041737575.1 Akkermansiaceae bacterium
GGCGGGATACATCGGATAGGACTGCTCTGGACTTGCTTGGCACCGAGGAAGTTGTGCCAGTACAAGACGAAAAGTACAAGTGACGCTTATGTCACAATACGTTTAAAAAAAAGAAGCAGATGCGATGCCGAACACTACTGGATTCCAGCCCCAGGCCGTTGTCGGGGATTCCAGCCCCGACAATCATGGCAAACGAAAACGATTGGCAGAGAGTCCAACCTCCTCATAACCCCTCTTCATTCCGTTTATTCCGTGTATCCTGTCCTTCGTAGCTTTCTTGACCTTCGTGCTTTGCGCGCAGTAGGTAGCGAAGTAGGATCCGTGGTTAAAAAATCCATCTCCCAAACATCCAACCTCGGATTCCAGACTCAACCCTATCTCCCCAACTTCTCCCTCTCCAAAATCCGATTCAAATACACCGGCGCATGCAAAACAATCGCCCCCACCGCCGCCAAAAACAACGCCTGTCTCGTCTCCGGAAACTCCCTCCCCACCACAAACACCGCAAAAATCCCAGCCGAATCCGCCAACGCCAGACCCACCACCATCATCGGCAACAACCGCGATAAATCCGTCACCTTCGGAATCAACAAAAACCTCACCGCCGCAGACGCCACCAAAGCCACCGACGGCCCCACCACCATCCACACCGGCGGATTCCCCTCATTCACCCCACTCGGCCATCCTCCTCCAACCAAAAACATCACCACAAACAACCCATTGAAAATCGCAAACCAAAATACCCAGAACACCATCACGCTAGGCTTTGCCTTCCCAGAATCTTGCAACTTCATCAACCCACCCTGCCCCACCAACCACCCCCTGACAATCCTTCACTCAAGTGCCTTCCAGACCCACACAGCTCAGCTTCATCCGCTAACAAATGAATCCCTCGGCAATCAAAGATATCCCCCATTTTTCAAAGAAATCATTTCCATGAAATTCGCGTCCATTCGCGTTCATTCGCGGTTAAAACATTCAGATTGAGCCCCCCCTTTCCTCCTTGGCATCCACCAAACCAAACATCACCATCACCCACCATGAAAAAAATAAACCTCATCCCCTTGCTCATCCTCCCCCTCACCTTCAACGCCTGCAAAGAAAAAGAATCCCCAAGCACCGAAAACAAAACACCCGCTCCCGCCGAAGAATCCACCACCAACACCCCAACCGATCCCACCGCCTCCGAAGTCGAAAATATCGAAGAACCCGCCCCCGGCATCCAAGGTGCCGTCATCGGCGAAATCATCGACTCTCAACCACAAAACGCTGAAACAGGCGGCCTCCTCGGTGCCGCCGCCGGTGCCATCATCGGCAACGAATCTGGAGATGCACTCGAAGGAGCAATCATTGGCCGGGCACTCGGCGCCCCACCAGAAATCGAAGAAGAAACCGAAAACACACAGAGATAGTAACCAATCATAAGGAATCCCATAAGGGCAAGGAGGGGCTGCCTTCGGCTGCCCTTAGTCAACAACAGCCGCTCCTTCACTCGCAGTGTGCATCAGAATCACTCGACTCACCATTTCCACCTCCTATCCTACCACTTTTCCCACACGCGCACACAGTCGTTCTAGACCAATTCCCAAAAGTCTGTGCCAAATAGAATCCCATCCGTGCATTCCGTGCATTCTGTGGTTAAAAATTCATCCTTCAAAAAGCGACCGTGCTTTCGACATAAGACAAAACATCCCCACTTGGCGAACTTAGCGGACTTGGCGGTTGAACCTCCCCCGCATCCCGTCATCATTTCTCCTCCCCCAGTTCCTTCAAAAGTATCTTCCGATACTCAATCTTCATCGGCGGCCCCACATGCACCTGCACCCCCAATAAGCCCTCCGTAACACGCTTTTCCGGATCAACATCCTCCACCTCGCTCATCAACACCTCATTCACATAGTGCTGCATCACATTTCCCTTCACCACAATGCGATACGTATTCCAGTCCTCCTTCTTCACCGCCTTCTGCAACTCCGCCGCATCGCCAACCTGCTTCACAACTTCCGGCCCCAAACCCGGCTTCAGCACCACACTCTGCCCCCGGTAGGCTAGAAATTTCCTCCCGCGCTCCTCGTAATTCTGCCCGGTCCACTTGTCCCCACCATCAATATCCGCCTGATACCCCGTCAGCGACCACTTCACATCCGGCGTCTCCACACTGCGGTAATTGATCCCCGAGTTTCCCTTCCCGGAAACCCGATATTCCACCACAAGCTCGAAATCCCCAACCTTGCCACCCTTCCAAATCAAAAACGAATTCCGCTCAAGCAAAGTCTCCGGCGTAACCTCGCCCACAATCAAACCCTCCTTCACACTCCAGTAAACCGGATCACCCTCCCACCCCTCCAAAGTCTTCCCATCAAACAACGCCACAAACCCATCCTCCTCCGCCGCAAACCCACAAACCGAAAGCAAACATCCAACAAACAAGCTTCTCAACATACTCAAACTACTCTCCACAAGCCCGCCGTTCTTCCAAACAAATTCAACCAACCCAACCAACCCCGCCCACGAACTCATCACAAACACCCCCAAACCTTGGCGATCTTGGCGACTTGGCGGTTCAACCACCTCCCTTCACATCCACTCATTCCTCACCCTCCGGAATTCCATTGAACCCATCCCACCATCTGATAGTCATATCAACCATGAAACCATTTATTACCCTCTCCCTAATCGGTCTCTTCACCCTCCTCTTCTCCTTCGCCCAGGAAACCCCA
>JBGSRM010000288.1:0-5718 GCA_041737575.1 Akkermansiaceae bacterium
ATTTTTGGATCGGTTGATTGCCGATCATGAGTCTTCGGGCGAACCATGGGTTCTTGATCGATCCGATGAGCGTTATATGAAGTTACTTTCGGGGATTGTTGTCTTCTCGGTTTCGTTGGACGCAGTGGAGGCGTCATTCAAGATGAACCAGAACAAGAGCAGGGAGGATCAGTTAAAGGTTGTTGATTCGCTATCGGCAAGCGGTTGTCCGTTTGATCGCGGTGTTTCGGGGCTGATGTTAGGGAATATTGCTGATTCAGAGATGAACGGTGCTTTAGGGAGAGAGGAGTAGTTTAGAGGCTGAGATAGTGATACACTGCGCAACCCTTTCAGGGTTGGAGAGGTGGTTGCCAATATTCCCCGGGTGTTCGTCGCTATGGCTCCTCGACCCGGGGCTAAGTTCTGATATCCCTCCGGGATGAAGAAAAGTGTGAGAAATGCGGGTCAGAGGCAGAGGCGGTTGAAGAGGTCTGTGAAGGGGAGCTGGAGATGATTTGATCTGAGATGTGACTGAAATCTAATACAGATTGATTGTTACGTTTGATTTGCGGATAAGTAATCAGACGATTTCCTTGCGGAGTTCGACGGGCTTGGACTTACCTTTCATTTTTAGGTTGAGCATTTCCACGGCGACGGAGAATGCCATGGCGAAGTAGATGTATCCTTTGGGAATGTGATGGTGAAGGCCTTCTGCGACGAGCATGACGCCGATCAATAAGAGGAAACTGAGGGCGAGCATTTTTACTGTGGGGTGATTGTTGACGAAGTTGCTGATGGCTTCGGCAAAAACAAGCATGAAGCCAAGAGCCAGAATGACGGCGGTAACCATGACCCAGAGTTGGTCAGCCATACCTACGGCGGTGATGACGGAGTCTAGGGAGAAGACAATATCGAGGATGAGGATTTGCACGATTACGCCAGAAAAGGTGACTTTGTTTTTGGCATTGTGGGCTCCTTCTTCACCTTCCAATTTGTGATGGATTTCGACTGTGCTTTTATAGAGGAGGAATAAGCCGCCCAAAAGCAGGACTAGATCTCGACCGGAAATGGTGTGTTCAAATACTGAGAACAAAGGCGTGGTCAGTTTGGCAATCCAAGCGACGCCAGCCAGAAGGATCAAGCGGGTGACCAAGGCGAGCGACAAGCCGATCTGCCGTGCTTTTTTCTGGAGTTCTTTGGGAAGTTTTCCGGCTAGGATCGAGATAAATACTACGTTATCGATTCCAAGCACGATTTCCATGAAGGTCAGGGTGACGAGACTTAGCCAGATTGCAGGCTCTGTAAGTGATTCCATGGGGATGGGATTAGGCGACAATTCGGGTGTCGTCAATCAGAAGACGCTTGTGTGAACTGGGGTGATCATCCCAGGGAGCGGAGATAAAGGCACGTCAGTTCTCTAATCTGTTAGAGGCAGAGGCGGTTGAAGAGGTCTGTGAGGGGGAGCTGGAGACAGATGTAGAAGTCGCCGAACTCGGAGTATCTGGCGGAGACTTCGTCGAAGCGCATTTCATAGACGATGGCTTTGATGTCGTCGGTAGATTTGGAGAGGAGGGTGACGCCCCATTCGTGTTCGTCGAGGCCGGTGGAGCCGGTGATGAGCTGGAGGATGCGACCGGAGTAGGTGCGACCGACGCGGGCGTGGCCAGCCATGAGGGTGCGGCGGGTTTCGTAGTCGAGGGCGTACCAGTTATCGTTTCCGCTGCGGCGTTTGGTCATGGGATAGAAGCAAACGATGGGCCAGTCGGGAAGTTGGGGATAGACGCGGTAGGAGCGGTAGTGGGCCATGCGATCGTCGAACTCCTTGAGGGAGGTTTCGTATTCGTCGGTGCCTGCGGTGAGGTTTTTCTCGGCGATGAGGGTTTCGGCGATGTATTGCTCACGAGTTGTGGTGTATTCGGATGGCTCGGTTAGGGAAAGGTAGGAGTAGGAAGGGGTGAGGATTTCGGAGCCGAGAGAGAGGGAGAGTTTTTTTTCAAAGCTGTTCGCGATGTGGAGGTCGGGGGTGAGGAGCATGAAGCCGAGGTCCGCCTTCGGAGTGACGATGGAGAAGGTGAGGAGCTGGGTGTCGGGAGTGGCGCGGATTTCCTGGACAAGTTCGGTGAATTTCACTTTGGCCTGGCGTTTTTCCTCGTCGCTGAGAAGAGCCCACTGGGAGTAGTCGATATGGTAGAACAGATGGAGGACGTGCCAGCCTTCTTTAGGAGTGAGAGGAGTCATATTTGGGTGATTTGAGGAAAATGATTAGCGGAGGTCGGGTGAGATGTTTGTCTCGAAGAGTGGTTGGAATTGATCCATGGGAGCGTCTTCGGTGGTGCCTTCAAGGACTTCGACTTTCCAGCGTCCGGTGTCTTCGGCACGGTAAGCTGCGTGTGATCCGCTATCCTTGAATCCGTCTGTGGCGGCGAGTTCGATGGTTAATTCGCCGTTGATGTTGCGGCTGATATTGTCACCGGTGAGTCTGCCGTCCTGGTCGCGGAAGAGGACGCGGATCGCGCTGGAAGAGCCGTTGAGTGTTATTTTCAGACAGGGGATGAGGACGGCATCGCGGCGGACCACGTCCGCGTTTTCGCCGGAGGTGATTGGTTTGCGCCAGTAGGTTTCCACGGATGAAACGGAGATGCGTTGGCCGTTGATGGGCAGTTCGAGGTCTTTGGCGATGAGGGGGACGATGGGGATTTTGTTAGAAAAGTGGATGATGGAGAGAGTGGCTCCAAGGCTGAGGATGGCGACGACGGCGATGATGCTTATTTTTTCAACGAGGGAGAGACTGGATAGATAGCTTTTCAACTCCAGCGGAGCCGTTTCCTGCTCTTCAGGATCGTTAGTGTTCGAGGTTAGGGTTTCGATGAAATCAGAATCGGATATGGATGGCTCGATTTCGGGTTTGGTTAAGGAAATTTTCGGGGTGTCTTCGGGAGCGGGGGTGGAAGGAGTGGAAAGGTCGGGTCGTTGGGCTTTTGGTGGGGGAGGAGTGGATGGGATTTCATCATCGAGATCCCACAAGTCCATTTCGGTATTGTTTTTACGGGGTTCGAGAGGTGCATCGCTCTTGTCGCCTCGTGAGCTTGGGGGAAGTTGTGAATCGCTACTCATGATTGGTCTCGGGAAATATGTTTGGTGGTTGATGTCATTTTGACCAGTGAAGAAAATTGGAATTGTTCGGGTGCATGGTTTTGCTCCCAGGCGAGGATTTCGTTTTTGCGGGTGGTGCCCCAGCGGTAGCCGCCGATTTTTCCATCGGCGCGAATGACGCGGTGGCAGGGGATGAGGATGGCAATGGGGTTGGCCCCGACGGCATTTCCAACCGCGCGGGCGGCGTTTTGCATGCCGATTTTACAGGCGATTGCCGAGTAAGTTGTGGTTTCTCCGAAAGGGATTTGGAGGAGGGCTTGCCAGACTTTTTTTTGGAAAGGTGTGCCGGTGGGATCGAGATGGATGGTGGATGGTGTTTTGGATTTTTTGTCGAAAATGAGATTTGCGAGGTGGTTTGCGGCGGGGTTGTCGTTTTTGAAGGAGGCGTTCGGGAGATTGTTTTGGAGCGTGTCCACGGGGTGCGCTGTGGATTTTTCAACGAAGGAAAGCTGTGAAAGTCCTTGCGTGGTGAAGGCGAGAAACAATTCGCCGAAGGGACTGGGTGCGGTTCCCCATTTGATTTGTTGGGTATGGATTTCCTGCTGGAACATTTTTTGGGTGGGTTCAGATGAAGCGGGTGAGACTTTTCGTGGTTTCGGTATCCAGTTTCAAGGCGAGCTCTATGGTTAAACTGAGCATGGCGAGGTAGTCATCGATATCGATGATGGCGTTGTGGGAGTGGATGTATCGGGTTGGGACTCCAAGGACGATGGTGGGGACGCCTTCGTTGGCAAGATGAACCGAGCCAGCATCGGTGCCGCCGGTGCGGCGCACAGCGATTTGGTAGGGGATGTTGTTTGACTCGGCGGTTTGTATGGTGAGTTCGGCGAGGCGGGGGTTGGTGATGGCGGTGGGATCGAAGAGGCGGATTTGGACGCCGGAGCCGAGTCTGCCCTGACTTTCCTGGCTATGGAAGCCGGGGGTGTCATCGGCTGGTGGGGCTTCTAGGATGATGGCGACGTCGGGTTGGACGAAGTTGGCGAGGGTTTTAGCGCCGCGCAGGCCGACTTCTTCCTGGACTGTTCCGGCGAAGACGATTTCGTTGGGATGATCAAGGGTGGCGAGTTCGAGAGCGGATTGAATGGTGCAGGCCATGCCGACACGGTTATCGAAGGCCTTGGCCATGAAGAGGTTGGGTTTGCCGAGAGGTGTGAATTCGGCGAAGGGGGCGATGGGGTCGCCTAGGGAGATTCCGAAGTCATCCGTGGCCTCTCTACGCGATGCGGCACCGACGTCGATAAACATGGATTCGACGGGTTGGGCATTTTCGCGCTGGCCCGGGGGGAGGAAATGGACGGGTTTGCTGCCGATGACGCCGATGATTTTTTTTCCGCTGCGAGTGAGGATGGAGACGCGTTGGCCGAGCAGGACTTGGTTCCACCAGCCGCCAATAGTGAGGAATTTGATAAAGCCATCCGTGGTGATGTTTTGGACCATGAAGCCGACCTCATCCATGTGCCCAGCGATGAGGACTCTGGGGCCTTCGTTTTCATCGACGCAAATGACTGATCCGGAGCGATCCGTGGCTAGGGAGCCGACCTCGGAGAGTTCGTCTGTGAAGATGGCGCGGACTTCATCTTCGTGGCCGGAGACGGAGTGGGCTTCGCAAAGTTCTTGTAGCAGAGAGAGTGCTTTGGCTCGCATGGGAGTTAGTTTAGGTGGAAATGCGGGGATGGGAAGTGTGGAACTTCTTAAATCCATTGCTATCCTGCTGCGTATCAAGATTTGTGGAAATGGTAAAGAGGCGCTTCGATTTGCTGATAGATGCATCGCCCCTACAGGGCTCTAAATCATTGGGAACGGGAGAACCTAGGGCGACGCCCTAGGCTGGTATGCGTCGCCCCGTTGGGGCTGAAGAAAAAGACGTTTCCACAAAACCTCATGCGCCCGTATATCCTGGGGTTGCGTCTTTTGGAATCCGGTTCCATGATAGGGCTCATGCGATTCGTTTTTGCAGTGATATTGGTGGGTTTCCAGGTATGCGCTCATGCGTTTGAGCTGCCTTCCAAGAGCGAGCAGTGTGTGGTGGGTGTTGCGGATGGCTGGGATAGTTCGCATGTGACTTTGATGTATTTTGAGAAGAGTGGGGGAAAGTGGCAGCAGGTGGGGGGGGAATGGAAAGGGAGGCTTGGCAGCAAGGGACTGGTGTGGGGCAGGGGCATCCATGAGAATCCGAAGGGTGCGGTTTTGAAGAAGGAAGGGGATAACAAGTCGCCGGCGGGTGTTTTCGATTTGGGCGGTGTCTGGGGTTACGAGAAGAGCGTGAAGAAGCATCCGAAGACGTTTTATCATCAGGTGACGACGCGTGATCTGTGGGTGGAGGATCCGAAGTCGAAGCATTACAACCAGTTTTTGACATTGGATCATGAGCCTGAAACCGAGTGGGAGAAAAAGGCGCAGATGGTGCAGGGTGACAAGGCGCATTCGTTGAAGATGTTCATCGGTCATAATGCATATCCGAATGTGGTTGCGGGTGGCGGGTCGTCGATTTTTTTCCATATATGGAGGCGTGAAGGTGCGGCAGCTACGGCTGGGTGCACGACGATGGAAGAGAAGAAATTGCGGTGGTTGATCACGAAGGTTGAC
>JBGSRM010000306.1:0-16804 GCA_041737575.1 Akkermansiaceae bacterium
GGTCGGCGGCGGCGCGGGAGATTTTTTGGAGGAGGAGGATGTTGATGGAGCGTCTTGGATCGAAGGAGGAGGAGCGGGCGAGGCCGGAATCGATGACGGTGCGTATGCCGGGGATGGTGAGGGAGGTTTCGGCGACGTTGGTGGAGACGATGATTTTGGGTTTGTTGGAGGGGCGGAGGGCGAGTTCTTGTTCGGCGGGTGGGAGGGCGGAGTAGAGGGGGAAGATGTCGTGGTTTTTGGTGGAGGGGAGGTGGGAGAGGAGTTCGATGGTGCGGCGGATTTCGTGGGTGCCGGGGAGGAAGATGAGGATGTTGCCGGGGTCGGGGAGGGAGAGGGCTTCGTTGGTGAGGGTGGCGGTTTGTTCCCAGATGGGGGTTTCGCGTGGCGGGCCGGCCTGGCGGTGGTTCTGTGGTGGGCGATGGGGGCGGTGGAGGATTTCGACGGAGAAGGTGCGACCACCGGCTTCGAGTTTTGTGACGGGTGCCATGAAGGTAGCGAGGGTGTCCGTTTCCAAGGTGGCGGACATCACGATGAGGCGGAGGTCGGGGCGTTGGTTTTCCTGGAGATTGAGGCAGCGGCCTAGGGCGATATCGACGGAGAGTCGGCGTTCGTGGAATTCATCGAAGATGACGGCGGAGATGCCGTGGAGGGTGGGGTTTTCCTGGAGGATGCGTTGAAAGACGCCATCGGTGAGGTAGAGGATTTTTGTTTTTTGGGAGTATTTGGTGTCGAAGCGGACGGCGTAGCCGACTTCGTGGCCGAGGGGGGAGTTGCGGTTTTGGGAGACGAAGCCGGCGAGGAGCCGTGCGGCGATGCGGCGGGGCTCGATGATGAGAATGCGGTTTGGGATTTCTGGGAGATCAGCGATGAGGGAGGGGACTTCGGTGGATTTTCCGGAGCCGGTGGGGGCGGAGAGGAGGATGCGTTGGTTTTGGGAGGTGGCGGTGCGGAGGTGGGCGGCGATTTCGTGGATGGGGAGGGGCACGGCGGGGAGATGATGGTGGGGGTGGGTGATTTAATGAAGAAGAATTTTGACCGCGGATGGCACGGATATTCACGGATAAGAGTGAAAAAACTGGAATCCCGTTCCGTTACTTTCTGAAGGGTGTTCTAATGGAAAAAGAAGCCGATGGGATGGATCGCGCCGTCAGATATGGACGTTTGAGGACAAACATCCCTGCCGGAATCAGGATTCGCCGGGGGGTGGGGAGGTGGTGGGGCCTGCGGCTTCGTCGGTGGGGGGAGGGGAGACGATTTCGACGGGGGCGCCGTCGGGGGCGTAGGGGAGGCGGGAGGTTGCGAGCCAGTCGCCGGGGTTGAGTTCGGCGGTGACGATGAGGACATCGTTGTTGGACCAGATGGGGGTGATGTCTTTGCGGATGATTTTTGGGTCTTGTTTGTCGATGAGGAAGATGCGGTTGATGCCGCGCATGGCGGAGCGTGGGATGACGAAGACGTCTTTGAGGGTGGTGCCATCGATGGCGGCGCGGAGGGGTTGGCCGATGCGGAGCTCGGGGAGATCGGAGTTGAGGCTGAAGGGGTCATCGATGCGGGCGATGGCGAAGAGTTCGCGGGATTCGGGGTCGAGGGTGCCTTCGGTGCGGATGATGTTGGCGATCCATTGATGATGGGCGGGTTGTGAGGGGTCGCCGAGGGCATCGGTCAGGACGACGCGGACAGGGGTGTCATTTTCGCTGGCGGGGAGTTTTACGAAGGGAAGTTGGGCGGGAGCGAGAGGGATGCGGATTTCGGCGGTGGAAGTTGCGAAGACTTCGCCGAGAGGGGATGTGGCGTTGATGGATTGGCCGAGGCCGACGAGGCGTTTTGCGACTCGGCCTTTGAAGGGAGCTTTTACTTTGGCGCGATCGAGGTTGCGTTGGGCTTGGTCGAGATCGGCTTGGGCGGAGCTGACGTTGGCTTCGGCTTCGCGGAGTTGGGGGATACGGAGGACGAGAGGAGAGGGTTCTTCGTTGAAGCCGATGTCTTCCCAGTTGGCGCGGGCTTGGTTGGCGCGGGCATTTTCCTGGATGAGGGCGGCTTCGGCGCGGGCGAGGCGGGATTCTGCGGCGAGGACGGCGGTTTTCAGGTCGGCGGGGTCGAGCTCGATGAGGATGTCGTTTTCATTGAAGAAGGCGCCGTCCTCGAAGGCGGGGTGAATTTTGATGATTGTTCCGCTGACGAGGGGGGTGAGGGTTGCGGAGTATTGGGCGCGGACGATGCCTTGGGATTCGATGATTACGGGGTAGTCGGTGGTGTTGAGGATGGCTTTTTCTGTTTGGAGGCGTTGAGCTGGTCTGTGTTGGGGGAGGGGTTCATCGACGGGAGTTCCGAGCCATTTCCATGCGCCGAAGCCGATCGCGAGGATCAGGACGGGGATGAGGATTCGGATGAGGTTGGGCATGTGGGTGGCGGATGATCGTGCAGGAAGGTGGAATTTCCAACTACGGATTTTTTGGGGGTGATCTTGCACCGGGGGATGAGGCAAGGGTGGTAGGTTCAAGTTTGAAGATTTTTAACCACGGATCCTACTTCGCCGAGGCTACGAAGGACAGGATGCACGGAATACACGGAATTTTAGTGCTTTGAATTGGCATGAGATTCCAAGGCGATCAAGCTAGGGGATTTTTATAACCACGAATTTCACGAATCTCACGAATGAAGATGATAAAAATCAAATCATTGACTCTGGGTATTTAGTTTTGAAATTTCGTGGTTCAAACTAGTTAGAATATCTGTGGATTCTCACTAGCTTGATCGACATACGAGTGAAATGGGGTTTGCGTAGTGGGGGTTCGTGGGTAGGATTTTTAGAAATGAGAATGTTGATGGATTTCAGAGGATTTATTGTTGCTGGGTTTTTATTATTTGCCGGGGTGGTGGGGTATGGGGCCGAGTATGAGGTGAAGGTGTTGAGTGAGGAGCAGTATGTGGAGTATGGGTTGGATCGGGAGTTTTTCAAGAAGGGGACGGTGGTGCAGGATATCCTGATTGCGACGTCGGATAAGGTTTCGGATTACACGCACAAGGAGGCGGCGTATTTGTATGATTTTTTGATGAAGGATTTGCGGAAGGATGTGGCGCAGCGGATACGGGATGCGAAGGTGTTGTGTATTTTGGTGGCGCATGACGAGCTGACATCGGATGTGCCGCAGTTCAAGACGGATCTGAAAGGGAAGGAGTTGGATTTTTACAACTGGAGGCAGAGGGGATTTCTGACGAAGGTGGATGACCGGTATGTGGTGTTTTTCGCGGAGGAGGATGTGATGGAGTATGAGGGAGGGATGCAGAAGGAGAGCATTTTGATCCATGAATTCGGGCATGTGATTCACGGGCCTGGTTTTGATGAAGAGTTGAAGAAGAAGTGGACGGAGACTTTTGAGGCATCGATGGCGAAAGGTGTGTGGCAGGACGGTTATGCGGCGCAGAGGTTCCGTCGGGTGGAGGGGGATGAGGAGGTGGTTTTGTTAGATGCGCTGGTGAAGGCGTTTCCGAAGCAGTCGCGTGATTTTTTGGCGAAGTGTCTGGATGGGGGAGATATTCTGGTGAACGGGAAGGCGGCGGATTCGGGGGTGAAGGTGACGGGGAAGGATGAGGTGCTGATTGTTTTCGGAGGGAAGAAGGATTGTTATGCGAGCAAGAACCGGGGGGAGTTTTTTGCGGAGGGTGTGCAGTGCTGGTATGACACGAACCGGACGATGGATCATGACCACAATCACATTCACACGCGTGATCAATTGAAGGAGTATGATGTGGATTTGGCGGCGTTTTGTAAGGAGATTTTGGGGGATACCGAGTGGAAATTTATTTCGCCTAGGGAGCGTGCGGGGCAGGGGCATTTGGCGGGGTATGATGCGGCCAAGGCGCCGGTGGTGAAGATGCTGCCGCATATACGAGAGGCTTCGTTGGATTATTATGATGAGTATTGGTCAGGGTATTGGGAGCGGCTGCATGAGAAGCATGGGGTGAAATAAACGTGGGTTGTTCACATTCATCACCAAGGGTTTTCGGGTTGATGAGTTCGTTAGATTGACGGGTGGGGAGTGAGTTTGAGAGATTGCGGGACGGAGATGGCAGAGAAATTGAAAAAGGCACCGCAGGGGAATACAGGACCAAGTTTGCAGCAGGGGGCGATGGAAGTGGATGATGTGACGAGGGCGTTGCCCCATGCGGTGGGGCCGGAGAAGTCGTTGCTATCGACGATGTTGCAGGATCCGCAGGAGTATATTGGTTTGGCAGTGGAGGAGAAGCTTACGGCGGGGCATTTTTATCTGCCGCAACATGCGACGTTGTTTGGATTTTTGATTGAGTTGTTTGAGGCGGGGGTTGAGGTGGAGCTGGTTTCCTTGGTGCAGCGGTTGTTGGACAAGGGGTTGTTGGAGAAGTGCGGGGGTGCGGCGAATTTGTCCGAGCTTTATACGTATGCGCCGAGTGCGGGGCATTTTCATCATCATCTCCAGTTGGTGAAGGATAAGTTTGTTTTGCGTGCGATCATACGGAGTTCCAACGAGGCGGTGGCGAGGGCTTATGAGACGCCGGATGAGGTTCCTGAGTTGTTAGATAGTGTGGAGCAGTCGATTTTATCGATACGGGAGAGCGCGGAGACGAACCAGGGGCAGACCATGAAGCAGACGGTGGAGGAGGTGATGAGGACGTTTCAGATGTTGATCTCGAAGGAGAAGTTGTCGATGGGGATCAGCACGGGATTTGAGGAGTTGGATCGGAAATCGGGTGGGTTGAAGGCGGGGGAGATGTTCGTGGTGGCGGCGAGGCCATCGATGGGCAAGACGTCTTTCATGATGAACATTGTGGAGCATGTTTGTTTGGATTTGGGTAAGCCGTGTATGGTGTTTTCGTGTGAGATGAGTTCGGCGCAGTTGGTTCAGAGATTGTTGTTTGCGCGGGCGAAGTTTGCGGTATCGAAGTTGTCGCGTGGCTATTCGCCGATAAAATTGGAGTTGGAGAAGATACGGACGGCATCGCAGCAGATCATCAGTTCCAAGTTGTTTATTGATGATACGGCGGGGATTTCGATCAATGAGCTGAGGGCGAAGGCGCGGAGGAAGAAGAGGGATGAGAACATCGAGTTTATCGCGATTGATTATTTGCAGTTGATGAAGTCGCGGACGAGGCAGGCGGAGAATTCGCGGGAACGTGAGATTGCGGAGATTTCCGCGGGGGTGAAGGCGTTGGCGAAGGAGTTGTCGATACCGATTTTGATTTTGGCGCAGTTGAATCGTGGGCCGGAGGGTAGGACCGGGAAGAGTTTGGGTGTGCCGCGTATGTCGGATTTGAGGGAGTCCGGATCGATTGAGCAGGATGCGGACTTGGTGGGGCTGTTGTATCGGAGCAAGTATTATGCTGAGAATGATGAGGAGAGGGAGGCTTTGGAGGGGAAGGCGGAGTTGGTTCTGGCGAAGAACCGGAATGGTGAGACGGGTGGTGTGCCGCTGACGTTTATTGAGGATTTGATGAGGTTTGAGACGGGGCCACCGGCGGAGGAGAGGTGATTATTTAGCAACAGAACAAGATGGCCGAGTGTGTAATAGGCGAGTAATTGAAAAATTCACCGCCAAGTTCACCAAGTCCGCCAAGAAGACCTGAGTTAATCAATCATGGAATTTGTTCCGTGGGCCTTGCGGTGATTTCAGCAAGTTGCTTAGGTATTCAGGAAAGCTGTTAGAGGGCTGGTGGGGTTGGCGGTTAGGGATGTTTCCGGGAGACCGAGTTCGTAGGCGGTGCGACCGGCTTGGACGGCTTGTTTGAATGCGATGGCCATTTTTACGGGGTCTGAGGCGATGGCGATGGCGGTGTTGACCAGGACGGCATCTGCGCCGAGTTCCATGGCTTCGGCGGCGTGCGAGGGGGCTCCGATACCTGCGTCAACGACGACGGGGACGGTGGCTTGGGCGATGATGATGGCGATTTGATCTCGGGTGGTGATGCCTTTGTTCGAGCCGATGGGTGCGCCGAGGGGCATGACGGTGGCGCAGCCGACATCTTGGAGGCGTTTGGCGAGGACGGGGTCGGCGTTGATGTAGGGGAGGACGGTGAAGCCTTCCTTGACGAGGATTTCGGCGGCTTTGAGGGTTTCGATGGGGTCGGGGAGGAGGTAGGTGGGATCGGGGTGGATTTCGAGTTTTATCCATTTAGGGAGGCCGGCGGCGTGGGCGAGTCTGGCGAGGCGGACGGCTTCCTCGGCGTTCATGGCGCCGCTGGTGTTGGCGAGGAGGAGATATTTATCGGGATCGACGAAGTCGAGGATGTTGGCAAAGGGATCGTTTTTTCCGGAGAGGTCGGCGCGGCGGAGGGCGACGGTTACGATTTGGGTTCCGGAGGATTCGAGGGCGTCTTTCATGGACTGGTTGGAAGGGAATTTTCCGGTTCCGAGGAAGAGGCGTGAGGAGAACGTGCGGTCTGCGATTTTGAGCATGGAGGGGCAGTGATTATTGATTATTGATTATTGATTATTGATTATTGGAGTGAGTTCTTGATGGAGCCATGACTCGAAGGCGGCGTGGTTGTTTAGGTCGTATTGGTGGGTGCGGAAGCCGAGGGTGTTGCCGGTGGCGATGTTGGCGGGGAGGTCGTCGATGTAGAGGGTTTGTTGGGGGATGAGTTGGTATTTGTCGATGGCGTGGTGGTAGATTTCGGGGTGGGGTTTTATGGAATTTACCTCGTAGGAGAGGATGGAGCCGTGGAAGAGGGAGAACTCCGGGTAGGTCTCGAAGATCCATGGGCAGTGGATGGAGTTGGTGTTGGAGAAGAGGATGAGGTGGTGTCCGTCGTCGGCGAGTTGGCGGACGTTTTTCCACATGGGGAGGTTGGGGGTGAAGATGTTGCGCCATGCGTGGTGGAATTGGTCATGGGTGGCGTTTGATCCGAGGGTGGAGATGGCCCAGGTGGTGTATTCGTCGAGGGGGATTTGGCCGGCTTCGAATTCGTCTTTTTTGTCGAGTAGGGTGGAGAGGGAGGATGAGGGTGCGTTTTTTGGGAGGAGTTTCGAGAGGGAAGACTCGAAGTCGAAGTCGAGTAGGACTTTACCGATGTCGAAGAGGAAGCTGGCCATGGGGTGAAACTTTAAATTTTAAGATATAAACCTCAAGCGGGAGTGTTGATGTGGTCGAGGATGAATTTGGCGGCAACGATCGCGCCGTCGTTGCAGTTGTGTTCGGCGAGTGCGGATTTCATTTTGCGCCAGCGTTCGGCGTTGTTGGCCAGGAGTGTGGAGATGGTGCTGGTCAGTTCGCTGGGGAGTTCGGCGAGGTCGCCGGCGTTGAGTTGTTGTAGGAGGCGGAGGTTTCCTTCTTCCTGGCCGGGGACGAGGTGGTGGATGAGCATGGGGCAGCGTGCGGCGATGGCTTCGTGGACGGTGGCTCCGCCGGCTTTGCCGACGACGAGGTGGTGTTTGGAGAGGAGGGTGGGGACTTTTTTTGTCCAGCCGAGGAGGCGGACGCGGCCCGGGTATTGTTTTTTGATTTCGCGGGCGCGGGATTGTAGGGAGCGGAAGTTTTTTCCCATGACGATGGTGAGGTGGACATCGGGTGAGGCGTCTAGGATGGCGCGGGAGTGGCGGCGGACGAAGGGTTTTTTGGCGGTGGGGAAGTAGAGGACGCGGAAGGGTTTGCAGGGATCTTGGTCGCTGACGGTGGGGAGTGTGGAGAAGAGGGGGTTTACGGCGAAGCCGGTGCTGATGATTTTTTCTTCCGGGATGCCCCAGCAGCGCATGGTTTCGAGGGTTGTTTGATCGGTGACAAGGAAGAAGTCGGTGGGAGCGCGGAGCCAGGTGGCGTTGATTTCGATGGAGTCCGTGACGACGGTGAAGACGGGGATTTTTTTACCGATTTCCTTGAAGTGGCGTTCGAGGAAGTAGGGGTAGATCGGGTAGGTGGAGACGACGGCGGCGGGTTGGTATTCGCCGATGAGAGTCTGGAGGAAGCTCTCGGGGTAGCGCATGAATGGGAGGTCGGGATTTGAGAGGTCGCAGTTATCGGTTCCACGGTAGATTTTTTCCCATATTTTGGGGAAGTGTGTGGTGACGAGGCGGTAGCCCCATTGGATGACGGCGGTGGATTGGGGAGCGGAGAGGAGGCAAGGGTCGGCGACGCGGGTATCGGCGCCGGTGTTTTGGAGGGCGATGGAAAGGTTTTTTGCGGCGCTGTTGTGACCTTCGCCGAAGGCGGCGGTGATGATGAGTATGCGTGGCGGTTGTTGCATCGTTGTTATCTGCGAGGAGTGTAATGTGGACTCAAGCATTGCGTCCATGGACTTTTCTGCTTTCCTTTGCGCGGGCATGGCGAAGGAGGAATCAAAAAAAGTGAGGCTTAGACCCGTTGATGAGGGATTGGAGGCGGGGGATATGCGCGTTTTGAGGTTGAATGTGGATGGGATTGAAGAAGTTGTGGAGGATCAGGGTGAAGCGAAGATTTTGAGGAAAAAAACGGAAGAAAGAGTGCCGAGGAATGTGGAGGAGAAAGTGAAGATGCGTTCGGCGGAGCCGGGTTTGGAATTGCTGATGGATCGCCCCGCTGTGGTATTCGAGGAAGTGAGGGCAAAGTCATCTGCGGTAAAATCGCGAGGATGGGGGTGGTTGGTTTTGATCGTTATACTAGTTGGCGCAGTAATCGGCTGGGCATGGATGGTATTTTAGAAAATAGGATTTACAGATGAGCAAAGCAGAGAATGAGGAGCGATATAGGGCCGGGGCCATGCCGGTTTCGTTGGGAGTAGGGTTGTTTCTGGTAATTCAGTTTGTAATGGCTGTGGTGAAGTTGGGAGGGACATCGAACTCGATGATGAACAAGTTCAGTGCATTGGCTCAGGACAAGCACATGGATTATCTGATCATGCAGAATTTGTATGTGGCGGTGGGGTATGTGATAGTGGGTATTTTGTTTGTATTGGTTCTGCGTCCGTTTGTTGCGTTGGGGGTCAGGGAAGGATTGAGGAGACCTGGGGTACGAGCTTTTATATTATCGTTTTGCGGTTGTTTTCTGATTCACGGATTTTTCATTTTGAGGTTGGTGAAGACGCGTCCTTATTTTTTGGATGAGGCGAAATTCGGATATTGGTATTACGAGATATTGAATGCGGTGCCGGATGTGGCGAAGCCGTGGGTGTATTTCATTCTATTCACTTGTTTGCCATTGGTGGTGTTGGGTTATGTGTTGGTTTGGTATTGGAGGAATTTTTCGCGACGCTGGAGGATGGCGGCTGCTGCGGTTGTGTTGGTTTTGACTGGGTTGATGGCGATAGGATCCGATGCTGTTAGAAATCGATTTGTTGCCAAGCAGCAGAGTGATGACAAGAGATGGAATGTGATCATCATAGGATCCGATTCATTGAGGGCGGATCGATTGGGGTGCAATGGCTACAAGCCAAGGAGAAGCGATGGATTGGCGGCGGGAGGGGTTTCGCCTGAGATAGACAGGTTGGCGAAGCGGTCGTTTAATTTTCAGAATTTTTATGTTCCGATAGCTTCGACGCTTGAGTCTGGAACCACGTTGATGACTGCGCAGTATCCGCACAGTCATGGTTTGCGACAGATGTATCCGAGTGAGGAGACGCTGAAGGCAAGCAAGGCATCGATCCGGCCGATCGCAGAGCTATTGAAGGAGCAGGGATATGAAACGGCGGCGATAGGAGACTGGTGTGCGGGGTATTATGATTTGATGCCGCTGGGATTCGAGGAGGTATCCGTTTCTTCATATGATAATTTCAAGGTATATATGAGTCAGGCGGTGGTGATGTCCCATTTCATGATACCGTTGTATTTTGATAATCCGGTGGGGTATGAGATTTTTCCGCAGCTGGAATCTTTCGCTCAGTTTGTGACACCGAAGGTGGTGACGGATCGGGTAAAAAACCGGGTGGCGAGGGCTGCGAAAAGCGGACGACCGTTTTTCTGGCATGTGTTTTATTCCTGCAATCATCTGCCGTATCGGAGTCCGGAGCCGTATAGCAGCATGTTTACGGATCCTGATTACAGCGGGCCGAACAAGAATGGTGTAGATTTTGATATTGATCAGTTCATTGGGGGGACGGATTTGGAGAACAAGTGGTTGGCGTTGCCGGAGAAGGAGGTGGTTCAAATTCGTGATTTGTATGACGGGTGCACGCGGATGTTTGATGACAATGTGGGGGAGATATTGAAGTCATTGGAGGAGAGTGGTTTGTCAGAGCGGACGATCGTCATCATAACAGCAGATCATGGAGATAATCTATATGAGGAGGGGGTGACGTTGGGGCATGGTCTGACGTTCAATGGCGGACTTCAGGCGAACCATGTTCCGCTGGTGTTTCATGTGCCCGGGTTGGAAGCGAAGGAGATTGAGGAGCAAGTCAGGTTGATTGATTTGATCCCGACGCTTGCTGATATGTTAGAGCTGGATGAGCCTGATGAATGGGAAGGGAAGAGTTTTGCGGGGTGGATGGACGGGAGCGAGGAAGCTAAGAGCAGGGCGTTTTATGGAGAGACCGGGTTTCCATTTGTGCAATTTAGAGTGGAAGGTGTAGAGCGTCCGAAGTTGCCGCCGATGGATGAGATGACGAAAATTGATGAAGGGTTTAATTTTCAATTTGTGTTGAAGAAAGAGTATGAAGAGCGGCTGGTAGCGGCGAAGCAGCGGTGTCTGGTGACGGAGAAGTGGAAGTTGATTTACACGCCTGCGGCAGACGGGAGCAGGCATTTTGGTTTGTTCAGCAGGGGTGAGGAGGGGGGGATGGAGAAAGATGTGAGCGCGAGTCATCCGGAAATATTTGAGGCGATGAAGCGTGCTCTGGAGTTGTGGATTGATGAGCGGGTGGAGACATCCATAGGGGAGATTTTTCCGGAAGGGGAGTGAAGAAAGATTTTTTCCCTGATAAAGCCTTTGACCGATTTCCGTATGGGTTGCAGCTTGCACTGAGAAACATGATGCGAACGATTCTACCATATATTTTTCATTTGATGATTTTTTTGGGATCTGTTTGCGCTTTGCGGGCAGAGGTTGATTTTGCGCACGAGGTTGTGCCGATACTTGAGAAGAACTGTGTGGAGTGTCATGGGGGAAATGAGTCGAAGGGCGGGCTATCGATGAATACGCGGGCGTTGTTGATGGATGCGGATGTGATCGAGGTGGGTAAGCCGGACGAGTCGCTATTTATCGAGGTGCTGACGGATGAAGATCCTGAGTTTCGGATGCCGCCACCGAAAAAGAAGGATTCGCTGAAGGCGGAGGAGATCAAGGTGTTGGAGCGTTGGATTGCGGCCGGGGTGCCGTGGGAGGAGGGTTTTACTTTTGCGGAGGATCGATATGAGCCGCCGTTGAAGCCGAGGGAGGTGAAGTTGCCGAAGGGGGCAGCGGGCACGAATCCGATTGATTTGATTGTGGCTGCCCATCTGAAAGAGAAGAAGACGGAAGCTCCGCAGATGATTGATGACAGGACGTTTTTGCGCAGGGTGACTTTGGATATTACGGGTTTACCGCCTTCTATGGAGGTGCTTTCGCAGCTTCCATCCGAGGGCAAGCTTGACCGCGGGGCTGTGGTGGATCGGCTTTTGGCGGACAATCAGGCGTATGCGGAGCATTGGATGACGTTCTGGAATGATCTGTTGCGAAATGAATATGTTGGGACGGGTTATATTGAGGGTGGGCGCAAGCAGGTTACGAAGTGGCTGTATGGATCGCTTTATGGGAACAAGCCGTTTGATGCGTTTATTCGTGAGATTATCGCTCCGAAGGAAGAATCGATAGGGTTCATCAAGGGTATTCAATGGCGCGGTGTGGTGAACGCGAGTCAGACGACGGAGATACAATTTTCGCAGAATGTTTCGCAGGTTTTTTTGGGTATCAACATGAAGTGCGCTTCGTGTCATGACAGTTTTACGGATCGTTGGACTTTGCGTGAGGCGTATGGGCTGGCGGCGATTTATTCGGAGAAGCCGTTGGAGCTTGTGCGGTGTGACAAGCCTACGGGTGAGAAGGCGGTGGCTTCGTGGATTTTCCCTGAGCTGGGTAACGTTGATCCGTCAAAGCCGCGTGATGAGCGGTTGAAGCAGTTGGCGGAATTGGTGACTCATCCGGAGAATGGCAGGACGCAAAGAACGATTGTGAACCGTCTTTGGAACCAGATGATGGGGCGTGGCATCGTGCATCCGGTGGATGCGATGAATACGGAACCGTGGAATGAGGATTTGCTAGATTTGCTGGCGAATCATTTGGTGGCTTCCAATTATGATTTGAAGGCGGTGATGCGTTTGATCGCCACTTCGCGCACTTATCAATCGAGGACGGAAGTGAGAGGAGAGGATGCCGGGTCTTATGTTTTCAAAGGGCCGGTACGGAAGCGGATGACGGCAGAGCAGTTTCTTGATTCGATACGTGGGGTGACTGGTGTGTGGCCGGTGCCTGATAAGAACGCGTTTGGGAAAGGTCTTACCGGCGGGCAACTGCAGGCGGTGATGGAGGTGCATGGATTAGCGAAATGGGATGGGAGGCCGG
Organism: Akkermansiaceae bacterium; assembly: GCA_041737575.1. Taxonomy (GTDB): domain Bacteria; phylum Verrucomicrobiota; class Verrucomicrobiia; order Verrucomicrobiales; family Akkermansiaceae; genus Luteolibacter. The sequence continues at coordinate 12,480 of JBGSRM010000306.1, forward strand.
TGCGTGCGGTGTTTGCGAAGCGGGATGAATTGCAGGCGGCGCTGGGTCGGCCGAATCGTGAGCAGGTTGTATCTTCGCGGCCCGATATTATTACGACGCTGGAGGCGATCAATCTTGCGAATGGGCCGGAACTGGCGGGGTTGCTGAAGGCAGGAGCGGCGAAGATCCAAGGGAAGGTTGCTCCGCGCGAGCTTGTTGAGAATACATATCTCGCGGCACTTAGCCGCAAGCCGACTGAGTCGGAAGTGAATGTAGCGATGGAAATTCTCGGGGAGACGCCGAATGCGGAGGCGACAGAGGATTTTCTTTGGTCTATATTCATGTTGCCAGAATTTATATACATCAATTGAAGCTATGAACCACGAAACTTGGTATGACGAATCGCAGCCTGAACTGAGTCGGCGCCGTTTTCTCAGCGCGCTGGGGGCGGGTGCTGCTGCTACATTTCTTGGAGGAGCGCCGCGAGCGATGGCAGATGGGAAGAGGATCAAGCAGCCCGAAGCGACGGCGGAATCCTGTATATTGATCTGGATGGCGGGAGGGATGGCTGCGCCGGAGACTTTTGATCCGAAGCGTTACAAGCCTTATGAGGTGGGGACGAAGGTTGAGGAGATCATCAGTACGTTTCCTGCGATCGATACGGTGGTGGACAACATCAAGATCTGCAAGGGGCTGGAGAACATAGCTAAAGTGATGGATCGGGCGACTTTGATTCGTTCTCATGTGCAGCCTGATCTGGGGAGTATTTTGCATTCGCGGCATCAGTATCATTGGCATACGGGCTATGTTCCGCCGCAGACGGTGGCCGCGCCGCATATCGGAGCATGGATGGCCAAGGTGCTGGGTGGGCGGAATGAGGTGATGCCGGCTTTTATTAATATTGGTCAGCAACTTGAGGGGCATGGTGAGAGTGAGGAACTCAAGGCTTTCACTACCGGAGGATTTTTCGGAAGTGAGTTCGGGCCGATGAATCTGCCTTTTCCGGAGCTGGCCTCGCAGGCTGTGAAGCCGCCCGGTGGTATGTCGCCGGATCGGTTTGCGAAGCGGTATAAGGCTTTGGAGAAGTTGTTGAAAAATTCGCCGAAGTCGGAGGAGTTGAGTGATTATCATCAGGAGTCGATGCTGCGTTCGATTGATAACGCGCATCGGTTATTGGGTTCCAAGGAGCGTGAGGCGTTTGATCTTTCGTTGGAGAAAAAGGAAGTTTTTGACGAGTATAATACCGGACGATTCGGGCAGGGGTGTTTGCTTGCGAGAAGGCTTGTGGAGAATGGGGCGCGGTTTGTGGAGGTTACGACGGAATACATTCCGTTCGTTCATTGGGACACGCATGAAAATGGGCATGCTACCACTGAGCGAATGCATAAGGAGATCGACCGGCCGATCGCGCGGTTGATTCTTGATCTGGAGGAGCGTGGATTGTTGGACAGGACTTTGGTGATCATCGCGACGGAGTTCAGTCGTGACATGATGATCGAAGGTGTGCCGGGATCGACGGCGAAGGATCAGTCTCGTGCGAAGACGGATGTGATCAAGGAGATGAAGCATTATGGGTTGCATCGCCATTTCACCGGAGGATCCTCTGTGGTGATGTTTGGTGGCGGAACGAAGAAGGGATTTTTGTATGGGAAGACGGCGGATGAGAGGCCGTGTTTGGCGATTGAGAATCCGGTGAGTATCGAGGATATGCATGCGACGATTTTCACGGCGATGGGGATTAGTCCGAAGACGGAGTATTCGATCGAGGGTAGGCCGTTTTATGCGACGAGGGATGGTGTTGGCAGGGCGGTGCGGGATGTATTTGCGTGAGGAGTGTGCGCGTCACACCGCCTTGTGTCTCAGGGCTGTGTTTCCGCCGCACTTGCGAGAAAAGTCGTTCGGACACAGTCAGAGACGAAGAAACCGGCGTCCTAGACGAGGCGATCCATCTCGGATTTCATGGACGGGATTTCACCGTCGCGTTTCGCTTTCAGCAGCAAGCCCAACGTGCCGGTGATCCTGATGTTAAATTGCGGGCCATGGAGCGGCCGGAGGATTCGTCCATGATGAGAAGATCGGCAGGCCATTCCAGCGACATGGCGATGGCTTCCGATTCGCCCGCGTCGAGGGTGTTGTTAAGGATTTCGACCATCGGGCGGTTGGCGGTTTCATGAACTTGGATCCATCCTTCGGCATGGGCTTGTTCCAAGGCTTGTTTGCCGGCTGCATGTTCCAAACGGGAAAGTTCCGTCCACACCGCCATGGGAATCCGGATCGTTCCGAATTGCGAGCGCAGCAGCCCGAGTCGTCCGATGATGGCGAGGGCGGAAAGCGGAGAGGTGTTACTGACCACCTGCATAGGTCAAGTCCTCAGCGATGTCCTCTTCTGAATAGTGTCTGGCGATTCCGCGCTCCACCAGTTCGTGGCCGAAGCGGAACTGGCTCAGGAGGGAAAGTTCCGCCGCCTTGCCGAAGCTAAGGATTTCCCTATGATAGAGCGCGCAGGCAAGCTCGACCAAAAGGCGGGTCTGACGCTCCGACTCGGGAACGCGTAGCGCGCGCTGGATATCATCGGGGACTTCAATGGTCATGGTCATGTTGTAAGCTAACATCCTGGATGGAGCATGGCAAGTGTGCGGCTTCGGGGTGTTTTTCTTCGGTTGAGTGCCTGCGGACATCGGCTAGCGGCATCGGGCGGAAGACGACTTCGGGGTTTCCTTGGATTTCGTGTGCATGTCGCGGCCGGTGTCTTTCATCAAATATGTTGATGTATAAGCCATGTATGCGTCACAAAGGGTTGCTTGCGGAAATGGTTTGATCTGGCAGTGTAGATCAAATTTAAGGAACGTAAGATATGGCAAAGGTAAGATTGGCGGGAACGGTGAAGGGGGAGAAGGATCCGAATAGGGAGATACGGGCGCGGTTGTTGTATCAGTTGTTCAGTCGTGGGTGGGATATATATAACTCGAACGGGGATCAGAGGATCACGTTGGCGAACATCGAGAAGAAGATCATGGAGTCGGATGCGTTTGTGTTCACTCCGGGGGCGACGCTGGAGGATTTGTTCAAGGCGATTTCGGTTTTCGTGGGGTATCAGACGCTGGATAGGCATTTGGATGGGAAGCCGACGGTATTGTTGAATTCGGATGGATCCTGGATCGCGCTATATGAGTTGTTAGATCATCTTCAAACGTTGGGAACGGTGAGACAGAATGCGCGGGATTATTTATTGGAGGCGAAGCATGTGGACGATGTTTTTGACTTGTTAGAAAATGCACGCGGGAAGGGTTTGCCTGATGCGGGTAGAGAGAAGCATGGGGATGCGGCGGGGGATTCTTTTGAGACACCGGAGCCGGAGGGAAATCTTGGGAATGTGTGTGTGTTTTGTTCCGCGACTATTGAGAAGCAGGATTATCTGAATGATGGATATGTGTTGGGACGGCTGTTGGCGGAGAACCGCTTGGGTTGTGTTTCCGGGGCAGGGAGGACGGGAATTATGGGTGAGGTGGTGCGGGGATCGGTGGATGCGGGTGGGTGGACAGGAGGGTCGAATGTGCCGCACATTATTGAGCTGGAGGGATTGCCGGAGGGGTTGTCGAGTTTTTGGCTGAAGCCGGATATTTATACGAGGATGGAGATCATGATCGAGCGCTCGAATGCATTCGTGATTTTTCCCGGGGGAGCGGGGACGGTGCAGGAGATGTTGGCGTTGATGATTTTCAGGCATCAGGGGAAGAGTGTGATGGAGGGCAAGCCGGTGATCGTATTTGATCGGGAGGATGAGAGCGGGGTGAGGTTTTGGACGCCGTTGATTGAGTTGCTGGGTGAGTGGTGTGGGGAAGGGGATTTTACGGTGGTGAGGGAGTTGGGTGAGATTGTGCCGGAGGTGAAGAGGTTGATGGGGGTTTAGGGTGGATCGTCAGATTTGACTGATGATTTTTTTATCCCGAAATCCGAAGTTCCAGATGAGTTACCGCTAATTTTACAACGGAGACACGGAGGAAACGGAGAACACGGAGGAGCTTCAAAATGCTATTCTCAGTGTTCTCCAAAACCTCAGTGACTTTGTGGTTAAATTGGGTTTCTTGCTTTTTTTACTTCGGAGTTCGGTTTATACTCTTTGCCAAAAGTTATTTCGTTTATCGAACTATGGAATTTTTAACCACGGATTGCACGGAATGCACGGATGGGATGCTATTTACGCAATGACTTTTGGCAATTGGTCTAGCGGATATCCACAAAAGCCAGAACGTCAGGATTCCGCATTACCACTTGGTAGAATCACCCCTCCGCCGCCCAATCCTCGACGACCAGGTTTGGCACGCGGGTGAACTCGCGGGTGTTGT
>JBGSRM010000018.1:0-29163 GCA_041737575.1 Akkermansiaceae bacterium
GATTTTTGATTTTTGATTTTTGATTTTTTTCTGTGGTGTTGGGGGGGTGGGGGTGATTGGTTTTTTTAGAGATGAAAGTTGGGTTGGCACAGATGAATGGGGTGGTTGGGGATTTTGCGGGGAATGCGAAGAGGATTTTGGGGGCGTATCGGGATTGTTTGGAGAGGGGGGCGGATTTGGTGGTGACGCCGGAGATGAGTTTGGTGGGGTATCCGCCGCGGGATTTGGTTTTCAAGAGTCAGTTTGTTCCGAAGTGTTTGCAGGCGTTGGATTATTTGGCGGGGGAGGTGAAGGATGTGCCGTTGTTGGTGGGGTATGTTGATTTTCATGGTGGGGAGAAGGGTAAGCCTTTTCGGAATGCGGCGGCGTGGTTGGAGGGTGGGGAGGTGAGGATGAGGTTTTTCAAGGCGTTGCTGCCGACGTATGATGTGTTTGATGAGAGGCGGTATTTTGAGCCGGGGGATTTGTGTGAGCCGTATGTTTGGCGGGGGAAGCGGATCGGGGTGACGATTTGTGAGGATATTTGGACGGAGGATTATTTGCAGAGGCCGTTTTATGATCGGGATCCGGTGGCGGAGTTGGGTGGGAGGGGTATGGATGTGTTGTTGAATTTGAGTGCGTCGCCGTATCATTTAGGGAAGGCGGAGACGCGGCGGGAGATGTTGGGGGATGTGGCTAGGGAGGCTGCGGTGCCGGTGGTGTATTGCAATTCTGTGGGGGGGAATGATCAGTTGGTTTTTGACGGGCACTCGATGGTGGTGGATGCTTCGGGTGGGGTGGTGGCGCAGATGGTGGGGTTTGCGGAGGAATGCAGGGTGGTGGATGTTTTTGGAGGGGGTGATGCTGAGGGGGTGAAGGAGGGGGAGGCGGAGCAGTTGTATGATGCGTTGGTTTTGGGTTTGAGGGATTATGTGGTGAAGTGTGGTTTTTCGAGTGTGTGTCTGGGGTTGAGTGGTGGGATTGATTCGGCTCTTACGGCGGTGATTGCGGCGGATGCGTTGGGGGCTGAGAATGTGTATGGTTTGACGATGCCGAGTCCTTATTCTTCGCGGGGGAGTGTGGAGGATTCTTTTGATTTGGCGAAGAGGCTGGGGGTGCGGTGTGAGGAGGTTTCGATCAGCGGGGCGTTTGCGGCGGTGAAGGAGGCGATGGGGCCGTTGTTTAGGGGGCGTGCGGAGGATGTGACGGAGGAGAATATGCAGGCGAGGTTGAGAGGGTTGTTTTTGATGGCGTTGTCTAACAAGGAGGGGCACATGTTGTTGACGACGGGGAATAAGAGTGAGTTGGCGGTGGGGTATTGTACGATTTATGGGGATATGTGCGGAGGGCTGGCGGTGATTTCAGATTTACCGAAGACGAAGGTTTTCGAGGTGGCTAGGTGGGTGAATCGTGATGGGGAACGGATTCCGTGGAGTACGATTGAGAAGCCGCCGAGTGCGGAGTTGAGGCCGAATCAGAAGGATCAGGATACGTTGCCTGAGTATGAGGTGTTAGATGCGATTTTGGAGTTGTACGTGGAGCAGCAGTTGGGGGCGGAGGAGATTATGGGGCATGGGTTTGAGGAGAATCTGGTGAGGTGGATTCAGCGTCGGGTGGATTTGAATGAGTGGAAGCGGCAGCAGGCGGCGCCGGGGATACGTGTGACGACGAAGGCGTTTGGGATGGGGAGGCGGATGCCGATTGTGCAGGGGTTTTTGGGGTGAGATGCCAGAGACCAGGCGATGTTAGAGGTCAGGGGATGGATCGGGCGGATAGATATGGACTTTTGGGGACAAAAGTCCCTGCCTGGATAAAAGTCCGTGCCTTATTTTAGGGCTTCTTCGAAGGCGTTGATGATGGTTAGTGGGGGTTCTTGGCCTACGGAGATTCTGATTAGGTTGGCGGGGACGCCGCAGTCTTCGCACCAGTCGAGTTCGTCGTAGTGGGCGAGGAGGGTGTAGGGGCAGACTAGGGTGAAGGGGGTGCCGAAGGAGGGGCCTTTGGAGAGTTTCAGGGCGTCGTAGAATTTGGGGACGCGTTTTGGGTTTGTGAGGGCGATGGAGAGGAGGCCGCCGTAGCCGCCGGTGGGGCGTTTGAGAGCGTCGTAGTTTTTGGTTTGGGTGGTGGAGGGGTGCCAGACGGTTTCGATGGCGGGGTGTTTGGAGAGGTATTCGACGAGTTGGAGGGCGGTTTCGTTGACGGCTTTGTTGCGTTTGGCGTAGCCTTTGATGTTGGAAAGGAGGACTTCGGTGTCTGCGATGTAGAGTGGGGCGCACTCGGCGGAGTCGGCGGCGATGGAATCGCGGAGTTCGCTGGCGAGGGGTGAATCGTGGCGGATGGTGAGTGCGCCGGCCATGACGTCGCCGGCACCGGAGATCCATTTTGTGAGGGAGGATGTGAGAATGTCGCAGTGGGGGAGGATGTTGACGTTGAGGGGGCCGGTTGCGGAGTCGTCCAGGATGAGTGGTGTGTTGGAGAAGGAGCAGGCGGCGGAGAGGCGTGAGAGGTCGGGTGTGCGGAGGAGGGGGTTGGAGGGGATTTCAGAGAAGACGCCTGCGAATTCGCCGGCGCGGATGCGTTGGAGTGCTTCGTCGAAGGATTCGCCGGTGGCTTGGTTGAGATAGACGACGCCGTTGCCGAAGTGATTTTGTATTTTCAGGGTATCGACGTAGGGGAATTCGATTTGGAGGGTTTTTTTGTTATCGCGGAGGCCGGGGAGGGAGCGGAGTGCGGCGAGGCCGGCAGAGATGCCGCTGGAGAAGATGAAGGTGAGGTCTTGTTGGCCGCCGGTGAGTTTGGCGATGGAGCGGGCGAGGAGGTGTGATTTGGAGCCTTGGCGGAGGTTGCCGTCGAGGTAGTCCTGGGCTTGGCGGGAGGAGATGCCTTCGCCGGAGAAGCGCCAGTAGAGGTTGGCGAGTTTGGAGGCTTTTGTGGGGAAGATGAGGGCGTGGAGGCCGTGGAAGGAGGTGGCGCGGATGGCGGTTTCGGCCTTGCGCTCGAGCCAACGGTGGGCGCGCTGGGAGGAGATTTTCGTGGGGAGGATGAGGACGTCTTCGTTTTCGGATGTGAGTTCGGTGCGGGCGTTGTCGAAGATGCGTTGGACGGCTGGATTTTTGAAGAAGCGGGGGTAGCCGGTACGGAGGCGGCGGGTGATTTTTTCCCTGCCTTCTTCGTAGCCGACGACTGAGTCCCATGTGGGGAGGCACACTGAGCAGGCGTGGGCGGAATCCGGTAAAGGGATTCCGAGGTCGTCTTCCTGCCAGGCGGGATTTTCTAGGAGATCGCGCACGGGTGGTTGATGGATGGGGAAAGGGATTCCTGCAAGTTTGTTTTGTGGATTGTGAGTTGGGGATTTCTTTTCACGGCGGAGGGACGCGGGGCTTTGGTTGATGGAGGGACGGAGAGTTTTTGACCACAGAATGCACGGAATGCACGGAATTGATGAAATTGAGGGATTTGATTGATGATTGATGATTTTTGATTTTTGATTTTTGATTTTTGATTTTTGATTTTTGATTTTTGATTTTTTGGGGGTGGGGGGTTTGTCCTTGCGTAGATGGGGAGGGTGGGGAGAATCCGCGTCCCGAGGATTGGGAGAGATTTTTGAAGATATGACTGCAGATGAATTGAAGAAGGTTTATGGGGAGATTGCGAGGGTGATTGAGGGGAATGAGAGTTTTGTATTGATGAGTCATGTGAGGCCAGATGGGGATGCGATTGGTTCGCAGGTGGCGTTGGGGTATGTATTGCGGGCGTTGGGGAAGAAGGTTTTTTTGATGAATGAGGAGGGGGTTCCCGAGGGTTTGGCGTTTTTGAAGGGATCTGAGACCGTGATGATGCCGCCGGAGGAGCCGTTGGAGGTGGATGTGGCGATTGCGTTGGATACGGCGACGAAGCCGAGGTTGGGAGATGGGGCGTTGAGGGCGGCGTCGAAGGCTGGTTTGTGGGTGAATATTGATCATCACATTTCGAATCCCGGGTATGGGGATGTGAATTTGATTGATGCGGGGAAGCCGGCGACGGGGCAGATTGTTTATGAGCTGGTGAAGTATTTGGGTTATCCGATACCGGAGGAGACGAGGGATGCGATTTATGTGGCGGTGTCGACGGATACGGGGTCGTTTCAGTATGATTCGACGACGGCGGAGACGTATGAGATGGGAGCGGATTTGATTCGGAGAGGTTTGAATTTGGGGAGGATCAATGCGGATACGTATGACAATCATCCGTATCGGAGGTTGGAGTTGTTGAGGGCGTTGTTGAATACGTTAGATATTAGTGCGGATGGTCGGTTGGCATATTGGGAGTTGAGTTATGCGACGCAGAGCGGGTTGGGTTTGAAGCCGGAGGATAGTGAGGGTTTGATTGATATGATTCGTGGGGTGAAGGGTGTTTTGGTGGCTGTGTTTTTTGAGGAGTTGGCGGATGGGAAGATTCGGGTTTCGATGAGGTCGAAGGATCGGAGTGTGAATGTTTGTGATGTGGCGATGGAATTTGGAGGAGGGGGCCATGCGTTGGCGGCGGGGATTCGGATGGGTGGGAGTATTGAGGAGGCGAAGGGGAAGGTGCTGGAGGCGTTGGGTAGGGCTATGGCGGGGATTTGATTTTTTAATTTATTTTAACGAGATGAGACAAAACAAAGAAGAATATACGGGGCCGAGTGGTGTGTTGTTGGTGGACAAGGCGGGGGGTATGACTTCGCATGATGTGGTGGCGATCGCGCGGCGTGCGTTGAATACGAAGAAGATCGGGCATTGTGGGACTTTGGATCCGATGGCGACGGGTTTACTGATGTTGGTGGTGGGGAAGGCGACGAAGATTCAAGATTTATTGATGAGTGAGGATAAGGTGTATGAGGGGACGTTGACTTTGGGAGCGCGGACGAGCACGCAGGACAAGGAGGGGGAAGTCCTGGAGGAGCGTGAGGTGGGTGAGTATTCGGAGGCCGAGATCGTGGCTGCGTTTGATTGTTTCAAGGGGGAGTTCGAGCAGTTGCCGCCGATGGTTTCGGCGATCAAGCAGGGAGGTGTTCCGTTGTATAAGTTGGCGAGGAAGGGTGAGGAGGTGGAGCGCAAGTTGCGGCCGGTGAAGGTGAGCGGGTATCAGATCAAGCGTGTGGCGTTGCCGGAGATTGATTTTCGTGTGGAGTGTTCGAAGGGTTTTTATGTGAGGACGTATGCGAATGATATCGGTGAGAAGCTGGGGTGTGGGGCGCATTTGAGTGCGTTGAGGCGGACGAATTCCGGAAAGTTTACGTTGGATCGTGCGGTGACGGTGGAGCGGTTGAAGGAGGGGAATGCGGAGATTTTGTTGAAGGCGTTTTTATCGTTGGCAGAGATTTCACTGATGAGAGGTGCTTAGGAGCGATGTGGGTGCGACTGGACAATTTGAAGGAATTGGCGGCGGAGGTGGGGAAGAAGCATTTGGCGTTGGGAGTTTTTGATGGGGTGCATGTGGGGCATCAGGCGGTGGTAGGGAGGGCAGTGAGGTCTGCGAGGGAGGAGGGGGGAAGGGCGTATGTGGTGACCTTTGCGCCGCATCCGATACGGGTGATTGCGCCGGAGCGGGCGCCGAGTTCGTTGCTGGCGACGTTGGAGGAGAAGGAGGAGATTTTGAGTGGGTTGGGTGTGGATGGGGTGGTGGTGATACGTTTTGATGAGGAGTTTGCGAGGATGGGAGCGGAGGAGTTTGTGAGGGAGTTGTGTGAGGGGGGAGGTGTGGCGAGTGTGGCTGTGGGGGTGGATTGGAGATTCGGGAGGGGGCGGATGGGTGATTTGGTTTTTTTGAGGAGGATGGGTGAGGAGATGGGGTTTCGTTTGGATGCGGTGGAGCCGGTGATGTGGGAGGGGGATCGGATCAGCAGCACGCGGATAAGGCAGGCGATTGGGGATGGGAATTTTGAGGCGGTGGGGAAGATGTTGGGGAGGGTTTATGAGGTTTCCGGGGAGGTTGTGGAGGGGCGGAAGTTGGGAAGGGAGCTGGGTTTTCCTACGGCGAATTTGAGGACGGGGGAGTTGCAGTTACCGCCGGATGGGGTGTGGGTGGTGGAGACGCGGGAAGGGTGGAGGGGTGTTGCGAATTTGGGGGTGAGGCCGACGGTGGGTGGGGGTGAGAGGTTGTTAGAGGTGCATTTGTTTGATTTTGATGGGTATCTTTATGGGAAAAGGTTGCATGTGAGGTTTCTGAAGTTTTTGAGGGGAGAGATGAAGTTTGCGGGGGTGGATGAGTTGCGGCGGCAGATTGGGGAGGATGTGCGGGTGGGGCGCAGGGTGATCGAGTTACACGGATGAAGACTCGGGTTGTGTTTTTTGACCACGGATTTCACGGATTATCACGAATAAGACTGGGGTTGTGTTTTTTTAACCACGGATACGACTTCGCTACCTACTTCGCCGAGGCTACGAAGGTCAAGAAAGCTACGACGGACAAGATGCACGGAGTTCATAGAGTGGGGAGAGGGAAGATTTTTGACCACGGATAGCACGGATTATCACGGATAAGACTGGGGTTGTGGGGGCGGTCGTTTTGTCAAAACGACCCTACCAGTTACTGGCTTGGTTGTGCTGTGGAGGGGCGTGATTTTTTTGATTTGACATAGTAGTGTTTATTTGAACAGTATTCGATTATGAAGAAGATTGAATACGTGAGGTTGCGGTGGAAGTTGTTTCGGAATGATTTTCGCAGGATGGTGCGGGGTAGAATTCGCAGGTATCGGGGTGTGGGCAGGAGGCGGGTGGAGCAAATGGAGTTTCGGTTTTGAGGAGCGGTTGGAATCGATGAGAAAGTTTCATATTCTTAGATTTTTGGCTTACTCTTTTGTGATTGGGTGGCTAGGTTTTTTGAAAATTCCAGATGGTAATCGATTTGATTAGAAGACACGGCATGAAGGGACTCGCAGTAATTTTTCAGTTTTGCATGGTTGCGTTCGCGGTTGCGGAGCCTGAGGGCGTGATTTCGGAGTTGGCGAGGAAAGAGATGGAGAGGAGAGAGGCGGCGGTTCAGGAGGGTCAGTTGTTGCTGTTGAAGGGGGATGAGGCGTATGAGGCGGGCAGGTATGAGGAGGCGGCTGAAGCGTATGCGGGGGCGGTGCAGTCATTTCCTGAAGCGCCAGCGACGGGGGAATTGAGAATGGCGGCGAGGCAGCGTTATGCGCAGGCGACGGTGGAGTGGGCGAAGGAGTTGTCGAAGAAGGGGGACGTGCAAGGTGCGAAGGATGTGGTGGACAAGGTTTTGGTGGAGGGAGTTGCTTTGGGGGATCCGTTGGTTGAGGGGTATCGGGTGCAGTTGGATGATCCCGTGCGGACGAATCCGGCGTTGACGAAGGAGCATGCGGCGCAGGTGGATGAGGTGAGGAGACATTTTTACATGGCGCAGGGTTCGTTTGATTTGGGCAAGTATGATGAAGCGGAGAGACATTATAAGGAGATATTGAAGATAGATCCGTATAACAAGGCGGCGCGACGTGGTTTGGAGAAGATTGCGGGGCAGAAGGTCGGGTATTTTCAGGCGGCACGTGATGAGATGCGAGCAACTTTGTTAGGTGAGGTGGATGGTGCATGGGAGCTGCCATTGACACCAGATTTGGTGGAGTTGGATTTGCCGAGGGTGGATGAGATGAATGATTTGGGTGGATTCATTCCGATGCAGAACAAGTTGGATCTGATTGTGATTCCTTCGTTCCAGTTGGAGGGGGGGACGTTGTTGGAGGCGATTGATTTATTGAAACTGCGAGCTGAGGAGAATGATACGGTGACGCAGATTGAGAAAGACAAGGGGATCAATATTGCGGTGAATTTGGGGGATACGTCGGAAGGGATTGGTGGTCAGATCGCGGCGAAGAAGTTTGATCTGCGTTTGTCGAATGTTCCGGTGAAACAGATTCTGAAGTATATCACGGAGATAACGGGGACGGTGTATCGTGTGGAGGATTATGCGGTGACGATTGTTCCATTGGGGGTGGGAGGGGATGTTTTGATATCAAGGACGTATCGGGTTCCCCCGGATTTCCAGAGTGTGCTGACGGCAGGTTTGGAGGGGGAGGAGGAGCCGGTGGATATTTTCAATACGGATGCGGGGCAAGGAGCTGGATTGCTTGCGAAGCGGAAGAGTGTGCAGGAGGCTTTGTCAATGCAGGGTGTTTTGTTTCCACCGGGTGCATCGGTGGTTTTGAATGCGAAGTCGAACATGTTGAGGGTAATCAACACGGCGGATAATCAGGATGTGATTTCGCAGATCATCGACAATTTGGTTCAGGTGGAGCCGGTGGCTGTGGCGGTGCGGGTGACGATGTTGAGAATTCAGGAGGATGTTTTGAAGGAGCTGAGTTTTGACTGGATGTTAGATACGTTTCAGTTTGGAGGGGACAGTTGGATACCGGGTGCGAGCAATCTGAATTTGTCGGGGGGGACGACGGGAAGTGGGAATCCGATCACGGACATAGCGGCGGTGCCCGGGACATTTTTTCCGACGAATCCGATCACGGCGGGGAACCGGAGTGGAGATTTCGCGACGCCGGCGGATAGCATCGACAAACTGATTTCAGAGGCTGGAAATCGTGGTGCGCAGGAGTCTTTCCGGGCACCGGGAGTATTTGGAGTGAATGGGATTGTAGGCGGTGCGACGATACAGGCGTTGATGAGGGGATTGGATCAGAAGAAGGGTTTTGATTTGATGGCGCAGCCATCGGTAACGACGAGAAGCGGGCAAGCGGCGTCGATATTTCTGATCGATGAATTCATTTATCCGACAGAGTATGAGCCGCCGGAGATACCGTCGAATGTGGGTGGATTCACATCGGTTCAGATTGATGGTGGAGGGAACATTACGGGTGTTGATACTACGGCGGTGAGCGTTCCGGTGATTCCTGCGATGCCGACGGCGTTTGAGAAGCGGGATATTGGGATTGTTTTGGAGGTTTTGCCGGTTGCGGATGAGAAGAAGCAGTTCGTGAATGTGACCTTGAACCCATCGTTTTCCGAGTTTGACGGTTTTGTGAATTATGGGAGTCCGATTGGAACTATTTCGGAGGGAGTTGCCGGTCCGATACGAAATATTCTGGCAGAGAATGAGATTTTGATGCCGATTTTCAGTGTGCAGCGGACGAGCACGAATCTGGTAGTAGCGGATGGAGCTACGATCGTGATCGGGGGGCTGTTGAAGGAGGAGGTAACGAATGTGAATGATAAGACTCCGATTTTGGGGGATATACCGCTTGTGGGCAGGTTGTTTAAATCGGATGCGAAGAAGCATGTGTCTACGGCTATTATATTTTTCGTGAATGTGGAATTACTTGATCCGACGGGTCGGCCATATCGTGACCGCTGAATTAACGAAGTAATTTACCATGCCTGACCCAAGCGATGAGCCGGAGAAGTATACGATTGACGAGATGATGGAGCGTCTCAAGCGTCGGAGCAGTACCGATGCGGAGAAGGAGCTGGTGACCCGGGAGGATGGGACGCAGGCTGTGAAGTCGAGGAAGAGGAAGCGCAGGACGAATCAGGCGGTGGACAAGGAGACGAAGAGGAATCACAAGGTTCATATCATCCAGATCGTGGGATTCACCTTGATAGCGGTGCTGATTTTCATCGCGGGGATGGTGGGTTTGGTTTACTCGAACAGTACGGTTTTCCGGGAGAAGTTGATCGGGAAGATACAGGTTGCGAGTGGTGCGAAGGTGGAGATGACACAGTTCCGGATGAATCCGGCCTCGGCGCATTCATCGAGCATCAGCATGGTGTGGCCGGAAGGGAATGTGTTGGCGAGGATTTCCGCGGAAAGTCTGGTAGCGAAGACGGCGCTGTCGAGTTTTGTGGGGCAGAGTTTCAGTGGGGAGGAGATTGTTGCCGGGAAGGGGAACTTGTTTTTGAGGTCGCCGCTGAAGGGGGAGGAAGCGAGATATGAAAAAGCGGTTGAGGGCAAGTTGCCGGTTCGTTTTCAACGATATTCGATTCCGGCCTTGAATGTGTATTTCGGAAACAATGAAGTATTCAAAAGTGTGTTGGAGAAGACCGAGGCCTCGTATTTTCCGATAGGAGATTCGGGTAAGGGTGAGATTCGATTGAATGGAGGTTTATTGAGGTGTGGGGATTGGCCGGCGATGGAGTTGGATCGAAGTTATGTGAGATTGGACGGCTCAGAGCTGGATATACAGAGCATGAGGTTCACGGTGCCGACGGAATTGAAGCAGCGGACGGTGGATCGAGGATCGATGGATTTCACGGGAGTGGTGAAGCCGTTGGATGCGGATGCGACGCATGTATTGAGTGTGAAGGTGGAGTCTTTCCGGTTGTCATATTTGTTGGGTAGCGATTTGGGGAGATTTTTCCTAGGGTCTGTGATGACAAATGAAGATGCGGTGGATTCCAATTTTTTGAAGTTTCATCCTGAGTTGATGGATGAGGCGGAGATGGAATTGAGGTTGGTGCATTCGTTGGATTCGCGGGTTGATGTATCGCAACTGAGGTTTCTGACGAATTTGGCTACGTATTTGGATGACCGGTGGTTTGAGTTGCCGAATTTTGACAGTGAGGTTTCGTTCTCAGTGAGAAGGATGGGAGACTTGGTGGAGATGCGGGAGATTGTGCTGGAGCAGCGAGGCAGAATGGCAATACGTGGAGAACTGTCAGGGCTGGATGGAGGGATGATTACTGGCAAGCTACGGGTGGGGATTCCTGGGAATTTGATCAGCGGTGCGAAGAACAAGAGGCTTGATCGGATTTTTGGAGAGGTTGAAGAGGGGTATCGCTGGGTGGATGTGGAGATAGGTGGGACGGGGGCGAGTCCGGTGGATAATTTTCGTGAGATGTATGAGGCGGCGGATGAGGATAAGGTTACGGAGGTTGCAGGGGATGGTGAGGAAGAGGAGGGGGATGCCGGGGATGTTGTGGAGGAGGGTAAGGAGGGGGATAGTTTTGATGAATTGATTGAGGAGTGAGATGAAAGTCTTAAGGTCGGGAGGTCGGATTTTTAGGGTTTGTTGATTTGGATTCCTAGGAGGCAGACGTCGTCGTCGAAGTGGTTGTTTCCGGCGAAGTTGAGGACGGAATGGATGATGTGGTCCAGCCAGTCGGAGATTTGATGGGTGTCGTCTGTGGCTGCGATGTTGAGGAGGCGGTTTTCGAGGAGCATTTCGCCTTTGGAGTTTTCCGCTTCCAGGACGCCGTCGGTGAAGAGGAGGATGCGTTTTGTGGTTGTTAGGTCGATGGGGAGGGAGGGGTAATGGGCGTCGAGGAAGAGTCCGAGGGCCGGACCTTTTTGTGAGCGGTCTGTGCAGAGCTGGAGGTTGTTTTTTCCGGAGATGATGGGGCCCGGGTGTCCGGCGCAGGAGTAGGACATGGAGAGGGATTTGAGGTCGATGATGCCGTAGAAGGCGGTTGCGAACATGGTGATGTTGGCGCGTTTTAGGATGGATGTTAGGCCGTGGTTTAGTTTTTTGAGGAAGGTGGAGGAGTCGTGTTTCTTGTTAGCTTGGTTTGCTAGCAGGCCGCGGAGCATGGATACGACGAGAGCTGCGCGGATGCCGTGGCCCATGACGTCGCAGATGAAGATGCCGAATTTATCGTTACCGAGGGGGATGATTTCAAAGAAGTCGCCGGCGAGGCCTGAGATGGGGAGGTATTTGGAGGCGAAGGAGAGGGAGACGCCGTTGGAGGAGGATGCGAGGGGGTATTCGTTGGTTGTCAGGGCGTGTTGGATTTCGCGAGCGAGTTTGAGTTCTTCTTCGTAGGTTGTATTTTTTTGTTGGAGTTGGTTGGCGAGTTCGGTGGCTTGGCGTTGGGTGATGACGAGTGATGTGACGTCGTTGGAGACGCCATAGGTGCCTTTGATTTCGCCGCTTTTATCTCGCCATGGGAATTTGGAAGTGAGGACGAAGGTTTCGCTCCCTTCGCGCCATGTTTCGCGTTCGAGTTGGCCGCACATGGGGGTGCCGGTTTGGATGATTTGTTGTTCATCGGCGGCGGCTTTTTCCCAGTGTGTGTTGGAGAAGAGGTCTTTGTCGTGTTTGCCGAGGATTTCATCGGTGGAGGGGAAGCCGTGGTATTCCGCCATGCCGCGGTTGACCATGACGAAGTGGGAGTTGAGGTCTTTGAAGTAGATTTGGAGGGGGACGTGGTCGATGAGGGTGCGGAGGAGGTGGCGTTCTTCTTCGATTTGTGCTTCGGCGTTTTTGCGGAGGCTGATATCGATCATGGATCCGGCGATTCTGGTGGCGTGGCCTTCGCGATTGCGGACGACGGTGCCGCGAATGCGGAGCCAGCGCCAGGTGTTAGATCCGGTTTGTATGCGAGCGTCGACTGCTAGGGTTTCGGGGCCGTTTTGTGAGAGGGCTTGTTCGAGTGCGGAGACGAATGTGGGTCGGTCGAGGTGATGGATGGGGAGGTGAGGAGGGAGGAAGAGGTTGGGAGCGGCGGAGGCGGTGCATTCGAGGAACTCGAGGATACGGCGAGAGTAGTAGATGTTTTTTTCTCCGACGCTCCAGTCCCAGATTCCTTCGTTGGAGGCGCGGAGGGCGAGTTCGAGGCGATCGTTTTCGAGGTCTTTGGACATAGGTTTTTGGGTAAAAGCCGAGGGAAGTTATCAGTTATCTGTTATCAGTTAATTGGGGATGGGAAAAAGGTTTTATTTTAGGGGGATTAGGAGGTGGTCGCGGACTTCGAGGATGGGGAGGGAGGGGATGGCGGATGTGGATTTCATCCAATCGAGGTGGGTGGTGGTGATGAATTTTTGGGAGTGCGGGGGGAGGTGGTGGAGGAGGGCGTTGCGGCGTGAAGGGTCGAGTTCGCCGAAGATATCGTCGAGGAGGTAGATGGGTGTTTTGGAGCGTTGTTGGTGGAGGAGGTCGCCTTGGGCGAGTTTGAGGGCGAGGGCGATGGTTCGTTGCTGGCCTTCGCTGGCGTATTCGTTGGCGGGCATTCCGTGGAGGCGGATGGAGAAGTCGTCGCGATGGGGGCCGACGATGGCTTGGCGGGAGGAGGTTTCGCGGGCGCGGGCCTGGAGGATGGAATCTTTCATGCAGGGGCCGGTTGCGGGGAGGTAGGTGAGGGAGAGGGCTTCGTTTTTTGCGGAGATGTTGATTTGTGCGGCGGCGACGAGCGGGGAGAGTTGGTCGATGAGTTTCTGGCGGTATTGGGTGATGAAGGTTCCGTGTTCGATGAGGATGTCTTCGTAGGCGAGGAGTTCGGGGAGGCGGAGTTTTGGTTCTTTGAGGAGGAGGTTTTTTGCTTTGAGAGCGCGGCGGTAGCGGGTGATGGCGGTTCGGTATTGGGGGTCGAGCTGGACGCCGAGAAAGTCGAGGAAGTTGCGTCTGGATTCACCGGAGTTGCGGACGAGGTTGAGGTCCTCGTTTCCCATCCAGACGATGAGGCCGCCGTCGGCGAGGTAGTCGGTGCGGGAGTTGCGGGTTTGGGAGTCGGCCAGGAGGAGGAGACCTTTGGTGGAGCGTTGGCGAATTTTGCGTTCCTGGTTCCATGGGTTTCCTGCGATGCCGAAGCCTGGGGAGTTGAATTTGGAGAGGGTGTTGAGGCTGTTGGTACGGGGTGATTGGAGGCGGATGAGGGTGCAGATGGCTTCGAGGATGGAGGTTTTGCCTTGGGCGTTGGAGCCGATGAGGATGATGCCTTCCGGGGGTGCTTCGAGGGAGAGGGAGTCGAAGCAGCGGAAGTTGAGAAGGCGGAGGTGGTTGAGCACGGGGGGAGTTAGAGAGGGTTTTGTGTGGGTGCTAGGTGGGTGATGTGGTCGAGGGCTTTTTGGTAGGAGGAGTTGGTGAGGTAGTGGCGTAATTTCGGGTCGAGTTGGGAGATGTGTGTATTGGTGAAGGCGGTGATTTTTTCGGAGATGTTTTTAAGGGCTGTGAGGTGTTTGTCTGGATCTTGGTCGCGGAGGGTGTGGTTGGCGATGATTTCCAGGCGTTGTTGGAGGAGGGTTTGGAGTTCGGCGTGCATGATGGATTTTTCAGGGGTTGGGGGTAGCGAGGAATTTATAGAAGAGTTTTGGGGAAGTGGGGAGGATTTTGATGGAGCCGTCGGGTTGGGGGATCATGTTCGGTTGCGGGACTGGTGTCCAGTTGTCCTGGAGGTCTGGGGATTGGAGGACGGCGAGGGAAGCGAAGCGCAGGGCGGTGGAGGATGGGGTGAAGGATGCGGTGCCATCGGTGAGGAATGAGATGCCTTCGTTGGGAGAGGAGGGGTTGGTGTTGAGGAGGAATTCTAACAAGTTGGGCAGGGAGTCGTTGTCGGGATTTTGGGACATGGTTCCGTTGGCGCCGATGAAGTTGATGAATGGTTGGTCGGGGTTTTGGGAAAGCATTTGGGAGAGGATTTCCCGATTTGAGAAGAGGGGTATGGGTGTGGTTGCGAAGAGGTTGATGGCTTTGAGGATTTCGTTGGCAATTAGGGCTTGAGCGGCGGTTGCGGGGTGGAAGCCATCTTTGCAGAAGATGTGGAGGGGTGGGTTTTGTGGGTTGGGAGCGTAGATGAATTCGGTGCCGTTGAGGTGGAAGGGTGTGAGGTCGAAGATGAGGTCGGTGAGTTTATCGATGCGGGCGATGTAGGTGTTGGGGCGTGAGCCGAGGGCGATGATGTTTGCATTGAGGGTTGCGACGCGTTGGCGTGCGGCAGCGGCGGCGGTGGGGTCGGAAAGTTTTTCTTTGGGGGTGGCGCCGATGTCCGGGACGGTGGCGATGATGATGGGGAGATTTTCAGGGGTATGGGTGCGAACGTAGTCGTGGATGCTGGCGATGGATTGGCGGATGAGGTCGTTTTGTGCGTCGTTGCTGGAGAGGCTCAGGTCGTTTCCGCCAATAAAGATGAGGACGGCATCGACGGTGCCGAGGTCGTTTCTGAGTTCGTCATGAGTTGTAATGTCGAACGCAGATGATGGGGTGTAGAGGATGCGGACCCAATCGGAGGCTTTGAAGGCGGGAACACCGTAGTTGTATTCGTATCCGCCTTTTCGCCAATCGGCGTAGGCGACGAAGGAGTTCGAATAATTTCCCATGGAGAAATGGGCGGGGCGGTGCTGGTGGAGGAGTTCGACCCAGTTTTTTGTGTTGGGTGTGAGTCCGTTTGATGCTGGGGCGGAGAAGAAGAATTCGAAGCGGTATTCTTCTGTGAGGGAGTCGCCTATGGCTAGGAGTTTGAAGGGTGCGGCGTTTGTGGAAGTGGGGAGGCAGACGAAAACAACTGCGGAAGCAGTCGAGATGATTCTGCGTAGGGAGAGATGCGGCATAGGTGAATAGTTACCGCGGGAATGTGATTTTGAAAGACGGTGGTTGGGAAAATTTGTTTGTAAGTGATTTTTGGGTTGTCAAAGGGGGTGGATAGGATTCTTACTCACGCCCCGCCCGTTGAGGGTGGGTATCGGTAGGCCCGATAGCTCAGTTGGTAGAGCAGCGGATTGAAAATCCGCGTGTCGCTGGTTCGAATCCGGCTCGGGCCACCATTTTTCCCCATTTTTTTTGGGACGGGGGCTGGTGAGTAACAAGATGGTTTCGTTTTTCCAAGAGCTCTGAGTAAAATGCGCCACGTTGTCCTTTTGCCTTTTGGAAGTGCTGGTGATGTTTTTCCTTTTATATGGTTGGGGAAGTTATTGATTGCCCGAGGTTATCGGGTTACTTTGGTGACGACTGTGTTTTTTGCCGAGGCGGCGGAGGCGGCGGGAATTGATTTCGTGGGATTGGGGACGGAGGAGGAGCTGAAAGCGATACAAAATGATCCGCGAATCTGGAAGCTTTGGGTAGGGACGAAGTTGGTGCTGGATCATGCGGTGGGTTGGTCACCGCGATATCTGGAGGCGGTTGAAAATCTGGGTTGCGTGGATCTGATGATGGCCCCACTGACGGCGTTCGGGGCGAGGATGGCACGGGAAAAGTTGGGTATTCCGCTTATTACCGTGCACTTGCAGCCGATGGTTTTTTTGAGCGCCTACGAGACACCACTTCTGCATCCTAGGTTGGGGTGGTTGCGGGCGCTGCCGGTTGGAGTGAGGAAATTCCTGTTTTCGCTGCCCAACGGAATCGATTTCCTCGCGCTGCCTGGTATCCGGCGGATGTGTATGGAAAACGGTGTAAAACCGCCGCGCAGCATCTGGCGGGAGTGGTGGCACTCGCCCGACGGCGTGCTTGCGCTTTTTCCGAAGTGGTTTGGGTCACCCCAAGCGGATTGGCCGGCTGAACTTTTTCAATGGGATTTTCCGATGGAGGATTTGACCGCCGAGGTAGCCATGCAGCGGGAGCTTGAGGATTTCCTGGCCAGGGGGGAAAAGCCCGTCGTCTTTACGCCGGGCAGTGCGAATCTGCAGGCTGGAAATTTTTTTGCCTCGGCAGCGGAGGCGGTTAAGCGGTTGGGAGTGCGTGCGGTTTTTGTGACGCGGATGGAAAATCAAATTCCTGCGGGTATGGAGGAGCGGATTTTGCAGGTTGATTTTGTGCCGTTCAGCAAGTTGCTTGGTCATGCCTCTGTCTTTGTGCATCATGGCGGGGTGGGGACGATGGCGCAGGGTTTTCGTGCGGGCGTGCCTCAGTTGATTATGGCGATGTCGCATGATCAGCCGGACAATGCCGAGCGATTGTGCAAACTGGGTGCCGGGGCCGCGTTGATGGCGAGGGATTTCACGCCGGAACGTGTGACTAGAGAGTTGGCGAGGTTGTTAGATGGAAGTTCGTTCAGGCAGGCGGCGGAGGCTTTGAAAAGGAAAATGGAAGTGGATAAGGATGTGGATGAGATGGTGAGGTGGATTGAAGGTCGGGTGAGGCGTGGATGAGTGAATTTTGTGAAGGATGTTTTTGTGAGGGGTAGATGGACTAGGGATTGCCTTTCATAGGGAAAGGATGTGAAGTTCTTGGAGTGAGTTTTGATTATCCGGAGAGTTTTCTGTTGGTTCCGTTGTTGGCTCTGATGAGGTGGTATTGGCCGCGTCTCGGGTTGTTCCGACCGTTGCGGGTGGTGATTGTTTTGTTGGTGGTGACGATGTTGGCGGGGCCTCATGTGAGGAAGCAGGAGAACGCGTTGGATTTGATTGTGTTGTTGGATCGGTCCGAATCGACGGAGGATTTGATAGACAAGGGTTTGCCGGGGTGGACGGATATTTTGGAGCAGTCGAAGCCTGGGCGGAAGGATCGTTTGCGATTTGTGAATTATGCGGCGGAGATTGCGGATGCGGGGGTTGATGGGTCGTCGTTTACGGGGTCGAGGAAGTTGACGCGGACGGGTTTGGCGTTGTCGAATTTGGCGGCGCAGGTGGATGGGAGCAAGCCGACGCGGGTGTTGTTGTTTACGGATGGGTATTCGACGGAGCCGTTGAGTGAGGCGGCGGCGCAGTTGAAGAGGATGGGGATTCCTTTGGATTATCGATTGGTGAGGGAGGAGACTGCGCAGGATGCGCGGTTGGCGCGGTTGGCGTTTCCGGAGCGGGTTCAGGTGGGTGAGCCGTTTTTGATTTCGGTATTGGTGAGGGCGAATGAGGATGGGAAGGTTCCTTTGATTTTGAGGAGGAATGGTTTGGTTTTGGCTGAGACGGAGGTGGATGTGGTGGATGGTTTGGGGACGGTGGAGTTCACGGATCGGTTGGTTGAGGTGGGTGGGTATGAGTATGATGCGGAGATCCGGCCGGAGAAGGATGCGCATCCGGGGAACAACCGGATCTTACGATGGATAGAGATTACGGGTGGGCCGAGGATGTTGTTGGTGACGAAGTATTTGGATGATCCGGTAGCGAAGGCGATGGCGGATTTGGATTTTGATGTGCAGGTTGTGAGCGAGTTTTCGCAGTTGAGGCCGGGGATGCTTGGGGGGACGCGTGCGGTGATTTTCAACAATGTGCCGGCGCATGAGATCCCGGGTGATTTCATGAGGTCGTTGGATTTTTTTGTTAGAGAGCAGGGTGGAGGATTTTTGATGGTGGGTGGGAAGAGGTCGTTTGGTGCGGGTGGGTATTTTCAATCGGATATTGATGAGTTGTTGCCGGTTTCGATGGAGCTGAAGTCGGAGCATCGGAAGTTGTCGGTGGCGTTGGCTATTGTGATGGATCGGTCGGGATCGATGGCGGTGAATGTGGCGGGAGGGAAGACGAAGATGGATTTGGCGAATAGTGGTGCGATTGCGGCGGTGAATTTGTTAGGGATGGTGGATCAGGTGACGGTATTTGCGGTGGATAGTGAGCCTACGAAGGTGGTGCCGTTGACGCAGGTGGGGACGCAGAGGGATGATATCAACAAGAAGGTGAGGAAGATCAGTTCGGCTGGGGGAGGGATTTTTGTTTATACGGGGTTGAAGGCGGGGTGGGAGGAGTTGAGGAAGTCGCAGGCGGGGACGAGGCATATTATTTTGTTTACGGATGCGCAGGATACGGAGGAGCCCGGGGCTTATGAAAAGTTGTTAGATGAGATGAAGAGGGAGGGTGCGACGGTATCGGTGATTGGATTGGGGACGAAGGGTGATGTGGATGCGGCGTTGTGTGAGGATATTGCGAAGCGTGGGGGAGGGCGTATTTTTTTCACGGATCGGCCGATGGAGATTCCGCAGATTTTTGCTCAGGAGACGGTGACGATCGCGAGGTCGGCGTTTTTGGAGGAGAAGGTGGGGGTATTGGCATCGGGGAGGTGGGGAGAGATTTCACCGAAGGAGATGAGTTGGTTGGGAGAGGTAGGCGGGTATAATTTATCGTATGCGAGGGAGGATGCGGTGGTGTCGTTGGTTTCCAAGGATGAGTATGCGGCGCCGTTGGTGGCACATGCGCGGAGGGGATTGGGGCGGACGGCGGCGGTTTCGTTTCCTTTGGGAGGGGATTACTCAAAGGAGGTGAGGGGGTGGGCTGGATATGGGGATTTTGTGCAGACGCTGGGGAGGTTTTTGATGGGTCAGGAGATGCCGCCGGGGATTGCGGTGAGGCATAAGGTGCAGGGGACGAGGTTGGATTTAGATTTGCTGTATGATGTGGAGGAGTGGGGGGAGAAGTTGAGCAAGGAGCCGCCGACGGTGCGGATTCAGGATGGAGCGGGCGGGGCAATTTATGAGTTGCCGTGGAAGAGGCTGGCGCCGGGGCATTTTTCTTTGAGTCGTGATCTTGAGGAGGGGACTGTGGTGAAGGGGGCGATCCGTGTGGGTGAAAATGCGATTGGGTTTGGTCCGGTGAGTGTGGGGTCGAGTGTGGAGTGGACGTTTGAGCCGGAGCGTTTGGCGGAGCTGCGGCAGGTTTCGCATGAGACGAACGGGAGGGAGTTGTTGAAGCTGGAGGAGGCGTGGTTGAGACCGCCGTATGTGGCGGCGAGTTCGTTGAGTTTGCCGTTGGGAATTTGTTTGCTGGTGATGGTTTTGTTAGATGCGCTGATTACGCGGACGGGATGGAAGTTGCCGCAGTTTAGTAAGAGAGAGAAGGTGGCGAAGGCGAAGAGTCCGAAGAAGGTGAAGGTGAGAGAGGTTGTGGAGAAGAAGGTGGTGGTGGAAGTGAAGAAGGTGGTTGAGGCAGCGGCGGAGGAAGGGGCTGAGGTTTCGGAGAGGAGATCGAGGTTTCAGCGGGCGAAGGATAGGAAGTGAGTTTTTAGAGACAAGATGTCAGAATCCAGAGACCAGAGGGAGTGAGATTGGGGGTTGGTGAGGTTTTAGGAGGGGATCTGTTTTGTGGGGGTGTTGTGTGGGGTAGATGGGTTGGAGGGAGGTGTGTTTTTTTCTACGCGGTGTAGTTTGCCGTTGATGATGTGGAGTTGGTCAGGGATTTTCGTGCGGGAGTATGATTTGATGCGATGCTCGGAATCCAAGTAGATGAGAAAACCGTGGCTTGTTGGGGGATTTTTTTTCGAGTTTTCCGGCGAGGATTGGATGTAGGTTGCGGTGGCGACTGTGAATTTTTCCTGGCCGCGTTTGAGGGTGCCGAGGTAGCGGAGGGTGCTTAAGTGGTAGGAATGGGTTTGCCCGTCATCGATGGAGACTTTGGGGGTGAGTTCTTCGATTTTTGATGTCAGCAATGCTTGGGAAATTTTGGCGATGGGACTTGGGTAAGGGGAGAAGGCTTTTACTGCCCAAGATTGTGCGGATCGTTGCTCTGCGGAGAGGATGGAGATGCTCAGGGTGAGTGTGGCGAGGATTAGAAGGCGCATGATGTTTTATATTTGTGATGAGGAATAATATAAAGATGCGGAGAATCCAATCAGGAAATCATGTAACGCGACTCGGGCGAGCGAGCTGGGGATGAGAAAAGATTTTCGACTACGGATTGCAGGCGTTGACTTTTATCATTGATATGTTTTGGAACCACGAAAGTCACGAAGCACACGAAAGGAAGAGGGATTCCGAGGGTGTTTTGAGGGGTGTGTGGGGTTGGTGGACTATTGATCCGCCGCTTATTTGGGGGCGATTACTGGGTTTTTATGAAAATCAATGAAGAGTCAAAATTTCACTCGGAGTCGCCGGGGCCTTGGTTCCATGCTTTGTGCATTTCTTCGACGGAAGGGACTTCGAGGGGGCGGACGACGCGGAAGCCGAGCCATGAGGCGTTGGTGTAATACCAGATGGATTTGGGGATTTGAGGGTCTTGGACTTTGAGTTCGGTGGAGGTTTGGCCGCGCGCGGTGGAGCGGAGCATGTCGGCATCGGCATCCCAGTGGCCGCCACGGAATACGGTGGGGTGGCGGGTTACGGGCGGGTGCCAGGGGTTTGGTTTGTCTTTGGGGTATTTGGCGTAAGCGTCCGAGAGGTAGTGGTCGAGGGTGAGTTCGGCGGCGTTTCCGTGCATGTCGTGAAGACCCCAGGGGTTGGGTTTTTTGGTGCCTACTTTTTGATACTGGAATTCGGAGTTGTCGACGAACCAGGCGTATTCGCCGAGTTGTGCGGGGTCGTCGCCGAAGGAGTATGCGGTATCGGTTCCGGCGCGGCAGGCGTGTTCCCATTCGGCTTCTGTGGGGAGGCGGTAGAAGTGGCCGGTTTGAGCGGAGAGCCATTGGCAGAATTTGTTGGCGGCGTGGTAGGTGACGCCGACGGCGGGATAGTCTTTGGAGTAGCCATCGCCCATGGAGAAGTGCATGGGGACGTAGGGAGGGGTGGGCTGGCTGATGGTGTCGATGAGGGTTTCGCCGTCTTTGACTTCGGGGGCTTCGGAGGTGGTCATGTCGGCATCACGGTTGAGGGTGCCGTCTTTGTTGCGGCTTTTGCCGTTTTCCATGTAGGGGCGGTAGAGATCCCATGTGGTTTCCACTTTGGCCATCCAGAAGGGAGAGATGGATACTTCGGTTTGCGGACCTTCGTCTGGTTTGCGGTTTGCGGCGTTTTCCGGGGAGCCGATTTTGAAGGTTCCGGCAGGGATTGGTATCATCTCGATGGAGGAGCCGGGAGCGAGAGTGATGGTCTCGGTGTAGGTTTTCATGGCCTCAGCAGCGAGTTTTTCTTTTGCCATGATTTTTTCGTGGATGGCCTTGGTGGTGGGGAGGAGGTGGGGGTTGGGAAGTTCCGCCGCGTGTGCGGTGAGGGCGGTGAGGAGGAGGAATGATGATTTCATGATGCGTAGGTTGTTTACGGTTAGGTTGTTTTATTTTTTCCCAAAGGCGCCGATGAGAGAAGCAAAATCGAGGGGTTCGGCTTTGTCGGCGTTGATGATGGCGATTTTCTGGAGGGAGAAGATTTCCGAGATGCCTTTGCGTGAGAGGTCGATCATGGCGGTCATTTGTTCCGAGGTGAAGACGGCTTCTTCGCCTGAGCCTTGGACTTCGACGAATTCGAGGGTTTCGGTCATGACGATGTTGAAATCGACGGTGGCGGCTTTGTCTTCGAGGTAGTTGAGGTCGAGGACTGGGGTGTTTTCGTAGATGCCTGCGGAGACGGCGGCGACGAGTTTCTTGAGGGGGAAGTCGTTGATTTTTCCTTCGGCTAGCATGCGGTTGAAGGCGATGGCGGTGGCGACGCAGGCACCGGTGACGGATGCGGTGCGGGTGCCGCCGTCGGCTTGGAGGACATCGCAATCGATCCAGAGTGTGCGTTGGCCGATTTTTTGGAGGTCGACGACGGCGCGGAGGGAGCGGCCGATGAGGCGTTGGATTTCTGAGGAGCGACCGTCGAGTTTGCCGCGTGAGATGTCGCGGGCTTTGCGGTCGTGGGTGGAGTAGGGGAGCATGGAGTATTCGGCGGTGAGCCAGCCGCCGGATACTTTTTGGTAACGCATCCAGCCGGGGATGCCTTCTTCGACGGTTGCGGAGCAGATGACGCGTGTGTTGCCGAAGCAGACCAGGACGGAGCCGGTGGCGTTCGGGGCTACATTTGGATGAAATGAGATGGGGCGGAGTTGGTCGTTTGCACGGGCGTCGGGGCGAGTCATGGGTTTAGCTTGAACGTTGGTGGGTGATTCTCAAATCTCAAATTTCGATTTTCAATTTGGTCTTTTCTGGACGCGAATGGTTTGAGGCTCTAACACAGTGTTGGTTTATGGCGGATATAGGATTTTTACAGAGTTTAGGTATTATAGCGATCTGTGCTGCGGTGATGGTGATGGCGGGTCGTATGTTGCGGATGCCGGCGATTGTGGTGTATTTGCTTTGTGGAATCTTGATTGGGCCGGTTTTGGGTTGGGTGGGTGTTGATAAGGGTTTGGAGTTGGTCTCGGAGACGGGGATTGCGTTGTTGCTGTTTCTGGTGGGTTTGGAGCTGAGTATTGGGAAGGTGCGCGATGTGGGGAAGGTGGCGTTGATCGCAGGTTTCATGCAGGTTGGTTTGACGGCCGGGCTTGGGTTTTTATTGGCGAAGGCGATGGGTTTTGGGTTGGCGCCGAGTTTGTTTATGGCGGCGGCTTTGACGTTCAGCAGCACGGTGGTGGTGGTGAAGTTGTTAGAGGAAAAGGGTGAGTTTGAGAGTTTGTATGGTCGGATTGCGTTGGGAGTTTTGTTGGTGCAGGATGTGGTGGTGATTATGCTGCTGACATTTTTGGCGGGATTTTCAGGGGATGCCGGGGGTGTGGATATTGCGGCGGTGGGGCAGGGATTGTTGAAGGCTTTCGCGGGGATGGCGGTGTTGTTGGTGGTTGCTTTGGTCGCGTCGAAATACCTTTTGCCGATGCCGTTCAAGTGGGCGGCGAGATCGCCGGATGTGTTGTTGATTTGGGCTCTTTCATGGTGTTTTTTGATGGTTCTGGGTGCGCATTATTTTCATCTGTCGGTGGAGGTTGGGGCATTTCTTGCGGGTATGAGTTTGGCGCAACTTCCGTATAACGAAGACTTACGGCGGAGGGTGAATCCGTTGATGAACTTTTTCATCGCGGTTTTTTTTGTGACGTTGGGGATACGGATGGATTTGGGAGGGGCGACGGAACACATGGGAGTGGTGTTAGGATTTTCGGCGTTTGTTTTGCTGATAAAGCCACTGTTGTTTCTCGGGATCTTGGGATGGCTGGGATATGGTCGGAAGACGGCATTTCTAACAGGTGTCACTCTCGCGCAAACGAGTGAGTTCTCGTTTATATTGGCGGGGCTGGCGATGGGTAAGGGCTTGATTGGGGCGGATATTCTTTTGGTTTCCGCATTGGTCGGGGTGGTCACGATTGCGATTTCATCTTACATGATTAACTACAGTCACGGGCTGTATGCGTGGGTGTTGAAAGCGGGTTTGTTGAGATGGAAATTTCTCGATGGCAAGCCGGAGATTAGGGATCGGATTGTTCATGCGGGGGAGCATTTGGAGGGGCATGTGATTGTGGTTGGGATGAATAGTTTGGGACGGGCTTTGGTTCGGCGTTTGGTTGATAAAGGGGAGGATGTGTTGGCGGTGGACACGGATCCGGCAAAGCTAGAGGGATTGTCGAGTAAGGTTTTGTTAGGGAGTGTGGGTTATTTATCGGTGCTTGAAGAAGCGGGCTATGCACGTGCGAAGTTGATTGTTTCTGCGCTGCAAATTGAGGAGACGAATGATTTGTTGGCGTATCGTGCGAAGAGCGTGGATGTGGCGTGTGCGATCCATGTGGTGGATCTTTCTGTGGTGGAAAATTTGTTAGAATTGGAAGCGGATTATTTGATGGTATCGAAGGTGGATGGTGTGAAGGCGCAGTTGGCCAAGTTAAGGGAGATGGAGGTGCTTCCATGAATCTTTTCGCGTTGTTGTTGGGTGCTGCGGCGATTGCTTATGGCCTTGCGAAGTATTTTCGTTTGCCTTCGGTTCCGGTGTTAATTGCGGTGGGGATGACGCTGAGTTTGGCTGGTTTGGTTCCGGCGGAATTGAGTATGGGGCATGGTGCGGGAGCGATGAACATGCTGGAGCTTGGTTTGGTGTTCTTGGTGTTTTCCTCTGGGGTGGAGCTCAATCCCAAGCGTTTCTTAAAGTATACAAAAGCGGTAATATGGGTGGCGGGGATACAGTTTTTTCTTGCGATGGGTATTGGATTTTTATGCGCGAAAGGGATGGGCGTGGATACATTGGAGGCGGTATACATAGGAGGTGGTTTGGCGGCGAGTTCGACACTGGTGGTGTTGAGGCATTTGCAAATGCGCAAGGCGATGTTCGAGCCGTATGGTCGTGTGGTGACAGGGGTTTTGCTGTTGCAGGATGTGGCGCTGGTACTGCTGATTGTTTTGCTTTCGCGTGTGGATGGTGGGGGATGGGATGTGGGTAAAGGATTGCTTGAGGTATTGTTGATGGGTGGCGTGGCTTGGGTGACGCAGCGTTTTGTGATTCCGAAATTGGTTTTTAAATTCAAGCCGGATGAGGAGAATCTGCTGCTGTGGTTGGTGGCGGTTTTGTTAGGTTTTGTGGGTGTGGCTTCGTGGTTGGAGCTGCCGTTGATTGCAGGTGCGTTTGCGGGTGGATTTGTATTTTCTGCGTTTCCGCTGAATGGGTTGGTGCGGGGGCAGTTATCATCGCTGGTCGATTTTTTTCATGCGATGTTCTTTGTGGCTCTGGGTGCTTTGCTCGGCGTTCCAAATTTTGAGTTTTGGATTCAAGCGGGGATTTATTCGTTGGTTGTGATTTTTGTGACGCCGCCATTGGTTGCGTTGGTTGCGGAGTGGCGAGGACTGAATGCGCGGGCGGCGATTGAGACGGGGTTGTTACTGGCGCAGACGAGTGAGTATTCGTTGTTGTCGGGGCTTAGCGGAGTGGTGCTCGGGCATGTGAGTCAGGATACGTTTTCTGTCCTGGCTCTAACAACGGTGATGACGATGGCTATGACTCCTATTCTTGGGCGGGAAGAGGTTGCTAATTTCTTGCTTCCGTTTCATCCGTTGAGGAAGAAAAGCAAGACAACTGAAACACCGAAAGGGCATGTGTTGATTCTTGGTTTCGGGTCGGCGGGTATGTGGACGGTGAAGCCGCTACTTGCTCAGGGGGAGGAGGTTTTGGTGGTGGATGATGATGCGGCGGTATGTCGGGCTTTGGCTAATAAGAATATTTCATTTCTACGAGGAGATGGTGCTGAGGAGGAGGTTTTGCAAAAGGCGGGGGCGCGTGATGCGAAGCTGGTGATTGCTTCGATGAGGCGGGTAGGCGATTCGCTGACTGTGTTGCGTTATGTGAAGGGTGTGCCGGTTGTGGCGCGCGTATTTGAAGAGAGTGATGCGAAGCGGATCGAAGAGGCTGGTGGTATTCCGGTGATGAATTCTGAGGCGGCAGCGGATACTTTTATGGAGTGGCTGGAGAATAATGATCGGGTGAGGATCTGATTTTTTTATTCCGCGAAGGTCTGCAAGGCTTGTGAGAGTTGCTGGATGGCTTCGGGTGGGTGGGCGGCTGAGATGGTTATGCGGATGCGGGCGGATCCGCGCGGTACGGTGGGGTAGCGAATGGCGGGTGCAAAGAGGCCTTTTCTCGCTAAGTCGTCGGATGCGGTGATGGCAGTGGAGTTTTCTCCGAGGATGATGGGTAAGATGGCACTAGGGTGAAGAGGGCGAATTTTGTTTATGTTAGAGAATAGTTTTTCGCGAAGGTCGTTTCCTTGAGAAGAGCGGATGAGTTCTAGGGCTTTGTTTGCTGCGTGGGCGAGAGCAGGAGGAGGAGCGGTGGTGTAAATGAAGGGTCGAGCGCGGTTGACGATAAGATCAATCCAATCGCGAGAAGTGGCGAGATAACCTCCTGAGAGTCCGACTGCCTTGCTCAGGGTGCCCATTTGAAAATGGACTCTGTTTTGGACTCCGAGTTGTTCTGCAAGTCCCATGCCGGTAGTGCCTAGTATGCCTAGAGCATGGGCTTCATCGAGGTATAGTTCGGCGTTGTAGATGTCGCAGAGGTCGAGGATTTCTTTGAGAGGGCAGAGATCGCCGTCCATGGAGAAGATCGATTCGGTAACAATGAGAATTCGTGCGGATCGGTGTTTTGAGCGAAGTGTGGTGAGAAGTGTGGTGAGTTTTTGGAGGTTGTTGTGTGGAAAGATTCGGAGTGTGGCTGTGGAGGAGCGTGCGGCATCGATGAGCGATGCATGGGCGAGTTTGTCGAGTATGATGAAGTCACCTTTTCCAACGATGATGGGTATGGCGGAGAGAGCTGTGGCATAACCGGAACTGAAGGTGAGGGCGGCTTCGGTGTTTTTTGAAGAAGCGATGGTTGTCTCTAGGGCTTGGTGAGCTGGCGAGGAGCCGGTGACTAGACGTGACGCGGCTGCACCCGTGCCGTAATTTTGAATGCCTTCGATGTATGCGTTGATGATTTCCGGGTGAAAGGAGAGGCCGAGGTAGTCGTTGGATGCGAAGTTCCAGAGCTGTTGGCCATCGAGAGTGATTCGGAGATTTTTTGACTCAACGGTTTTGAGTTTACGGAGGAGGTGGTTGGCAGCGAGTTCTTGGAGTTGATCTCGCGGCTGCATGGATTGGGGTAGGAGAGAAGGGGATCAATCAGCTTATTGGGCAGCGGGGCGTTGGAGTGCCCAGCTCATCAGTTTTTCCGAGTCTGACCAGATGTTGGCAGTATTGGATTTCAGCACTACAACGATGACGGATCTTCCGTTGTGGGTGCCAGTGGAGATGAGGCAGCGGCCGGATGCGTTGGTGGTGCCGGTTTTCATGCCGTCGCAGTAGGGGAGTGTTTTTAGGAGTTTGTTGGTATTTTCGATGAGTCTGGTACGGCCATCATTGTATTTGAATGTGAAAGATTTGGTTCTAGCGAATGAGCGGAGAAGAGGGCTGCGGTAGGCGACCCGCGTGGCGATGGCCATATCGCGTGCGGTCGAGTATTGGTTGGGCTCGGTAAGTCCGTGAGGATTGACGAAATTGGAATTACGCATGCCGAGTTGGGCGCATTTGCGATTCATTAGGACTGCGAAGCCTTCCACGCTGCCGGCGATGTCACGGGCGAGGGCGCGTGCAACGTCGTTGGCGCTTTTGACCATGAGGACTTTCAGGAGTTCGCGGCGGGTGTATGTTTCACCTGGTTTCAGATAGAGTTTCGTAGGTTCGCAAAGGGTGTCGTATGAACTGATTGTGACGGCTTTATCGATGTTCCCTGCGTCCAGCACGCAGAGGGCGGTGATTATTTTCTGAGTAGAAGCGACAGGGCGCACTGAATCGGCATTTTTCGCGTAAAGATAGCGACCACTTGCGATGTCCACGACTAAAACGCTTTCAGCCACAACGGGCGGTGGAGGAGTGCGCGGGATGGTGCCAACTTGGACGGGTTCGTTGGTGTTGTTTGAGACAGGTTCACGAACCGGCTTAGGATTTCCTCCACAGGAAGAAATCGTAAGCGATATGCCGATGCCTAGAATGATGTGTCGTGTGAGGATTCTCAAAACGTTCATGTCGGGAAGATGCTTGTAGTGAGGGCTGGGGTCAATACGGCGGTTTTTTTAAATTCGTGGGATGGCTTATTGTTTTTAGGGAAAATTTCTGGCTTGCACAAAGGGAGGATTCAGTTTTCTCTCTACGTCGAAACACGATGTTGATGAGTCAACAAGTGTTGTTCGTATTTTTCGATGACTTGCTTGCAACGTATCCATACCTCGACAAACACCGTCTCTAGCAGACGGTGCGAATTTAATTTCGATTTTTCATGAGTCGCGGTTCATTGATTATAGCAGTCTCATTTCCACCCTGCGTGGCCAATCGGCTCATCGTTTCAGGGTGTTTCAGTATCAAATAACACGGAGGACAAAGCCATAAGTAAGCCACAGAGTAACAATAATAATAAAGGTCGTTATCGCGATATGACGCGAGTAAACGATCGCATCCGTGCACCCAAGGTGCGCGTAGTCAATGCAAACGGTGAGCAGCTAGGAGTAATGACGGCGCGTGAGGCTTTGGCTAAGGCGCAGGCAGTCGGTCTTGATCTAGTGGAAATCGCCGGCCAAGCAGATCCTCCAGTTTGTAAGATTATCGATTACGGGAAATACAAGTATACGCAAGCCAAGCTGAAGAAGGGCAAATCGAAGACTTCGACCAAGATGAAGGAAGTGAAATTCCGTGTTGGAACAGGCGATCATGATTACAATATCAAGCTTGGTCGTGCTGAGACTTTCTTGGATACGAATCACAAGGTTCGTTTCGTGTTGCAATACAAGGGTCGTGAGAACGCGCACAAGGAGCTTGGTTTCGTTGTGATGAAAAGAATCATCGAGGATCTTAAAACGATGGCGGCTGTCGATCAGGCACCGCGTTTGAACGGCAGGGCTCTTGCGATGATTTTATCTCCGCTTCCATCGCATCAACGTAAGCGGCATTTTCATCTATATCATGGCGAGTTGATCGAGGAAGACGATCACGACATAGAAGAAGAGGAAGAAGACTTCGATGTTATTGACGATGACTCCGAAGCTGAAAGCGAAGAGCCAAAAAGTTCTGAAGCCTGATGGGTGAAAGTGTTGAGTGTCTGGCTCGCGGACTGTTCGAAGGTGAGCGCGAGTGGCTCATTATGTTCGATATCGATGGCACTTTGCTTGATACGGGTGGAGCAGGTTTACGGGCGTTGAGTAAAACGGCGACGGAAATTTTTGGAAAAGAATGCCCGCCACTTGATCTCGCCGGGTCAACTGATCTGGGTGTTTTAGAATATCTTTGCTCACACTTTAACACACAGATTTCCGAGGAGTTGGTGCACGATTTTTTTGGCATCTACCACGGAAATTTGGAGAATTATTTTTCGGAGAACAAACAAGAGGGGAGAGTGCTTGATGGGGTTGTTGAGGTTCTTGATGAACTCTCTCAGAAAGATCATGCACGGCTCGCTTTGTTGACGGGAAACACCAACTCAGGTGCAGCAATCAAGCTTCGCCATTATGGATTGGATGCTTACTTTG
>JBGSRM010000029.1:0-39162 GCA_041737575.1 Akkermansiaceae bacterium
TGGGGAGGTGGCGATGAAGTATTTGGTGAGGTTGAAGGAATTGTTAGAAGAGGAGGAGGAGCGTTTGGAGCAGGAGATGATGGAAATGGAGCAGATGATGGAGCAGCAAGGTGGGGGTGAGGGTGAAGGGGAGCCGCAGGAAGGGGAGGGTGGAGAGGGAGAGGGCGAAGGAGAAGGGAGTGGAGAAGGAAATGAGGGAGGTGGGAAAGAAGGGGAGTCCGAGGAAGATGGGGCTGGTGAAGATGGAAAAGAGAAAGGAGAAGGGGGAGAGGGAGGAGAGGAACCGAAGGAGGATGGTGAAAAAGGTAAGGGTGATGTGAAGGAAAAGAAGGGTGAGGCTGGAGAAAATGGTGATCAGGATGGCGAAGGGGCCGGCGAGGGAGAGAATCCGAATGAGACTGCGGAGGATCGAGCGAGAAGGAAGTTGAAGGAGAATTCGGATTTGGAGCGCGGGCCGCTGGGTCGTGCGAGGAGAGAGTTCAGGAACTTGGAAAAGGATTGGTAGATATGAAGGCAAGGATGTTGAAGCTAGTTTTGATGTGGATGGTGATTTTGGGAATTGCAGAGGTGCGGGCTGCCGAGGCGAGGATTTCGTCGGCGTTTCTGGCGAGGGGTGAGAATACCGTGTTAGAGGTGTTGGTAACGGGGGGGCTGCCAGATCAACTTCCTATGATGCCGGAGGTGAAGGGGGTTGATATTGTTTTATTGGGGCGCGGGACACCGCGGGGAAATCCCGGTGGTCAGATAGTTTACAGTATTGAATACGTTTTATCCAGCTATGAGGCGGGGGTGCATGAGATTCCCGAGATCGAAGTGGAGCAGGCTGGTGTGAAGACGAAGACGAAGCCGTTTCGTATTGAGGTTTTTGATCCGAGTGATTTGACGTGGGGTGAGGGAAAATCGGTGCCGGAGCGGATTGGTGAGACGATACCATATGCGAGCATCATCAAGGTTCCTGAGGGGAAATTTTTCGAGAACCAGACGGTTGAGACGGAGATGAAGATTTATGTTCCGCGTGATATGGCGCGAACGGTGGTGGATTGGGGATCGCCGCAGTATGAGTCGGACGGTTTGGCGGTATGGAGGTTCGAGGTGAAGGAGGGGCGGGGAGAGGTGAATTTGTTAGGTCAGTCGTATATTTCGATTTCCTATGGGACGACGATGACATCGTTGCGATCCGGCAAGGTGACGGCAGGGCCTGCGAATGTGAGGCTGACGTATGTGAAGATGATTTTTGAACGGTTTACGCAGCGTGCGGAGTTACAGGTGACGTTGGATGTAGGGAAGAAGGATTTGGAGGTTTTGCCTTTGCCCGAGGGGGCGCCGGAGGGGTTTGATCAGGTGGTGGGGGAATTCGTGATAGGGACGGGGGTGACGCAGACGGAGGTTGTGGAGGGTGAGCCGATTGCGGTGGATGTGATTGTGAGCGGGCGTGGCAATCTGGATTTGATACGGCCTCCGAAGTTGATCGATGAGGAGGGGTGGAAGGTTTATGAATCAACGCAGAACCAGCGGGGTGAGGAGCGTGTGGAGCTTTCAGGGACGGTGATTTTCAAGCAGTTTTTGCGGCCGATGGAGTTGAAGACGGCGATTCCGCCGTTCCGGTTGGTGTATTTTGATCCCAAGCTGGAGCAGTATAAGACTGTGATGACGGAGCCGATCGCGTTGCAGATGAAGCCTGCGGCGAGTGGGGGGTTGGAGGTGTCCGGGATTCCGCAGACTTTGTCGGTTCCGGTGGAGCGGATGACGGATATTTTAGGGTTGGTGGGGACGGGGAATTTGGTGTCGGGGCGAGGATGGGTGTTGCCTTGGTGGTCGCTGCATGTGTTCGGCGGGTTGATGGCGTTGGGATTGGTGGCCAGGGCTTTGTGGATGCGTTATGGGCATCTGTTAGAAAAGGACGAGACAAAGCTGCGGATGAAGAAGGATTTTGAGAAGGTTCTGGGTGCGCGCGGTGGGGATGGGTTGGAATTTTTGAGAGTGGCGGGAGGATTTGTGGAGAAGTGGATGGGGGGTGTGGAGGATGAGGCGTTGAGGAAAGTGTTAGATGAGCGTGATGAGATGTGTTTCCGGCCCGAGCGGGAGGGTGTGAGGTTGATGCCGGAGCGGATGCGGGAGATTGTGCAGGTGTTGAAGAGGGGGGCGTTCGGGGTTTTGATGTTCGGGTTGATGATGTGCGGTGTGGGGAGTTTGGAGGCACGTGATTTGGGGGCCGAGGCCAAGGGTCTGTATGAGTCGGCGAAGTATGAGGAGGCAGCGGAGATGTGGTTGGGTGCGGGGCCGTTTGAGGATTTATCGGCAGATACGATGTATAACATCGGGAACGCGGCGTATCGGATGGGAGTGCCGGGGGAGGCGGCGTTGTATTACCGGCGGGCGTTGGCGAGGGATGCGAGTCATGAGGAGGCGCGGCAGAATTTGCGGTTTTTGGAGAGGAAGTATGGTTCGATCACGATTGAGCGGCCTGCGTTCCAGTATGCGCTGGCGAAGTTTCCTTTGCCGGGGTGGAAGAGTGTTTTCTGGGGTGGGTTGTGGATGGTAGGGTTGGGGTTGTTGGTTTTTCCGGCGACGAGTGCGATGGCGCGGACGAGGGTTTGGGCTGTTGTGGGGTTGATATTGGGGCCGTTGATGGTTTCTGTGGGAGGTTTGGGTTGGTATTATTTTCCTGATGACGCGAAGTTCGCACCGATGGAGATGCAGGCGGTGATTGTGGCGGACAATGTGGTGTTGCATACGGATGCGGCGCGGACATCGCCGGCGGTGATTGATGCGCCTGCGGGTTCGCTGGCGGAGGTGATACGGGTGTCCGGGAAGTGGGCGTATGTGGGTTTTGCGACGAAGACGCGGGGGTGGGTTCCGGTGGAGTATATCGGTATGATTTTGCCGAAGGAGAAACCGGAGGTGCCGAAGGTTCGCAAGGCGGTGGGGGATGGAAGTAGTGCTTGAATGGAAGTGATGACAGGAGAATTTGCATGGCTTGCGCGGAGGGATGGTCGGGTGGTGATCGGTTATGGACCGTTTGATGAGAGTGATGTCGCGCCGGCGAGCGGGGTTGCGTTTTTCAAGCGTGGGTTTGTGAGCAAGGGGGAGAAGCCGTGGCATGTTCCCGCGCGGTATGAGGTGTTAGCGGCAGAGGATTTCAGGCGGCGTTTTGGGTTTAACGAGATGGTTGAGGTGGAATGGGAGGTGCCGGATGCGATACCGTTTTCTTTGGTTTTTCAGGAGATCATGGCGAGCATCGGGCAGGGTTTGATTGAGAAGACCGTGCCTGTGGTGACGGAGGTGGGGAGGGTGAATAGCGATCCGATGCGAGGTATTTTGAGTGCGATGTCGGCGCAGGTTGCACCTTTGTATTCGTATGGATGGGTTTGTGAGGGGAGGGGTTTTGCGGGGGCGACGCCGGAGTTGTTGTTTTCGCTGAGGGGGAGTGAGTTGGGGACGATGGCTTTGGCGGGGACGGCGAGGGTGGATGACGTGGATGTTTTCATGGTGGATGAGAAGGAGATCCGAGAGCATGAGTATGTGGCGCAGACATTGGTGTCCAAGTTGTTAGATCTGGGGCGGATGAGCCGGATGGAGCGGGAGGTGATGAGTTTGGGATCGATCGTGCATTTTCAAACCAACATTCAAGTGGAGTTGGAAGAGGAGCAGGAGCCGATGAGGTTGATGAAGAGGTTGCATCCGACGCCTGCGTTGGGGCCACTGCCGAGGACGGACGAGACGATGGCGATGTTGGCGGGTTGGCGGGAGAGGTTGGGGTGTCCGGCGGAGTTCGGGGCGCCGTTTGGGGTTTGGGATGAAGGTGTTTTTGAGGCGGTGGTGGCGATTCGTGGGTTGTGGTGGGATGGGAGGAGGGTTTTGTTGCCGGCAGGGTGTGGGATTATTGAGGCGAGTCGGTTGGTGAATGAGTGGCGCGAGTTGAGGTTGAAGCGTGAGGCGGTGAAGAGGTTTTTGTTCTAATGAGCATAGAGCTTGGTGCGGAGAGCTGGATATTTCCGATTTCCGATTTCCGATTTCCGATTTCCGATTTCCGATTTCCGATTTCCGATTTCCGATTTCCGATTTCCGATTTCCGATTGATGATTTTTGATTTTTGATTTTGGGGAGAGGATGGGAGCCGCAGACACGATTGGGAACTGGAGGGAATCTGGGCTTGCTTGATGGGGGATTTGGTGGTTTAAGTTTGGGTATGAAATTTTTACGTGTGCTTGTTTTGGGGGTTTTGGGGATGGGGATTGGTTGTGGGGAGGAAGCTGGGTTTGATTCGGTAGATGGGCCGAATGTGAGGGTGACACGGCATGATGATGGGTCGAAGACCGTGTTTACGCGGAGTCCAGATAACCGGACTTTGACGAAGCGGACGTTTACGGCGACTGGGGCGGAGTATTTGTTGACGGTGTATCGGATGGATGCGCACGGAAATCCGACGGGATGTAAGATTTATGACGGGCAGAAGAATGAGATGTTCAAGTCGAGCTATGGGTATCGGAAGTCGGATGGGCAGTTGGTGGAGGAGCGGATGTTTGACTCGCGGACGAAGAGGATCGATCCGAATACGGGGAAGGAGATGCCGGTGAGAAGGTTTTTGTATACGTATGATGCTTTGGGGAACCGGAGCGCACCGATTTCGATCACGTTGATTCCCGGTGAGACGGCGGAGGAGGTATATGGGAAGCCGACGGCTTTGGATTCGAATCCGTTTCTTGAGTGAGGGTGATAAGGGGATAAGAATCGAACGGAATGATTTCAGGAAAGCAGTTGTTGTCAGTGTTGGTGGGTTGCGCTGTGGGGGCAGGCGGTTGGATTTATGGTTTGAGGAGCGGAGGGTCGGGCGGGGGTGCGGAGGTGGAGTTGCTGACGGAGCAGTTGCGTATTGCGGAGGATGAGCTGGAGATTTTAGGGAGGGAGAATGATTCGCTGCGTTCGCTGGCGCAGGGGGGTGGGACGGTATCGGTTCCGCAGGAGATGGTTGATGCGGTGGAGAAGGATTATGGGATGAGTTTTGTATCGAGCCCGGTGGTGAACCGGGTGGCGGGTGAGGAGCTGGGGTATCGGATCGAGGCGGCGTTGGAGAGTCGGATGGGGCCGCAGGGTATGGATGACCGTCAGGAGGCGTATCAGCGGATCGGTTGGATCACGGCTGGAGATAATTTGTTGCAGCAGATGGTTGCGGTGAAGTCGGTGGGGGCGGTGGCGTGGTTCGACGAGCAGATGGGGGAGGGTTGGGTGACGGATCGGTTTGATTTGAAGAATGTGCCGGATCAGGCGGCGATGTTGAGGTTGTTGGTTCGTATTTTGTTGAACCAGCATTTTCCGAGCGAGGTGGTGTATCCGGGGGATGATGCGGCGCGGGCGCGGGAGGCACTTCATGCGGGAGCGGCGTCGGGTGCGGAGTCGAGGTTTTATGCTAGCAGTGCGAGGGGGATCGGTTTTTTGCCATCGACGGGTGACGGGCCGGCGCAGAGGTTGATGTTGTCGTTGCCGCCATTCGTGCAGGGAGTTACTATGTTTCCCGTAGTTTCCGGGAGGGCGTTGACGGATACTTATTTTGTGAAGGGTGTGGAGGATTTCGCGGAGTTGATGAGGAAGCCGCCGCAGACGAGTTTCGGGGTTGTTTTTCCCGGGGAGGATGTGCGTGGGGGGGAGATGAATATGGCTGAGTTGGAGGGTGAGGTTTTTCTGAAGGAGAGCGGCGGGTATTTGGGTTTGCGGTTGTGGTTGGAGGAGATGGGTGATGTGGGGATGGCGGAGGAGCTGGCGAGGGGGTGGAAGAGGGATGGGTATCAGTTGTTTGCGGATGGGGAAATGTCTTCGGGGTTGGTATGGGAGATTGAAATGGAGAGCGAGGATTTGGCGGATGAGTTGGAGAAGGTGGCGAGGCAGCGTGTGGAGGCGATGAAGGAGATGAGTGAGGGGAGATTTCCGGGTGTTCGTCGGGTTTCCGAGGTGCGGGTTCGTTTTGTGAATGTGGCGAGTGAGGAGACGTTGGGACGGTTGGTGAAGGAGTGAATAGGAATTTCGGGGTTGGACGGGAGGGGAAAGGTGGGTATTTAGAGGGTATGTCGCACGAGTTGATCAGGATGGCTTTGGAGGAGGATATCGGGGAGGGGGATGTTACGTCGGAATATTTTGTGCCTGAGGAACGTGAGGCGGAGGCTTTTGTGGTGGTGCGTGAGGAGGGTGTGGTGTCCGGGGTGGGGATGGCGAAGGATGTTTTTTTGGAGGTGGATCCGGGTCTTGAGGTTCAGGTGATGGTGGAGGATGGAAGCAAGGTGGGGAAGGGGGCGATGTTGATGAGGGTTAGGGGGCGGGCGCGATCGATCCTGATGGCGGAGCGGACGGCGTTGAATTTTTTACAGAAATTGAGCGGGGTTGCGAGTTTGACGGCGAGGTTTGTGGGTGAGGTGAGGCATACGAGGGCGAGGATTCTGGACACGCGGAAGACGACGCCGGGTTATCGTTTGTTGGAGAAAAAGGCGGTGGTGGATGGCGGGGGGACGAATCATCGGATGGGTCTGTATGATCGTGCGATGGTGAAGGACAATCATTTGGTGGCGGAAGGCGGGCTAGAGGCGTTGCAGGAGGCGATCAGGAGGGTGAAGGCGGACAAGCCGCATGTGGAGGTGGAGCTGGAGGCGGATCGGTTGGAGCAGGTTGAGAGTTTTCTCGGTTTGGAGGGGGTGGATTATATTTTGTTAGATAACATGAGTCTTGATGAGATGAGGAGTGCGGTGGAGATGCGGGGTGAAACGCATCGGGTGAGGTTGGAGGCTAGCGGCGGTGTGCATTTGGGGACGGTGAGGGGGATTGCGGAGACGGGTGTTGATTTCATTTCGGTGGGGGCGATCACGCATTCGGCGGGGTCGATGGATATTGGATTGGATTTTGTGACTTTGGAATGAATGGGTTTGAAGAGATGGCGGTGCGGTTGCCTGAGCCATATCGGTTGTTGTGGCGGGAGAGGGTTGGCTCGACGAATGATGAGCTGCGTGTGTTTGCGGAGCATGGGATGGGTGAAGGGTTGGTTTTGGTGGCGGAGGAGCAGGTTGCTGGGCGGGGGAGGAGGGGAGCGGAGTGGTTTTCACCGAAGGGGGAGTCGCTGGCGTTTTCGGTTTTGTTGAGGCCGAGGGAGGGTAGGGAGTTTTGGTCGAGGTTGTCGTTGATTGCGGGTTTGGCGGTGGCGGAGGCGGTGGAGGGGTATGTTTCGTTGGCGGAGATCAAGTGGCCGAATGATGTTTTGGTGGGTGGGAAGAAGGTTGCGGGGATTTTAGTGGAGGCAGGGGGTGATTTTGTGATTGTGGGGATTGGGATCAATGTGAATACGGAGTGTTTTCCAGAGGGTTTGGGTGCTACTTCGCTGTGTGTGGAGCGGGGTGAGGTGGTGGCGCGTGAGGAAGTGTTGTTGAGGGTGGTGGAGAGGTTGGCGGTTCATGTGGGGAAGTTGGCGGAGGGGTTTGAAGGGGTGGTTGCGGGGGTGAATGAGAGATGTTTTCTGAGCGGGCACAGGGTTGCGATGATGTGTGCGGATGGTCGGCGGGAGGGGTATGTGCGGGGTGTCGGAAAGGGAGGGGAGCTGTTGTTAGAGGTTGAAGGGAGGATTGAGGGAATTGTGCAGGCGGATGAGGTGAGAATTCTGACAGATTGAGGGATTCAAACTTCTTGCCATTTTCGTAGCAGTTTATCAGGTTTTCTTGTGCCTGAATTTTTCAACCATTGGTGGGAGTCGATTAACTTTGAGCTTCAGGTGTTTTACGGGATAGCGATCGTTGCGTTATTCGCGCTAATGATTCAGTTGGTGATGAGTTTTTTCTTCGGGATGGATCATGGGGATGGGTTTGATGCGGGGAGTCATGATACGGGGATGGGAATTTTTTCGGTGAGGACGGTGACGGCGTTTTTCACTGGGTTCGGGTGGACGGGAGTGATTTGCAAGGAGCAGGGGCTTAGTTTGCCGCTGACCATATTGGCGGCGATGTTTGTGGGGACGTCGTTGATGTTTTTCGTGTATTTCATGATGAAGAGTTTCATGCGTCTGCAATCGAGCGGGACGCTGGATTACGGGAATGCGGTGGGGCAGCTAGGGACGGTTTATGTGACCGTGCCGCCGGTGCAGCGTTCAGGGGGGCAGGTGGAGACGATGATTCAGGGCAGGTTGGTGACGGCGGAGGCGTTGCAGAAGGGTAGTCAGCCGTTGCAGCCCGGGACGAAGGTGAAGGTGGTGGAGCGGATCGGGAGCACGACATTGATTGTCGAGCCCTTGGAGTGAGATTTTCTAACAATATATCATACAGCCATGTCAGTCATAATCGGAATCGTTGCAGTTTTAATCGTCATATTCATCACGCTGATGTCGATCGCGATGCGGTATCGGCGTTGTCCTTCTGACAAGATTTTGGTGGTGTATGGTAAGGTGGGTGGAGGGAAATCCGCGCATTGTCATCATGGTGGTGCGGCGTTTGTTTGGCCGGTCATTCAGGATTATCAGTATTTGGATCTGACGCCTTTGCCGATTGATATTCGATTGGAGGGTGCGTTATCGAAGCAGAATATTCGGGTGAACACGCCATCGACGTTTACGGTGGGTATTTCGACGGAGCCGGGGATCATGGAGAATGCGGCGGAGCGTTTGCTTGGGTTGAACATGGAGCATATCAAGGAGCTGGCGAAGGACATCATTTTCGGTCAGATGCGGGTGGTGATTGCGACGATGGACATTGAGGAAATCAATGCGGATCGGGACAAGTTGATTGCGAATATTTCGATGGGTGTGGAGGTGGAGTTGAAGAAGGTGGGACTGCGTTTGATCAACGTGAACGTTCAGGATATTACGGATGCGTCCGGGTATATTGACGCGTTGGGTCAGGAGGCGGCGTCGAAGGCGATCGCGGAAGCGAAGGTGAAGGTGGCGATGGCGGATCGAGATGGCGAGATCGGAGCGGCGGCGATGCAGCGTGACAAGCGGATCAGTGTTGCGGGAGCGAATGCGGAGGCGACGAAGGGGGAGAACGAGGCCTATGTGGAGATAGCGAATTCGGATGCTCAGCGGAGGAGCTCGCAGGCGGAGGCGGAGCGGATGGCAACGGCGGCCGAGAAAGTGGCGGAGGCGAAGATTTTGGAAGAGGCGTATGTAGCTGAGCAGAATGCGGAGAAGCAGCGTGCGGAGAGGGATAAGGCAACGCAGTTTGCGAACATTGTGGTTCCGGCGCAGATAGCGAAGGAGAGACAGATTGTTGAGGCGGATGCGGAGGCGGAGAGGGTAAGGAGGATTCAAGGAGGTATGGCGGACGGTGTGCGTGCGGAGAAGCAGGCGGAGGCGGATGGTATTGTTTTTGTTATGGAGGCGGAAGCGAATGGTTTGAAGGCGAAGTTGCTGGCAGAGGCGGATGGTGCGCGTGCGGCGCTAGAGGCCAAGGCGAAGGGATTTGATGATTTGATCAAGGCATGCCTTGGGCCGGATGGGGCGCAGCGGATGTTGGTGACGGAGTTGTTGCCGCAGTTGGTTCGCGAGCAGGTTCAGGCGATTGCGAATTTGAAGATTGATAAGATCACGGTGTGGGATGGTGGAGCTGGGGCGGATGGGAAGACGGGGACAGCGAATTTTCTATCCGGTTTGGCGGGTTCGGTGCCTCCGCTGCATGAGATTGCGAAGAATGTGGGGGTGGAGCTGCCGGCGTATCTTGGGAAGCTGGATGACAGGGGTGTGTCCGGTCAGGCTTCCGTGAGTGTGAGTGGTTTGGGACAAGTTGCTGAAGGCGAAGGGTGATGAGGTGGTGAGATTTTAATGGAAGTTGGGATGATAGATTCCGTGAATCAACACTTTGCTTTGAGGAGGAAAGGGGTAGTTTGGCGATGTTGAAAGCACGATTGGCAGTGGTTTTTGGTTTGGCGACAATGGTTGTGTGGGGCAGTGAGCCCGGTGAGGTTGCGGTTGATTTTTTGAAGAAGGTGGGGAGTGGGGAGGTTGATTTGGAGCCTGGAAAGGATACGGCGTTGAAGGAGAGCACGTCGGAGAGCAAGAAGGCGAGTATTCGCGAGTATTTGAAGGGTATGGAAT
Source organism: Akkermansiaceae bacterium (assembly GCA_041737575.1). Lineage (GTDB taxonomy): Bacteria > Verrucomicrobiota > Verrucomicrobiia > Verrucomicrobiales > Akkermansiaceae > Luteolibacter. Next base: position 10,055 of record JBGSRM010000029.1, read on the forward strand.
CGAGCGTGGGTAAGGGTGAGCTGGAGTTGAGCCGGGTGAAGGTGGACGGGGAGTATGCGGCGGCGTTGGTGTGGAGGACGGATGATTTTGATGATTCCGAGTTGGAGGTTTATGCTGTGGCTTTGGTGAAAGAGGGTGAGAAGTGGTTGCCTGCGCCGGTGTTGGCATCCTACGAGAATGCGGTGTTTGGTTATACGGTGGGTCTTAGGGAGCGGCTTGGCGTCATGGAGCAGTGGATGATGACGGAGCGGGTTGTGGATTTGGAGAAGTTGATTGCGGAGCGGGAGGGTAGTTTGCGGGATAAAATACGAGGAAGCATCGAGGGGGAGATATTGGAAGGAGATGATCTGATGAAGATCATGGATGGATTTGTGAAGGCATGTAACGAGCGTGATCAAGCAGCGATGCTTGCGTATTTGGGAGGGATCAGTGAGCCATGGCCGGATGATTGGCGTGCGATCACGTTAGCGGTGAGCAGGGTTGTGGCGGATCGGAATCATACGGTTTTTCCATGGAGGCTTCTGACGGCGCCGGAGGTGATTCGTTTCCCGGCCAGGTCGGACAAGTCAGCGAAAGAGGGTATGTTATCCTACGTGTGTTTGGATCCGGGAGCTGTGAAGGAGGTTGGGAAGAAGGAAGGGATGTTTGCCTTGCATTTTGAGTTCAAGAAGGATGCTAAGAATTTATGGTATATCAAGCCATCGGATGGATTTTTTAAAGGTGAGGAGGATGATGGTTCTGAAATGGATGATGATCTTCATGAGATATTTCCGAGGGAGATGAGGAAGTCTGAGAAGCTGGAGATATTCACGAGCTTTGAGGAGGCTGAGAAGGGTTTGCTGGAAGGTATAAGGGGTGGAGATTTGCGAGGCTTATTCCGATATGCCGAACTGGGCAAGGGAAGGGCGACACAGCTCAGGAATTGTGAGGCTGTGGCATCCTTTTGGTGGAGCATGAACAAGCCGGGAGTGTTCGGAATGCCGGTGCGATTGGGTGCAAAGGAGTTTGGAGAGTCGGCAGTGGTTACGTTCCAGTGGTTTTCTATAGGCAGGGCGGAGCAATATGATTTGAGGAGTGTGGTTTTCAAGAAGGGTGAGGCTGGTTGGGTATGGGTGCCGAACGGGGTTGCAGGGATCAGGGAGGCGGATCGGAAAGTTTTGAACGAATGGATTTCAGATAATGAGGAGGTGTGGAAGAATGCTTGGAAGCCCATCGTGTTGGCGGAGATGGTGGAGCTGGATGATTTGGTGGGTGGAGATGGAGTAAAGGATGAGGAGGTGAGGAGTTTCATGGAAGGTTGGTTATCCATCTTAAAGGATAGGGATGTGGCGGGGGCGCTGCGCCGGACTGCCTGTCTTAGGGATTACAAGGGTCTGCCGATGAGGGCTTTCAGATCCATGTTTTATGATTTCGGGAATGCGCAGAGGTCTGAAATACGGATCATGGATATTTACCGGGAAGGTGGTTGGATTGCGGTCGGGCTTGAGTATGTGGAAGGGAAGAAGATTTCGAGGTCGTTTCTGCCTTTGGCGTTCACGAAAGAGGGGCTGAGGATTTTGCCTGAAGTGGATTTGATCACAGAGAGCAAGCGCAACCGGGATTTTTTGCACAAGGGTTCCTTTGATCGGCTGTCCAAATTCACAAACGCGGAGGATTTGGAGGTTTTGAAAAGGATGTTTGGGAAATTCAAGGAGATTCCCGAGGAAGAGTAGGGGTGCGCTGAATTAGGCGAAAGTGTGATGGTTGGTGGTGCGTATGGATATTTCAAGATGGTTTTTCTCAATCGACAATTTGAGAAACCAGGTCATCTTGATTGGCAAAGACAAACGCTTCAACGAAATTTCAGACATATGTTCAACAACTGGCTACGCACTTCGATTTTTGCACTTGGGATGATAACGATGTCGAATCCCGCCTGTGCGCGGCAGGCTGACTTTGATGAGGTAGGGAGGCAGGTTGCGATCATGTTGCAGAACAGCCATTTCGCGCGTTTGCCGTATAATGCGGAGTTAAGCAGGAAGTTTTTTGATGATTATCTGGAGGATTTGGATTTTCAGAAGCTGTATTTGACGCAGGAGGATGTGGATATGTTCCGAGGGAAGTATGGAGACCGATTGCATAAATTATTGTTGGACGGGAAAAGCATGGGGCCTGCGAAGGAGATATACGAGGTGTTCCGGGAGCGGGTTGCGGCGCGTGTCAAGCAAGCGGATGAGATGTTGGAGGGGGAATTTGATTTCACGGGGAATGAGAGTGTGATGATGTCGAGGAAGGATGCGAAGTGGCCTAAGAACGAGGCCGAGGCGAAGAAGGTGTGGGAGAATCAGATCAAGGAAGCGGTTTTGGCAGAGACGTTGCGGAGGGATATGATCAGCAAGATGGCGAAGGAGCAGGGGAAAGATGATCCGAGTGCGGATGATATTGATGTGCGCAAGAAGGTTTCTCTGAGATACAAGAGGCTGTTATCGAGTGTGGAGGATGCGGATGACGAGGATATCGCGAATTATTTTTTGAGTGCGATTGCCAGGTCAAACGACCCGCATACGGATTACATGAGTTTCCGTGAGATGAACCGGTTCAAGGACGGCATGAAAAACGAGCTGATAGGTATTGGAGCGTTACTGCAGGCGGAGGAGGACGGTGCTACGATCATCAAGGGAATCGTGATAGGCGGGCCGGCAGACAAGGAAGGGTCATTGAAGTTGAATGACCGAGTTGTGGCTGTGGATTCGACGAACAGCGGGACGGCAGAGGGGATGACGGACATCATGTTCATGCCGATCGAGAAGGTGGTGGATTTGATACGAGGCAAGGAGGGTTCATCGGTAGCTTTGAAAGTGGAGCCAGCGGGCGGGCCTGCGGGTGAGACGAAGATCATAGTGATTGTGAGGGAGAAGGTGGAGTTAACGGATGAGCAGGCGAGTGGGGAGTTGATTGAAATGAAAGGGGAAGAAGGTCAGGTGAGGAGGATCGGGATTATCACATTGCCCTCGTTTTACGCCGATTTTGATGAAGGTTTGACACGTTGTTCAGTGGATGTGGAGCGTATTTTGGTGCGTTTGATGGAGGAGAAGATGGATGGTTTGATTTTAGATTTACGAAATAACGGAGGTGGCTCGCTGGAGGAAGTGAGGAGGATGACAGGATTTTTTGTCCAGCCGAGTCCGGTGGTTCAGGTGAAGAATACTTTGGGTCGGGTTCAGGTGAAAAACTCGGATGATGCGAAGCCGATCTACACGGGGCCGATGGTGGTATTGACGGACAAGAGCAGTGCGTCCGCGAGTGAGATTATTGCGGGTGCTTTGCAGGATTATAATCGGGCGGTGATTGTAGGGAGTGCATCGACATTTGGCAAGGGGACGGTGCAGCAGCCGTTGGACATAGGGGAGATGATGCCGTTGTTTGCAGCGAGGGACAAGGCTGGTTATTTGAAGGTGACGATCCAGAAGTTTTATCGTCCATCCGGATCATCCACGCAGAATGAAGGGGTTGTGCCTGACATCATACTGCCCAGTTTGACGGATGCGTTGGATTTGGGAGAGGCGCATTTGGACAATTCACTTCCGCATGATCGGATTCGCCCGGCAGAGGATTTCAAGCCGCTGGATCAGCAGGTGTTGTTTTTGCCAAGGTTGAAGGAGTTGAGTCAGGAGCGGGTGTCCGAATGCAAGGATTTCAAGTATGTGATAGAGGATATCATCAAGGCGAAGGAGCGCCTGAAGGCGAACAAGGTATCTCTGAACAAAGAAGAGCGTGAGAAGGAGTTGGCTGAGTCTGACGCTCAAAGGAAGGAGAGAAATGTGGATAGGCGCGAGCGATTTGTTAAGGCGCAAGAGAAAGATGCGAAAGAGTTCAAATTTTACAGGCTATCTTTGGAGGATGTGGAGAAGGGCAAGGAGATGGAGGCATACGACCCAACTAAAGAAGATAAGGATAACATGAGGCGTGCCGTGGATGAGACCGAGGGACTTGATGATACTCCGAAATGGCCATCCGGTTTGGATGCGGACAAGCGCGAGGGCATTCATGTTCTTGGTGATTTGATCGAGCTGACGGAAAACGCCAAGGTGGCAGGTATCTTGAAGTCCGATGGGACGCCTCGCTGATGAGCTGTGTAGGGGAACAGTTGGAGGGTATTCGGGAAAGGATTTCGAGCGCGTGCAAGCGAGTGGGGAGAAATCCGGATGATGTTACCTTGATTGCCGTGTCAAAGACCTTTCCAGCCGATGCTGTTAAGGAGGCTTGGGAATGTGGGCAAAGGAGCTTTGGAGAAAGCCGGCAACAGGAGGCGGCTGAGAAGATCGAAGTTTTACCAGCGGATATCTCGTGGCATTTCATAGGGAGAGTTCAGAGGAACAAGGTGAGGAAAATTTTACCTTTGTGTGGATGGATTCATGCGGTGGATTCGCTGAAGCTGGCACGGTATGTGAATGAGGTTTCGATGGAGTTGGGATTGTATCCGAAGATTTTTTTACAGGTGAACCAGGCAGGTGAGGAGAGCAAGGGAGGGTTTGATGAGGTTTCGTTGAGAGAGAGTATCGAGGAGATTGGTAGATTAAAAAATGCGGAGGTTGTGGGTTTGATGACGATACCGCCGGATGAGGGGGACGGGGAGGCATCCCGGAAGTGGTTTATGGGGTTGAGGTGTTTGCGTGATGAGATGGAAGCGGAGTTTGCTATCAAGCTGCCGTTTCTGAGCATGGGTATGAGCGGGGATTTTGAAGTGGCGATCGAGGAAGGTGCGACGCATGTGCGTGTGGGATCCGCGATTTTCGGGAAGAGGGTAGGTAAGATCGAAGGAGAACTGGGCTAATCAACAGAATGATGAGGATAGAAAATGTATGTGTGATTCAGGAGGAGCTGGCGATACGGCTTGAGGGTGGGAGGGAGATGTATTTCCGATTGGCGATGTTGAGGAGGGCGTGTCCGTGCGCGAGGTGTCAGGGGGAGCCGGATGCGATGGGACGGGTCGTCAAGCCGCTCGTTGAATTGGGAGCTGGAGCCTTTCAACTGAGGGGGTTTGAAATGGTTGGAGGGTATGGTTTACGGCTGCAATGGGGTGACGGTCATGGGACGGGGATTTACAGCATCGCTTATCTGAAAAAGCTGGAGAGTTTAGCGGGGAATGGTGACCCGCTCTGAGGTGAAGGGTAGATCGCGGGCGGTGATCCAGACGGTGGGTTTCAGGTCTTGGCCGCCGTTTTTCATGCCCAGGAGGAAGACTTCGATATCTTGGTTGAGCATGGAATCGTCGAGGGGAATGAAGTAGGTGTAGCCGGTTTCGCGTGTGCGGACGGGGTATTCCCAGGTGTTGGAAGGGTATGATACGGCGCGTTCCGGGGAGCCGATCAAGCGATCACCGACGCGCAGGGCGGCGTAGCAGCCTTCGATGCCGTGTTTGCCTTCGACGGCGACGCAGAGGTAGGAGGTAGGTGTGATTTCATCGATTTTCACTTTTGCCGACCAGGTTTTCACGACCGGCACGACGTTGGGGTGCGCGAAGAGATTGCTGGCTTTCCAGTTTTCACGAGGGAGCATTGTTTGGCCTTTCCATGCTTCGATTTCGGCGATGCGTTCCGGGGCGAGTTGCATGCGGAAGTAGTGCCATTCTCCGGCGGGCGGGTAGATGTTGAGGGTGTTGCCTTCGATGATGGCTTCCTCGGATTGAGTCCAGGTGATGAGGTCGCGGCTGAATTGTGCGCCGAGCAGTTCGTTATCGATGAGAGTGCTATCGAGTGCCTGGGTGTGGATGGCGATGCGATCGAATGTTTGGGGTTTGGAAAAATCGACGCGGAGGGATCCGGTGGCGATGCGGAGGTCGCGATTGCGAACGACAGCATCCATGACAGTTGAGTGGTCGCCATCGAACATGAATTGATCGGAAAGTGCGCGAGCTTTCATGAGCGGTTGGTCGAGAAAGGCTTTGCGGGCATTTTCGACGGCGGGGATTTTTGTTGGGCCAGAGCGTTGGAGGCTGCGGAGTTCGAGGGCGTTGTTGTTGGTGGAGAAGATGGTGGTTTCGTAGAGACCTTCCCAATCGGAGGGCAGGTCGGTAGGTTGGAGATCGGCGAGTTTGCGGTGCCATGGTTGCTTGAGGGGTAGAGGTGTGAGTTTGTCGATTAAGATGTCTTTGCCTTCGACGTCGCGGATTACTTGGTAAGGGCCTTTTTCGAGGGAGGGTTCGTTAATATCTGAAGCACTCACGAGGACGAGCACAGAGCGGAATGGGTGAACGGTGACCTCGACGGAGTCTGTAAAAGAAAATCGGCCAAGAATTTCTTCGTAGGGGTGGAGGAGCCGGACTTCGCGGCCAGCGGTGATGTCGAGGCCGATGGTGTTATCGAGCGCGATTTTGTGGGTGACGGGTTCCCATGTTAGATTGCGCAGGGTGATGAGGCGGGTTTTATCATCGCCGCGGGAGACTGCGTTTTTGCCGTAGGTTTCTTCGGGGAGGATGATTCCTTTGGTGAGGATGTTGCGGTATTTGCGGTGGATGTTGAAGATGCGGGCGAGCTTGGGGTATTCGTCATCGCGAAGTAGCCAAGGGCTGCCGTAGAGCTGGGGAGCGAGGATCATTGAGCGGTTGAAGCCTTGTAGGATGAGGTCGTCTTCCCAGAAATCGAGGCAGGAGGAGAGGCAGACGCCATGATCTTCTGCGAGTCTTTTTAGCTCAGGAGGGAGGCCGCGTGAGAGGGCGGCGGCGCGGTTGTGAGTCGCGGTTGTGGAGTTGGCCATGTGGACGTCGATGTAGGTTTCGGCGCCTTCCCAGAGGAAGGTTGTGGCGTGTTTGACGCCCTCGCCGAGGTTTAGACGATGGTTGAGGAGGATGAGGTCGGGGCTGTGTTTGCGAACCTCGGTCATCAAGCGGATGAAGGCGTCTTGTTTTTCATCACGGAGCTGTCCGCAGACGGCATCCATTTTAAAGAGCTGGAAGTTGTGGTCTTTGCCGAGAGAGGCGAGGAAGTCGATGCGTGCTTTTTCCTCTTCCGGGGTGTTTCCAAAGCCATCGGGGCCGAGCCAAACGCCGAGGCGACCGCCGAAGCCTTTTGCTTGTTCGGCGAAAGGGCCGAAGCCTTGGGGAAATTGTGTTTTGAATTTACGGGTGTCGGGTGAGCCGTAATAACTCGGGGCATCGATTGCGCCGGCATCGAAGGCGTAGATGTCGAGGGTCATGCCATATTCGTCTTTGAGCCATTGGAAGAACTCGAGATTGATTTTGGTTTGTTCCGCGGTGGGGCCTTCGTTGGTGTTGTTGATCCAAGTGAAGTAGTGGGCCTTGGAAGGTGTGTCTTCGGTGGCACCCGGGATGACCTCGGTATTTTGCGAGAAGAGAGGCATGGGTAGAATGGATAGGAGAAGCGTGAGGCGATTCATTGGGGTTAGGCTGAGGGAATGAAGGGCGGGTATCAATTTAGAAAATTGCGGATTGTGAGGAGATGCTTATCGAGTGTAATGCAATTATTTCGCATTTATTTCTTGCTAACGCGATTATATCGCAATAACACCTTCTTCGCATGAAGTTACTTTCTTTCAAAGCAGCAGTCGTTTGTCTTGGGATTTCGCAGCAGAGTCTTTTGGCGCAGGATGCATGGGAGACCTTGCAAGAGCCGTATGAGCATATCCATTTCAGTGAGTTGGGGACGCCGATCATTCATTCGTTCGGTATAGAGCCGGCATTTACGGGGCGGGATTTATTTTTGACGCATACCTATACGAAGGGGAAAGGATTTACCGAGCATGAGAGTGAATTGGAAATGGAGTGGGGTGTGACGAAGGATTTTGGTTTCATTGTAGAGGTTCCGTATGTTTATGAGGATGAAGAGGGAGTGGGGACGGAGAAAGGATTCGGTGATCTAGTGATTGTGCCGCGTGTCTTGTTGGTAGCGCAGGATCGTTTTTTGCTGACGGGGCAGGTGGAGGTAGGGCTACCGACAGGTTCCGAGGCTTTTGGCAATGAGACTGCGATCGCTCCCGGTATCGCGACGTGGCATGATTTGGGGAATTGGTTCACGTTGAACACGAATGTTGCGGTGGAGCACAATTTCGATGGGGATGAGACGGAGTTGGAATTTGGTTTCGGCTTGGTGAAGAGTTTTGGCGAGAAGCCTGAACTCGATGATTGTCATGACCACCATGGGCATAATCATACGGCTTCCGGTTTGTCGAATTTGCATTTGGAAGTGACGGGAGGTACACCGTTGAACGGGGACGACAAGGGGGACTTTGAGGTCGAGGCGCTTGTGGGTGTGAGCTACGGGGTGATGGATGCAATGGATGTTCGATTCGGATATTCTTTTCCCATCAGCACGCCACGGGATTTTGACTATCGTTTGACGGCGGGTGTGATCGTTCATTTCTAACATTTTTCTTGGACATATACAGTGCTTGAAAGGCCCGGTGAAATGCCGGGCCTTTCATTTTGTAAAAAACCGATTTCCATTTCTGGAAACCACGACCATTATCCGTGCAGATGTTACCGATTCTAATTACAGGAAAGTCAGGCCGTATGGGTCTGGCGGTTGCCGAGGCGGCCAATGCGAGTGGTGCCGTCACGATTGCTTCCACGCATGATGCCGGGGAGGATCTGGATGCGGCGATGAAGTCCGCGAAGTGTGTGATTGATTTTACGGTGCACTCATTTTCCGTGAGTTTGATTGAAGCGGCGTTGCGAAATGGGGTTGCAGTGGTTATGGGGACGACCGGGCATAGTGATGAGGAATTGGAAATCATCCATGCAGCGGGAAAAGAGATTCCCATTGTGCATGCGCCGAACTTTTCGGTGGGGGTAAACACGCTATTTTGGCTGACGCGTCAGGCGGCCCGTATTCTCAAGCAGGATACGTTTGACATCGAGGTCACGGAAATGCACCACCGTCATAAGATCGATTCGCCCTCGGGGACCGCCCGCAGGTTGTTAGAGATTCTCAATGAGGAGACGGGGACATCGTATAAGGACGATGTCGCGCATGGACGTTTCGGGAATATCGGGCCGCGCCGGATGGGGGAGATCGGGATGCATACCTTGAGAGGGGGCGATGTGGTAGGGGATCATTGTGTGATGTTTGCCGCCGATGGAGAGCGTGTGGAGTTGGTTCACAAAGCATCTTCGCGCATGACTTTTGCCAGTGGGGCTGTTCGAGCGGCTCTTTGGCTGGATGGCAAGGGTGCGGGTGTTTATGACATGCAGGATGTGCTCGGGCTCAAATAAGTTTTTATATTATGAAATACATTACATTTCCGATTTTGGTTTTTTGCCTGGTTTCTTGTGAGTCGGCAGAAAAAATCACAACGCCTGCGAAGACAGAGGTAGAGATCATTAAAACCGTTGATACCGAGGAGGTAGAGATTGTGGAGGAAACGGAAGATTCTTCGCAGTTTGTGGCTTCGGTGATCAGGATCAACTCTACCAGTCAGTCATGGAATCCAGGGCAGCCATGGGAGAAGGGTCCTCCTCAAAATCTCCGTTCATTGGGTGCATTGGTGGGACCGAACATGGTATTGACCGTGGGGGAGATGGTTGCGGATTCAACCTATCTGGAACTGGAGCTTCCGAATGGCAGTCGAACGGCAGAGGCGAAGATTGTCGCGGTGGATTACGCAGCGAATCTAGCACTGCTCACCGTAAAGAATGAAGAAGATGCGGCTGAGTTTTTTGAAAACACAAAGCCGCTCGATCTTGCTGATCCCGCCTCAATTGGTGATTCGCTGCAGATTTTGCAAGTGGAAGACAACGGGACTGCCTTGTTGACGAATAGCACGCTTCGTTCCGTGGAGGTTTTGTCCAGTTTCCTGGCCGAGCAGCATTTTTTGACTTATCTTTTGAAAGGATCGATGCAGAGCGCGATCAGCAGTTTTTCGCTTCCAGTTCTCAAGGATGGTAAGTTCGCGGGCATTCTTCTTAGTTATGATTCCGATGAGCAGATTTCGGATGTTCTACCGATCGATATCATTTCCCGGTTTTTGGAGAATGCGAAAGATGAAGTGTATGAGGGGTTTCCGTCGCTGGGTGTTTCGATTGCGCGGACGGAGGATCCGTCGTTCAGAAGTTTTCTCAAACTTGCTGCGGATCAGGGTGGCATATACGTCAACAAGGTTCGTAAGGGAGGTTCTGCCGATCTTGCCGGTGTGAAGGTGGGTGATGTGTTGCTGGCGGTGGATGGATTTGAGATTGATCGTCGGGGTTATTATCAACACCCGCATTACGGGCCGGTGTTTTGGGCGCACATCGTGAAAGGTCAGAAATCCGCTGGTGATGAAATCAATCTTTCCGTGTTGCGAGGCGGGGAGGTGAATGAAATCAAGGCTACTTTGGCGAGTGAAGAGCCGTTCGAGAAGCTGGTTCCTGAATATTTGTTCGACCGCGCACCCAACTTTCTTGTGAAAGGTGGGTTTATTTTTCAGGAACTGACGCGTCCGGTTCTAGAGGCTTTTGGAGAAGAGTGGAGCAGCCGGGCACCGCTGAACTTGTTGGATGTTTATGAAAATCAGGAGAAATATGAAGGTGTGGAGCGGGTCATTTTCCTTAGTGGCGCGATTCCAACGCCAGCGACGATAGGTTATGAGCCGTTGCGCAACTTGATTGTGAAAAAGGTCAACGGTATCGAAATCGACAGCATGAAGACCCTGATTGAAGCGTTTGAGAAGCCGAACGCGGACAAGCTGCATTCCATTGAGTTTCGTGAAGAGGACTTTACCGTGTATCTTGATGAGGAAGTTTCCAGTTCCGTGGACAGCGTGCTGCTGCAGCGCGGACTGAATCGTCTTTCTCGCGCGGAATAAAACTTTCAAATATGAAGACGTCCCTTGTTATCGACCTTTTTTCTTTGCCGGAGGAGGGAAAGAATTTTTCCGGTGAGCTTGATGCTTCGGTGTTTGATCTCAGCCCGAATGATGCGGTTCCGCGAGGGCCGCTGAGGTATGATTTGCATGTTCAGCGCTTTGAAGGAGAGCTTTTGTTGACCGGTGAATTATCCGCTCCGTTTGATTTTATTTGTGTGGTGACGCTCAAGTCGTTTTTGAAGACCATCCGGCTCGAATCTGCAGCGATATCGGTGGAAATCGGGAATTCCTCGCAGGTTGATGTGACCGAGGCCTTGCGGGAAGAGATTTTAATCGAGTTTCCGAGCCACCCGCGCTGTGACGAGGGTGACAATCCGGAGCCATGTGAAATCGATTCCCGATATTTAGCAGTGGACAACGAGGAAGAAAATGGTGTACGACCCGCCCCCCGCGACGAGAGCGACGACCGTTGGTCAGCTCTCAACGACCTAACGGGTCTCAAAGATCAAACATAACCAACCAGAACCATGGCCGTACCAAAACGCCGTCAATCGAAAAGCCGCCAGAAAATGCGCCGAGGTGCAAACCGCTGGAAAGCACCTACCTTCAAATCCTGCCCGGATTGTGGAGCCACCACGCCTTCGCATATTGCATGCCCGTCGTGCGGAACCTATCGCGGACGCAAAGTGATCGAGGTAGAATCTTTCTGAGTTCCAGCTTAGGAGTTCACGTAACAAGCCCACGCCGGATTTCCAGCGAGGGTTTTTTGTTCGTGCTTCCACAAGTTGTATTTCGCACTATAACTCAACCACATGAAGGTCGCACTGGATGTCATGGGAGGCGACAACGCCCCACAAGTAAATATTTTAGGTGCTGTGGAGGCGCTCAAGAACCTACCCAAGCTGGGGCATCTTTTTTTAGTGGGTGATGAGACCGTTTTATGGTCCGAGGCGGCGCGACATGATTTGAATCTGAAGGATCCACGCGTGAGTATTGTCCATGCGCCGGAGGTGATTGGCATGGCGGAGTCTGGTGCGAAGGCAGTGCGTCGGAAAAAGCTTTCATCGATCAATGTAGCGATGGATTTGGTGAAGGAGGGGAAGGCGGATGCTTTTGTGTCGGCGGGGAATACGGGTGCTGCTGTGGCTGCGGCCACGTTGAAGTTGCGTTGTTTGAACGGGGTAGATCGAGCTGGCATCGCCTCGCCACTACCGAACGAGCATGGTATTTGCAATATTCTGGATGCGGGTGCGAATCCCGAAGCGAAGCCAGCGCATCTCGTAGCGTATGCGATCATGGGAACGGCGTATGCGAAGTATGTTTTGGGTGTGAAGGAGCCGCGAGTGGGTCTCATGTCCAACGGGGAGGAAGAGGAGAAGGGAACGACCTTTACGAAGGAAACCTTCAAGCTGCTGAAGGCGACACCGGGTATCAATTTCATCGGGAATGTGGAGGGACATGATTTGTTTGAGACAAAACTGGATGTTGTCCTATGTGATGGATTTGTGGGGAACATTGTTTTGAAAAGTGTGGAGGCGACGGCGAAGGCAGTTTCCAAATGGCTGAAGAACGAGATCAAGGAGACGCCATTGCGTATGGCCGGGGCCGTTTTGGCACAGGGAGCTTTCAAGGCGTTGAAGGCGAAGAGCAGCTACGAGACGTATGGTGGTAGCCCGTTGCTCGGTGTGAATGGTGTGGTTATCATTGCGCACGGATCATCGAGTCCGGTCGCGGTTAGGAATGCGATCCGTGTGGCTCTTGAAACGGTGGAGCACAAGATCAACCCAAGGATTGAGGATGCGATGTCTGCGATACCAGCTGATGCGGTCTCAAGTGAGGTGGAGTGAATCGGGGGGGCTTTTCCGTAGGATTATTTTTTCTCCGTTTCTTCCTTTTCCGGATCGGCACCGAAGCCTTTTATTTCCAACTCGGAGGCTTTGGGTTTTGGGTTTTCTGGCAAGTTGACTTCCAGGGCTTTTGGGATTTCGGCGGTATCGGCCTTGATTGCCTGGTAGAGGAGGTTGTAGTTGTGGCGGATTACGGCGGGGAAGGAGACGCGACCGGCCTCGACAATTTTTTCCTGCAACATTTTGGCGGAGATGTCGGCGATCATGGTGGTTCCGATTTCCACGGCGCGATCGACACCGACGGCTTTTGCGCCTCCCTTGGCACCGCCGCGGATCAAGTCGCTGGAGACCGAGCGACCTTGGATAGCGATGCTGGACTGGGCTGAAACCATGTTGCCTTCGCTGTCGAGTGTGATTTCGAGGACTGCGTGGTCGTCCGAAGAGAAAAGCCCGCGCATGTGGTCGATGCGGATGGATACATAAATTCCGCCATCGGGTGTGGGGGTGATTTCGGGTTTGTAGGTGCGATATTTAGCTCCGGAAAGTTCATATTCGGCGGATTTTCCGCCTTTTTTGTCCCAACCACCGAGGCTCGCGCCCAGTTTTTCTTCGTCGATGGATACGGCCATGGATAGCTGTGAGAAAGCGAGGATGGAGAGGCAGAGGAAAGTCAGATATTTCATGGTGGTAGAGAGTGTGCTTTTGGGAATACACGGATTTTAGAGAATTTCAATCAATACTCATGAGATTCAAGATGTGCATGTGGTTTTTTGCGGACCGTTTTTCATGCGATGGTGATACCGCGTTGTTTCATCTCCGCGATGGCTTGATCGACATCGCCAGGGTTGAGATTGACGCCGCGGCAGGCGTGAGCGGCAAGGGTGACATGAAAGCCTTCGTCGAGGGCATCGAGGGCGGTGAATTTGACGCAGTAGTCGGTGGCGAGACCGCAGACGGTGACGTGGGTCACTCCGCGCTCGCGAAGCCAATCGGCCATGCCTGTACTGTGGCGGCGACCGTTGTCGTGAAAGCCGCTGTAGCTGTCGATCTCGGGGCGGGTGCCTTTTTGGAAAACTTTATCGATGCGATTCGTGTCGAGTGTTGCCGCGAATTCCGCGCCCTGGGTTTCCTGAACGCAATGGACGGGCCAAAGGGTTTGCGGCAGGCCGTGGAGGGCTATGGTTTCAAAGACGGCGCGAACGGGGTGGTTGCTCGCGAAGCTGCCGTGGTCGGGCGGATGCCAGTCTTGGGTGGCGACGATGAGATCGAACTCGCGCATCAGAAGATTAGCGGCGGGGATGACTTCATCACCACCCGGCACGGCAAGCGCACCGCCGGGGAGAAAGTCGTTTTGGATGTCAACTAGGATGAGGGCGTTCATAAAGTGAGATCGTTGAGTTCTTGTTTAAATCCGCCGCTGAGGATGGGCCAGCGGCACCAGGTTTTGGGGTCGAGGTTTTCGTCGTCGAGGTGGAAGCCAGGGGCGTAGCGTTCGCGTTTCCATTGGTTGCGGCTCCAGAGGGTGAAGAAGCGGCGAGTCCAGCGGAGGCGGTCGGTTGCGGAGGTTTCGGGAAAACGACTTTCTAACAATTCGAGGACGGCTTGCGGGGCGTGGTGGTCGCGGATGGCCATGCGTTCGATGAAATCGAGGACGTGGTAGGGCATGAGGTCGTCTTCGTCGGTTTGATTTGCGTCCTGTGGGCGGAGTTCGGCGGTGGGGGATTGTTTGTTGATGACGGCGAGTGCGGGGATGTGTTGGCGGGTGCCGTTGATTTCTGGGCCGGTGGTTTCGAGCCAGCGCAGCCAGTGGCGAAGGAAGTTTTTGTCGATGCCGGAGACGGGGGCGAGGCCGCCTGCGGTGTCGCCGTCCATGGTGGCGTAGCCGACGGCGGCTTCGCTGCGGTTGCTGGTGGTGAGGAGAAGGGCATTGCGCAGGTTGGCAAACATCCAGATGCCGGGGGCGCGGACGCGGGCTTGGATGTTTTGCAGGGCGATGTCGTGTTTTTCCCAGGTGAGGGGTGCGCCTTGGGCGGTGGCGATGAGGGTGAGGTACGCGTGGTGGATTTCTGTTAGATCGAGTTCGTGGTGGGTGGCGCCGAGGGCTTGGGCGAGGGTTTGCGCGGCGTGGCGGGTGGTTTCGCCGCTGTTTTCGGTGGCTTGGTAAGCGGTGAGGAGAAGTTGTTTGATGTCGGTGGAGGGAAGTTTTCCTGCGGTGTCGGGGCCGAGTTCGGCAATGGCGAGATCAGCCATGAGGCGGACGAGGCAGGCGACGGCGGCGGAGTCGGCTCCGCCACTAAGGGAGACGATGAACCCGCTGGAACGGCTTTTGCGCAGGTAGTCGAAGAGGCCGAGGGCAACGGCGTGGGTAAACTCGTCTTCTTTTGTTAGATCGTTCGCGGGGAGTTTGGTGGTGGAGAAGTCGGCGGTTTGAGCGGGCCATGCGAAGTTTTCTCTCACAACTCCGGCATCCCCGGAGGCGGGCAGTGCGGGGCGGTGGCTGGTGATTTTTGCTTTGGCGACGCGTCCGCCGTGCGGGTCGATGGTGGCGGTGAGGACTTGGGTGTCTTGGAACGAGAAGCGCGGGCTTTCGGCGAGGATTTCCCCGCGTTGGGCGATGAGAAGTTGGCCGTCGAAGATGATGCGTCCGGATTCGTTGCCGAGGAGATTGGCGTAGAGGTAGGCGACGCCAAAGGAGCGTGATCCTTCGGCGACAAAGCGCCGGCGGATTTTTGCTTTGCCGAAGGCGAAGTGACTGGCGCTGGGATTGAGGATGAGATCGACGGCGCGGGCGGCGAGTCGTGCGCCGGGGCGGTCGGCTACCCAGGCATCTTCGCAGATTTCAAAGCCGATGCGGATGCCGCCAATGTCGAAGACGAGATCGCCGATGGGGGTGGTGTCGTTGGCGAAATGATGGAGATCGGCGATGCCGACGGGCCAGGGCTTGAACCAACGGGGTTCATAGTGGATGCCATCGCCAGCGAGGTTTTGTTTGGCGACGAGGCCAGCGATTTTCCCGTCCACGACGACAGCAACGGTGTTGTAGAGCGCGTGTTGATGGCATACAGGCAGGCCGATGGCGACGACCATGCCTCGGGTGTCGGGCAAGAGATCTGTTAGAGTCTGCCATGCGCGGTCGCAGGTGTGCGGAGAGAAGAAGGCATCCTCGCAGCCGTAACCGGTGATGCACAACTCTGGAAGGCAGACGAGCGATGCGCCATCTTCGCGGGCGCGGGTGAGAGCGGCGCGGATGCGTGTGAGATTGCCCTCCCAATCGAGGGGCGTTTGGTTCAATGCGACGACGGTTGTTTTGATGTGAGGCATGGGATTAGGAGTGTGTTTTGATCATTTCCTCGCGGCGTTCGTGAAGGGCAAGCTCCAATCCGGCGGGGTATCGGTGGGGGTTGGCTAGGCGGAGGATAGTGGGGTCGAGTTTTGTTAGATTTTCTAGGCAGCGGTTGCGGGCGGTTTGTGGGGGTTCGATTTCGTGGAGGAGTGTGCCGTTTTTCATGACGGGTTGGAGGAGGTCGATGGACTGGGCGTCGGCGGGGATGGATTTTTGGTGGAGGGGTTCGTTTGGATCTACGATGGTGATGTTTTCCTCGGGGAAGGGGTGGTCGATGTCGTGGATGGCGTCGGCGATTAACTGGCCGTCGTGGAGGTAGCGGCGTACCTGGAGACGGCCGGGGATGGAGCTTTTGGCGCGTTGTTCGCTGAGTTTGACGCGAGGTTTCCATGTGCCGTCGGGTTGGCGGAGGGCGGCGAGCTTATAGACGCCGCCGAGGGCGGGTTGATCGGCGGCGGTGACGAGGTTGGTGCCAACGCCCCAGACGTCGATTTTGGCACCTTGGTGGCGGAGGCTTTCAATGAGGTGTTCGTCGAGGTCGTTGCTGGCGACGATGGCGACTTCGGGGAATCCGGCGGCGTCTAACAGTTTTCTGGCTTCGATGCTGAGGTAGGCGAGGTCGCCGGAGTCGAGGCGGATGCCGCTGAGGTGTTGGCCGCGATCGCGGAGGCGGCGGGCGGTTTGGATGGCTTTTTGGACTCCTGTCAGAGTGTCGTAGGTATCGACGAGGAGGGTGGAGTTGTCAGGCATGGCATCGGCGTAGCGGTCGAAGGCTTCCTGCTCGTCATCGAAGGACATGACCCATGAGTGGGCGTGGGTGCCGCGCACAGGGATGCCGTGGATTTTTCCGGCGAGGACATTGGAGGTTGCATCGCAGCCGCCGATCCATGCGGCGCGGCTGGCGGATAGTCCGCCATCGGAGCCTTGGGCGCGGCGGTAGCCGAATTCGAGCACGGACGAGCCTGCAGCGGCTTGGCAAACGCGGGCGGCCTTGGTGGCAATGAGGGTTTGGAAGTTGATGATGTTGAGAAGGGCGGTTTCGATTAGCTGGGCGTGGAGGATGGGGCCTTGGACGCGGAGGAGGGGTTGGTGGGCGAAGACGGGCGTGCCTTCGGGGATGGCGTCGATGTCGAGGGTGAGGCGGAGATTGGCCAGATGGGCGAGGAAGTTTTCCTGAAACATCGGGTGGTCGTTTTTGGTGCGGAGGGTAGCGAGGTAGTCGATTTCCTCGGTGCTGAATTTGAAGTCTTGTAGCCATTCGAGCGCGGGGCCGAGACCGGCGGCGATGGCGTAGCCGCCCTTGAAGGGGAGGCGGCGGAAGAAGAGGTGGAAGACGCTTTCCTGATCGGCCTTGCTGGCCTGAAAGTAGGCGGCGGCCATGGTGAGCTGATAGAGATCGGTTTGTAGGGGTGAGTTCATTTTTTGTTAGAGTTCGAAGTGAAAGCCTTTGCGGGCGATGGTTTGGTATTTGCGGCGGTCGAAGCGGTGGAGGCGGGCGGGGCGGTGGGCGGCACCGGCGGTAAATTCGTTCGTTGGAACGAGGAAATCGAAGGCGAGGAGTTTTTTGCGGAAGTTCCGTTTGTCGATGGTGCGGCCGAGGATGGCTTCGTAAAGGGCTTGGAGTTGGCCGAGGGTGAAACGTTTGGGCAGGAGCTCGAAGCCGATCGGTTGGTAGCGGATTTTTCCGCGCAGTCGGTCGAGCGCGGTGCTGAGAATTTGTGCGTGGTCGAAGGCGAGTGGTGGGAGTTTCTCGATGGGATGCCATGCGGCTTCGGCAGCATCGGAATCGCCTTTGGCGGGGTGTTGGTCCGGGCGGACGAGGGCGTAATAGGCGACGCTGACGACGCGTCCGCGTGGGTCGCGGTCGGGGTTTCCGTAGGTGTAGAGTTGTTCGAGGAAAACGTCGTGGAGGTGGGTTTCCTCTTCGAGTTCGCGGCGGGCGGCTTGGTCGAGTGTTTCCTCCATGTGTACGAATCCGCCGGGGAGTGCCCATGAGCCGGTGAAGGGGTTTATGCCGCGACGGATGAGGAGAATTTGGAGGCCGTTGCCATCGAAGCCGAAGACCACGCAATCCACGGCGAGGGCGGGGCGGGGGTATTCGTAGGTGAAGGGCATGGTTTTACTTTGTGTGAAAATCACACGATGTCAATATTTTTTTTGACCGCGGGAATATCGGATCGAAGTGAAATGATTGGGATTGAGGAATGGAAGTTCTCATGGATGAAAATCCGGGATGGACCGAGATTTTAGGGTATGGGAGAAAAAAGGGGTTGCGTTGGCGGGGTGTTTGTTACTAGTTTCGCCGCCCCGAGAGGGGCATCGAGGAAGCGCGGTTAGCTCAGTGGTAGAGCACCTCCCTGACACGGAGGGGGTCACTGGTTCGAACCCAGTATCGCGCACCATTTTTTTGTGAGTATAGAGGATGGTGTTGTGGGGAGTAGGGATGTGTGTTTATTTTGTGGGAGATGAAAGGAATGATTGCGGGAGTTGGGGAATTGGATGCTTTGCTTAGGTTGTTGGATGATGAGACGCCGGAGGTGCGGGCGGGGGTGGAGGAGAGAATTGGGGAGTTGGGCGGGGATGTGAGTGAGTTGTTGCCGTGTTTGGAGAGGCCGTTGAGCGAGAGGGAGATGAGGGTGTTGTTGTGTTTGTTGAAAGTGGGGAGGAGAAAGGTATTGAAGGAGGAGTGGCAGATGCCGGTTTATGGGGTGGGTGCGTTGGAGGAGGATTGGGAGATGTTCGAAAGTCAGATGCGGATGTTATCTGATTTTTTGCATGATGGTGTGACGCTGAGGCAGCCGCTTTCAGATGCTTTGGATTTATTGGCGGATGAATTTTCGGAGATGTTTCCGGACGCGTATAACGAGGAGGATTTGAGGAGGTATTTGTTTGAGGAGGGTAGGATGAAGGGAAATCGGGAGGGGTATCATGACACGCGGAACGGGGATTTGGCGTGGAGTATCGCGGAGGGGGTGTCGAATCCGATCGGGTTAGGAATCATTTTCATGTTGGTGGCCAGGCGATTGGGGTTGGTGGTGGAGGGGATCTGTTATCCGGGGCATTTTTTGTGTCGGATCTATGAGGATGGGAGGCCGTTTGTGGTCGATTGTTTTGATGAGGGACGTGTTTATGACGAGGAGGTTTTGGCCGGGCCGGAACACAGTATGAATTCGGAGCAGCGGATGAAGCTGAGGAGCAAGGCGGATTTGGGAATGATCTTGATGCGGGTGATGAACAATCTGGTGAATGCTTTCCGTCGCGCAGGGGAGGATGAGGATGCGGAGTTGTTGACGGAGATACGGGAGGCGATGATGGAGAGGCGTTTTTGAGGCTGGAATTCGCGGTTTTTCTGCTTATTCCGGGAGTTATAGGTGTTTCTTTTAATCAGAAGCACCCCATCTTCTACCAACCAAAATTCATAGCTTGTAAATTCTTTCCCCCAAATTAACACAACTGATGAGTTTGAAATCTTTATTCAACAATTTTGCCCACATTGTGCCTGCATCGATAGGGCGTCATGGGATTTTCGCCTGCTGGCTGGCATTGACGATCGCATCGACTGTGGGCGGTTGGTTTTACGGACGTAGCCAGATTGATAAGAAAATTCCGCCCGGTGAGGAAACCAGAGACCCTATCTCCTATCGGGGAGAAACCGTCTTTGCAGCTGATTCGCCGCAGGGTCAATGGATTATGCGAGTGAAAGGCGCCACCGCAGTTGATTTCCCTCGCTTGTTTGAGGAGTGGAAGACCTTGTTTGCCGATGTGAGCGATGGCATCGAAAGCCAACAGGAACGCACGCTGCGCATGTTACTAGCACGATGGCTGGTGAATGACCCCGGAGGTTTTGTGAAAGCTGTGACTGACAAGGATTTCAAATTGCGACATCAAGCCGCGCTCGTGGTTGCCCGATTGAACCCTGAAATGATCGCCGCACTGCGCTTAATTAGAACCGAAACGAGCGGTGAGGGTTCAGTGCAGCGCGAGTTTGAAGCTGACCTGATACGTAGCATCTGTTACTGTTACTCCCTCGAATCCTGTCTCAGCACCGCCAAGCTCTGGGCCGCAGATTTGAATGGAGGACGGGACGACGAAACCTTCAAGAGCCTCGCCGAGCGCTCAGCCGCCATCGATTCCGAGAAGATAGAAGCCGTGCTTGATACACTTCCCGAGGTCGCACGCGCCGCTTTCGCTGCGGAAATAGTGAAACAACTCCCCCCGGAAGATACCGGACGTTGCCTTGCGTTGTTGGATTTACTCACCTCAGCGCAATGGGACAGGTATCTCGGCGAATCACTCGGTAAACATGGTGCTGACTATGCGGATGCCATTTTCAAGCTGCCTGCAAGCACGACTTCTGAGGCTCTACCTCACTTCATGGAAGCGTGGGTTGAAAACGATCCCGATGCAGCCTCTCAATGGTTTTCTCGCCTACCTCAGAATGAAGCTTTTGGGCTCGCTGCGCGTGGTCTTTTCGAGGGTTGGGCGTCTTTCGACTCATCCGCGGCTCTGGCTTGGGCTGAGAGTCTTGCCAATGGCTCGTTTCGCCAGGCCGTTGCGTTTTCTGTCTCGAGAGTGCTGGCCGAAAACAACCCGAGAAATGCCTGGCGCTGGGCCTCGTTCATTATGGATCCCGAAGACCGCGCCGAAGCATTCGATGCCATCGGTTCCATCCATGGGGAAGGTGCCCCAGCGGAGTTCAACATGGAACGAAAAGCGGCGATGAAAGCCGTAGGAATAGAATAATCATGACACCATGAAAGTCGCACTTTTTCTAGCATCTCCGCTGTTCGCGTTCTTCTCAGCCATGATGCTGGCCGGATTCGTGTCGCAGCATGATCCCACTGCCCACGAGGATCGACGCATACCCTCCGGCCTTCACAATCGTGCGGGAGTCTTTGAGAATTCGAAATCCGCTCAGACCGATATTGAATCGACCCTTGCTGAAATGGAGCGCCGAGTTTTGCAGATTACTCCATCTGACGGCGAAATCCATGATGCCGAAGGTATGGAAAGCCGCCTACTGATCGCCTGGCGCGAACCAGCATATGGAGGTGGTGAATTGGAAGCATCGAACTACTCTAGGCTTTGGGCGGTAGAAAATCCGGCGGAAATGTTCGAGTGGTTCCTTCGCCAAGAGCTAGTTCCCAATGACCTGAGAAATTCCCTTGTCGCGTGGCTTTTCTTCCAGTGGGCCAAGCAGGACGTGGGTGCAGCGCTTGTGGCCTATACGCGAATTTCTCACGCCGAATCCCGCGCCCAAGCGCTGATTTCCACTTTGGACGTTTTGTGTCAGAAGGACCCCGTGAAAGCGCGCGATCTGCTGCTTCAGAATATTGATTCGCTGGAAGTCTTGGAGAGTCTAGAACTTCAGGAGTTTGAGTCTGGAAAGGCACGCACGGAACTCATACTCGCCCTTCCGAATGGCAGGCTTCGGTCGATGCTCATGGCTGAAAACATCCGCACCCTGATGTATAGCGGGATAGGTTGCGGTGGTGACAAGAGCAGCTACTACGCCAGGGCGGCTATTGGCACTGATTTATGGGAGCAACTTTCAACCGATGAGCGGGGCGAGTTGGTGGATGCCGGATTGCGCTTGAGTGAATTTGACGAAATCCAATTGGAGGGCTTGGAGGAAATCATCAAACAACGTGCGGAAGCCTCCAACGATCCCGGGCAAGCCTCTTATTTTATAGACCGATACGGTGTATCATGGGCAGAACGCGATGTGGCTGCAGCGCTGTCGTGGACTATGTCACATCTGAAAGGGGAAGAGCGGATGGACTGGAGTCTAATCCTCATTGACTTCGCTGCGGAGAAAGATTTCGATGCTGTGATGCGCGTTTGGCGGACTTTGCCTGAAGGAACACTTCGCGAACAAGCAGCCACAAGGCTTGCTGTAATTTCACCTGCCGCTCAGGAGGCAGACAAATCTTTGCTTCAGGATTCGGTGCCCAAGCCCGGCAAGTGGTGAGAATTTATAACCGAATCAAACTTATAGCGAGGCACGAACCGAATCGAGCTTCCACTTCGCTGTTGCCACAAACAAAGCGGGGGTTGATGGAATTGGAGGAGGGGACAAATTCATTTAGAAATTTTTCTTCAATTGATTGGTGAGGGTTTGTAGAAGTGGAGCTTATGAGAGTGATAGGTAATTTTATCGGGATGTTGTTGGGGGTTGTGTTTTGTGGGGGTGCAATGGGGGAAGAGGTGTTGAAGGTGAAGGAGGGTGAGAAGATTGCGTTTTTGGGGGATTCGATTACGGAGGGTGGGAACAAGAAGGGTGGGTATGTGACTTTGGTGATGGATGCTTTGAATCGGGAGGGGTTGAAGGTGACGCATGTTCCCGCGGGGATTTCGGGGCATAAGTCGAGTGACATGTTGGCGAGGCTGGAGAAGGATGTTTTGAGCAAGGAGCCGGATTGGATGTTGTTGAGTTGTGGGGTGAATGATGTTTGGCATTTCACGTTGAAGCTGGGGAACCGGACATTCACGGGGGTTCCGTTGGAGGATTATAAGAAGAATGTCCGGGCGATTGTGGAGCAGGCGGAAGCGAAAGGAATCAAGGTGATGATTTTGACTTCGACGATGATCGGGGAGGATCCGGAGAAGGATACGAACAAGAAGTTGGCACCGTATAATGATTTTCTGAGGGAGCTGGTGAAGGAGAAGAAGTTGCCTTTGGCGGATCTGAATGAGGAGATGCAGGCCGCGTTGAAAGGGATTCCGGATGAGGCCGGGAAGGCGAAGATGTTTGGTGAGCCGGGTTATGAGCGGAATGTCAAAAACAAGCTAACGACGGATGGGTGCCACATGAATCCGCTGGGCAATATCATGATGGCGAAGGGTGTTTTGAGAGCTTTTGGGCTGAGTGAGGAGAAGATAGCGGCTGCTGAGAAAGGTTGGTTGGGGAATTGATGATTTCTACGGTTTGGTTAGCATTTCTACCATTTGTTTTCCCATGGCGGTGCCGTTGAGGAATGTGCTTTCGCCGTTGTGGTTCCAGTGGTAGCCGAGGCCGCTGGGGGAGACGGAGGCGTCGCGCCAGAAGGGGCGAGTGTCGGTGGTTTTGACGTTGCCCTTGAATTCGGGATATTTTTTCGAGTCGGCGACGGCGAGTTGTGCGAGTTCGACGGCTGTGACCTCTGGTGGCGGAGCCATGCTTGTGGTGGTGATGGAGAAGGGGAGTTTGGGATTTCCGAATTCCTTGCGGAGGTCGCGGATGAAATCGGCGAGGTTTTTTTCGTATTCGGCAGAGGCGGTGGCGTCCACGCGGTCGTTCCATCCTTGGTGCCAGCCGATGCCTGCGATGCGGTAGCCTTTGCCTTTGAATTCCGGGAACTCGGTATCGAGGTTGGTGAGGACGTCTTGGGTATATTCAAAGATGGCTTTGTAGTAAGGGCCGACTTCGCCGCCACGGGATGCTACGGCGCCGGGTGGGCGGAAATCCTTGTGGAGGCTTTTGCCGCCCCATGCGATTTTGATGATGAGGACGGGTTGGTCTTTGAAGTGCTCGGCCATGACCCAGCCGAAGCCGAATTCCGGGCCGAACCAGCCGGGGTTGCGGCCTTGTGAGTAGCCAATTTTCAGATCGCCTTTGTGTACGCCGCGAGGGGCAGTGATGTCGTTATCGCGCCACCAGACTTTTACGTCGTCGCGGACGATCCACTTGCCGTCTTTGTCGACAAGATGGCCGTAATTTTGGGGATCGTTTTCGACCTGATAGCGTAGGCTGCCGATGGTGCCTTTTTCATCTTTGTGGCCTTCCTCAGATTTGCCGTGGCCGACCATGTTGGATTGTCCGGCGAGGATGAAGACTTGGACGCCTTTTGGGTCGTTATCCCATTTCACTGGTTCCTGCGAGAAAGCGATGTTGGCGGACAAAGCGATGCCGAGCAGGGCGAGGCGGGGGATGGTGTGTTTGTTGGTGTTCATGCTGGTGGTTTGATCTGTTAGATGAAATGCTAGGAGGCGGGCGGCAAATTCACCAGCTCAGGTTTTTCGGTCATCGCTTGGATTTCACGGATCGCTTCGCGAACGGCCTCCGCCTTCTGCAAGCTCAAGGCTTTCGGGAAATCCGGTTCCTCGTTTTCGAAATAATGGATCGCTTTCTCCAGCCGGGGAATGGCGCGCTGCGCGTGGGCGCCGTAGCGCTTGAGCATTCCCAGCACTGTCAAAACGGTGTTCTGGCTGCCATGGGCTTTCTGCAGGCGGACATAGTCGGCAATCAAATCGATCCCTTCGCTGACGTGGTGTTTGCTGAACAGGTCGAGTCCCGCCATCTGGATCTGGCCGTCGAACATCTCGCCGCTGGGGGATTTTTCGAGGATCGCGCGATGGATGACCGGCATGATTGGGCGGAGTTCATCGAAGGAAAGGTTGGCATAAAGGGAGGAAAAAGCGCCCCTCGCGTGCCCGTCCTCGTTTTGTAGTCCGGAGCGAACGGCCTCGTATAGGAGTTGCCGATCCACTCCCTCCAGCGACCTACCGAGCAGGCCGCCACGCTGGTTGAAGAGGGCCTTGACGAGATAGCGTTGCTCCATGCCGCGCGGATCCTTAGCTGATGGCCCTTTTGCTGCCATCTGGAGCATTTCAGGCACGGCCACCATCGCTGGTGGTCCAATCGCGTTCAGGGCTTCCGCCGCCTTCACCCGCAGCCACAGGTCGTCCGCTCGCAGGGCTTCCTGCAGCTTAGGTACAGCGGGCGCGGCGCGATCCCTGTAGGCGGCAAGCACCTCACAGGCCCCGAGGCGCACCTCTAGCGAAGGGTCGTCGAGCAATCCGATCAAAGGTTCGATCTTCATATCGCCCCGCCGCGCGATGGTGCCACTGGCGCGTGAGCGGACAATCGGCGACCAATTGCCCAGCATTTCGATCAGGATGTCGGGTGGGAGATCTTCATAGGCGGTGAATGTGCCGTAACCCTTGAAGCCACGGCCCAAGCGCACCACCTGCCGGGCGGCCTCGGCCTCCAGAGCCGGGAAGGAGGACGGCTTGCTGCCGGTGAGCCGGACTGCCTTGAGAGGCATCGCATAGGCTATGAGGTAAGCGCCGGTCGCGTCCCACTTGCCGTACGAGTCGTCGCGTGCTTGCGCCGGCCCCTGGTGGGGGAAGCTTCCGTCCCAACTGCGGGCGAGATCGAAATACCATGAGCCGAACTCCTCCATCCACGCCCCCGTCGCGTGGGGGCCGCCACGCGCCACGCCGGGCATGGCCCAGGTCATGTTGAAAAAGTTTCCGGTATGCCCCATGTCGCGCTCGTTGCCGTGGGAGGCGGCGCTCATTTTCGCAAAAAACTCCGTTCCTTCCTTCTCCCCAAGTTGGTCGAACAACACCGCCGCCATGCCGTTTTTTCCGTTGTCCTCATGGCTCTGCATGAACGGGTCGTGATCCCCGTAGGGAACGGAGCCCTTGCCAACGTAGAAACGAAGCAAGTTGCCGCTGCGCTGGATCGCCATGGCCACTTCGGGGTCGTTGACACCTGCCTCGCGGGCCAGCACCAATCCGAGGGTGAGTGGAACGCCGGGCGAGTTCATCATGCCATAGCCGAAAAGCCGACCGTCGGGCATGGCGAAGCGGTGGCCCCATGAGCCGACCGCACTCTGCCCCTTGGCGGACTCCAGCGCGATCCGGCGCAGACCGGGGAGAACTGACTCGTCACCTGTTGCCAAGACATATTCCGCGAGAAACACAGTGACATAGCCATACCACCACGCTTGGTATCCGCCTTCCGCATAGGCTGCCGCCCACTCGGCTTCCCTTTTGATGAGGGGAAGGTATTTCGGATCGCCGCCGGCCAGCAGACCGAGGGCGTTGAGCGAGCGGGAAATCGCGTTCTCCTTGTAATCCGGTTGCTGCATCCGTTTGGCGAGAGCCTCGCTGGATTCCCTGAGAATGCGTTTGGATTTCTCACAATCATAAGGGGCGGTCTTGCTGTAGTTTCCGAGCACAGGCAGATCCAGGGTGACCTCATCTATCTTGCCGGCGCGCCAGCGGGTGAGGGCGAATTTGCCATCGGCTCCCTCGGCGGCGGTCAGGGCCATGCCCCACTCCTGGCGCGGATCGTAGGAAAACGGTTTGCCCGCAACGCCGAGAACCACGTCTCCTGCCATCAGCACGCCATCGGCCGGGGAACCCGCCGCCACCTTGGTGATGAGCACCTGACGAGCTTCGGAGGTTCCGCCCCCGTGGCTGTGCATCCAGCCCCGGGCACCTGTCGCACCGAGATTCCAGTCCTTGCTCGCGCCCTCAGGAACCGGCTCGCCCTTGGTGAAGTCCGGATTGAGCATGGCTTTCGGTGCGGCGGACAGCGAGGCGCTGAACAGCAGCCCTATCCATAGTATGCCAAGGTGTCTTTTTTTGTGACTCATGATTTTGTGTTCTGGATTGACGGTCTTGTTTTCTCAATACTAATCAGTCTTGGTTGCCAGAGATGCGACCGAAGAGCTTGCCGTCGCTGGCTGCGGTGGAGGGGATAGTCACGATGATATTGTTAAAGGTGCCGTCAGGTGAAAT
Organism: Akkermansiaceae bacterium; assembly: GCA_041737575.1. GTDB lineage: Bacteria > Verrucomicrobiota > Verrucomicrobiia > Verrucomicrobiales > Akkermansiaceae > Luteolibacter. The sequence continues at coordinate 36,536 of JBGSRM010000029.1, forward strand.
TTCAAATACTAAGCCGTTGACGGTTTGGGTGGTGTCGGGCACGGCGGCGGAGTTGGAGGCCCATAAGTCGGCGACGCCGAGGTCGTTGCTCCATTGGACGGTGGCGGTGGCGGTGCCCCGGGTGGCGGCGTTGCGGATGCGGAAGGTGAGTTTCAGGCCGCCGTTGGTTTTCTCGGATTTGGGGAGAAGGGCGAGGGCGTTGGCATCCGGATCGGCGGCGCCGAGGAGGAAGGCGAGGCCGTCGGTGACTCCGTCGCCATTGGTGTCGCCGTTGAACGTGACAGCTCCGTTGCTGCCGGAAGTCGCCCATGTATCAAAGGGCGCGGGGGCAGCTAGCACGGTGATGTTCAAGGTGGCTTCGACGGGCGGGGCAATGCCGTCGGTCACGCTGACTGCAAAGGTGTTGGGACCCACATCGCCACCTGCCGGGTTGCCCGAGAGCGTGCCGTCAATGGCCACACTGAGCCAAGCCGGGCCGCTGACCTTGGCGAACTCCAACGTGTCGCCGGTATCCACATCGTCGGCATTGTCGGCGAGTGAACCGGAGTAGGCTGCGCCCACGGTGGTATCGATTTCATTGACCGGGTTGGATGTCCAGGTCGGGGGCGTGTTGGGGTCCGCAGGGGTGAGCCAGAGTTCGGTAGCGGCATTTCTCAATTCGAGTTGGTAGCCGGGGATGGACTCGTCGAGCACGGGTGTGCCGGTGATGCCGCCGGTGGCGGTCATGAGGAGGTGTTCGGTTTCCGGATCGGGCGTGCCGGTAAGGGCCACGGTGCCTACGGTGAGGTTGACGCTGGAACTGGAGCTCGGCGGCGAGCCGAGGGTGAAGCCGAGGGACGCGGCGGATTCCACGGTGATCGGTGAGGCCAGGGTGCCGCCGACGAGGGCGAGGGTGCCCTCGCTGACGAGGGTGGCTCCGGTGTAGCTGTTGGCACCGGAGAGGATCCATTTGCCGGGGCCGGTTTTGGTGATGGCAAGGGTGGTGGTCGTGGCATCGATATTCGATACGGAATCCCTGAGGATGCCCTTGATCTCGTTCGCATCGGTGTTGGTGCCGGTCAGCGTGAGCGTGCCCGTCGGGTAGCTGCCGAAGGTCAGGGTGACCCCGGTGCCAGTGGCCGTGGCATTTTGATCAAAGGTCAACGCTCCGTTGGTGCCGATGGAGACGATTTTCGTCCCAACCGGTATGCCCGTTCCGCTGACCGCCATTCCGGGAACAAGATCCGCCGAGGAGGAGGGCGCGTTGCCGGTCGTTTTGCTGTTCAAGGTGAGGTTGAAATTCCGCGCTGCTGGTGTAGGCGATATGACGGCGGTCTGGGACAAAACCAGCGCTCCGGTTCCGGATGCATCAATCGAGTTGTTGCCGGACATGTGGAAATTGCGGTCGGTCGCGGCCCCCGAGCCGATGTATTTCAGCGCGCCGCCGCGCAGGCCGAAATTGAGCGCGGTGTTGGGAATGTTGCCGATGGAACTCTTGGTCCCGCCGTTGGCCATGACCTTGGCCACCAGCGTGCCCGCGTTTACGAGGGTGGCGGAATTAGCGTCTGTTCCCCAGCCACTCGCCGTGTTCAAAGTCAAGGAACCCGAACCCTCCTTGATCAGCGAGGAACCGTTGCGCATCGCGATTTCGTTGGCGAAGACAACGTCGTTGGCTCCGGTATCCAGCGTGCATTGGCCGGTGCTTCCCGTGGAGTTGAACCGGCTGGAAATGTCGTCCGTGTTGCCGGGCGCCCACCTCAGGCCGAAGGGTGGCGCGGAGTTTGCGCCAATGGCGATGGTGCCGGTGGTTCCCAACGCGCCGCTCGAAAACACGAGGAAGCCCCGGTTGAAAGTGACGCCGCCGGTGAAGCTGTTGTTCGGGTTGGTGACATGCCAGACACTTCCTGTGCCGGTTTTGGAAAGGGTCACTGCGCCGCTGCCATTGTTGGTGATTTGGGCGGCGAGGACGTGGGTGTTGGCCAGGTTGTTCGCGCCACTGAGGGTGAGCGTGCGGGTTTGATCCGCGGTTCCGTAACCGATGTTGGAAGTGGACGTGAGATTGAGCGCGCCGGAGCCACTGGCATTGATGGTCGCACTGTGGGCGGCTGCGGTGCCGTTGATGGTGAACGAGCGGTCGCTGCTGGCAGCGCCGCCGGTGTAGGTGAGGGTTGTGCCGTTGCCTAACAGAAGATTCGATGCGGCATTGGACGATTGGCCCAGGGGACTGGGACTGCCGCCGTTGGCGATGGCGTTGATGCCTAAGACACCGCCGGTGACACCGATCGGGCCACTGAAGGTATTGGAACCTTGCAGCGTAAGGGTTCCCGCGCCCGCCTTGGTGATCCCATAGCCACTCCCGCCATCGCTGATGACGTAATTGCCGACGGTGATAGTGCGCGACGTGTTGACATTCCAGATCTGGCTGGAGCCGAGGGTGAGCGGATTGTTGATGATAAGGCTGCGGACGGCTGCGGACAGGTCGATGCCTGTGCCGTCGATGCCATTGAGGGTGAGGACAGCGCCAGCGGTGTTGCCAATGGTGATGTCGCCGCCGGGGTCGGTGGCGTTCATGAGGATCTGCCCCCAACTCACGCTGCCGCCGAGGGCGGTGGTGCGGTTGCCGGCCGTGGCGATGGCGGCGGTCCATG
>JBGSRM010000042.1:0-9699 GCA_041737575.1 Akkermansiaceae bacterium
GAGAAGACGAAAGCGTTTGAGATGATGGATTGGATCCAGCGATATGATTCGAGGTCGGCGCTTTATTCTGAGAAAGAGAAGGAGGATGTTGGGTTGGAGGAGGAGTAGGATGGGATATTTCGGGTTGCAGAGATTTATCCTGAAAGCGGAATGGATGGCCGCAAAAGATCGCAAAGAACACAAAGTTAAATCATGATAATTTTCTACCTATGATGACTCCAGTTAATGATCGCGAGCTGCCGAGAATTGAATGCGCCAAGTGTGGCAGATGGACTAAGAAGATCGTTGTAGATGTGGAGCGGGTTGATTGGGTAAGTGGATTGGCTATCGGGTTCTGGGCTGTGTTTTTTCCTTCGAGGAGGACTAGGGAATTTCAGTGTCAGCATTGCGGGAAAACTTTTGTGCTTTCGGCTTCGCCGATGTTGAGAAGAGACAAGGTTGTTGGGTTAGTGCTTTTCAGTTTATGCGGGGTGATGGTATTGCTGGCGATATGGCTCATTTTTTTGGGAGGTAGATAAGCCTGAAGTTGCGTCTCTTGTTGAAACGTTGTTTAGATCATGACGAGGAAAATGAGAATCGCGTCGAATTTATGTCTGATGATTGTGACACTTGTGGCGGTGGCATGTGATTCTTCACGGGAATCTTTTGGGACGGAGGTTGTGGAAAGTGAAGCAAGTCGTTTTGAGATATGGAGTTGTGCGCAACAACCCATCGCACACACAGGTCATGCGATTGCATTTGATTGGGATACGCGTGAATACTTGTATTGGAAGGCGAGTGATGTGATGTCTGGATTGCCCGATCATTATCCGAAGCGTGGCGAATTTTTTATCGATGAGGGCGGGCGTATTGTGCTGGAATCAGTTTTTGATTCGGAAGTTGTTCTTAAGAAGATGGATCTGGATGGATCGAAAGGACTTGTCGTGGATGGTAGGGACTTTGAGGAGGCGTTACGGTCTGGTCTTGTTCTTTTTAATCGTGAGCACGGAGATATTAAAAATCCGTGGAGTTTGTCTGATACGACTTCGTTTGAGAAGAAGCGTGTTGGGAGGATTATGGAAGAGAAGGGAGAGGGTGGGTTGGAGGAGAAGTAGTTTTATTCACTGCCAAGCACGCCAAGTTTTTTTGAGATGAGGCATGTGTTTGGAATGGGCGAAAGAAATACGCCCCTCCTTATTTTTGTGGCTGATTTGTTTTCAACATTCCATTGATATTTTGAGCTTATCTGATATGTGCTGACTTGAAGAAGCTGAAGATTTATGATGAAGAGTTCCTATGAAGTTATGTGTCGGTTTGTCAGGCATGTGTTTGCTAGCGAGATTACGATGGTGATCTTTGTTTGTTTTTTGATGCTGACCGGATGCAATCAGAAAACTGAAGTTCAAGTAAAGGCATCTGACGTAGCGTGGGAATATTGCACGCTTACCATCAACGATTCACAGAGCAACGCGAGCACTGGAGATTGGACGATCAACACGGAGGTGGACTTGGTCATGCCCGATGAAGTGAAAAGTTACACGTCGATCAATGAGCTATGTGAAGCGCTGGGGATGGACAAAGATGATCCGATCAGCGGTAGAATTGCCGGTGCTCTCAATGCATTGGGTGCGGAGAGATGGGAGGTGGCCGGGGTTACCAGGGATTCGCATGTGGTTGGGACCGGGCCTTTTCGGGTAGAAACTCGGGTTGCGTATACGCTGAAGAGGATGAAGTGAGGATTTTGGGTGGCGTGGGGCGCGCCACCTTGGTTTTCATGAGGGCGAAAGAAATTCGCCCCTCCTTTCTAATTGGGGATGATTTCGAAGGCGAGGCGGTAGAAGGCGATGTCGCCGGATTTGGGGAAGGAGACGGTTACGGAGCGTTGGTTGGGTTTGGCGGTGTCTATGGCGGAGATGAGGGTGCCGGTGAGGGTGGTCCGGTCGTTGGTGAGGAGGGATGTGGAGCGTTGGATGGTGATGCGGGTGGACATGATGTCGGTTTGCTCGAGGTAGGTGATGCGGATGTCGGTGGGGTTGATGACGGTTGTGGGGTAGATGGTTTCGTCGGGTTCGAGGCCTTGGGCGAAGGCTTGGAGGTTGGAGATGCCGTCGTTGTTGGGGTCGGCGTCGGGGCCGCTGACTTGGGGGTTGAGGAGGTCGTCGCCGGAGAAGTTGTTGTTTTTCCAAGAGTCGAAGGTGTCTGCGATGAAGATGGGTATGGAGCCGATGACTTCGTTTCCTACGGAGTCGGTGGCTTTGATGGTGATGGAGGTTTCGCCGGTGGTGGTGCCGTTGGGTGTGATGATGAGGTTTTGTCCGTTGATGGAAGCGGTGGCGAGGGCGGGGTTGGGTGGGGTGATGATTTGGTAGGTGAAGGTGGTGCTGGTGCCTGCTTGGTTGGCGGGGAGGGGGACGAGGCTGACGCTGGTGAAGGTGATGAATTTATTCAGAAAAAGGGTGCCGGAATATGTTTTGTGGAGGGGGAGTTCGTCGAAGGGGGCATCAAAGTTGAAACGTGGAAATTCGGTTGTGTTGTTGAAGAGAAGGCTGTTGGGAAGGGTGTCCTTGGTGATGCGGGCGAATACGGTGAAGCCACCGTTTTGATAGTCGAGGTTTGAGGAGTTTTCGTTGGTACTGATGAACCATTGGCTGGTTGCGGTATCCGGGCCGAGGTTAGTTTTGGCCATGGAGACGGTGCCGAGGGTGTTGGAGATGCCGGGTTCGTTGACGATGGTTCCGTTCGATTCCACAGCAAAGATACTCGCGTTATCAAAGAAGAAGCCGCCGCCTTGAATGACGAAGTTGGGGGCACTGCGGTGTATGAATGAACCGAGGTAGTCGCCATCGGTCACATATTGGAGGAAGTTTTCACGGGTGACCGGGGTGCGGTTAGTGAAAAGTGCCATGTCGATATTTTTGGTGACGTTGTCATTCGCGTCATTCGGGTCACCATCATTGTATTCGGCGACGAAGCGGACGACCTGGTTATCGATGGGTTCTGCTTTGAAGAAAGTGTTGAGAGGGAAGGAGTTTTGGGCTGCTCCGTTATCGATGAGGGTGACTTCGTTTTGGATATCGAAGACCGGGAGGATGGGTTGGGCGAGAGCGGCGGTGTTCAGTAGGATGATCGCGAAGTAACGAAGCATGGGAATGAGGTTGGTTTTTTGGGGTCTAAAAAAGTTTTGGGTTTGCTGATGAAGAGGCTTCCAAAGTGGGATTAACGTGATACTGAATGGTTGAGATGGCAAGTGATGAGAAAATCAAATCGGGTGGAGGTTGCTTTGGCAAGCTGATGGGTTTGTTTGTTTTTTTGGTGATTTTCGGTTTAGTGACGGCGATATGGTATATAGCCAAGCCGCAGGATCTTTCCGATATAGACGGGTATTCCAAGGATGGGCCGGGGGCGTTGGCGGTGAGTCCGGCGAGGGATTTGACGGAAGTTTTGAAAAAGTCTTTGGAGGATGGGCATTCGGTGGTGATTCGGGAGAATGAGATTAACCGGATGTTGGCGAGGGAGTTGGAGATGAAGCAGGGTGGTATGTTTGCGGAGTGGGTGAAGTTGAAGCAGGTTCTGGTTAGGTTGGAGGAGGGGGTGGCGGAACTGATCATTGTGCGTGATGTGATGGGTTATGAGGTGACGATATCGATGTTTATCCAGGTGGAGCAGTCGGAAGACAAGAAGGGGCTCAAGACGGATGTTTCGATGCATGGGGGGAGTTATCATGAGAGTGTGCCGTTTTTGAGGAGGGGCGGGAGGTTTGGTTCGTTGACTGTTCCTCAGGGATTTTTGATTTTGGTGATGCCGGAGTTTCGCAAGATCGGGGCGTTGTTTGAGAAGGAGATCGAGCTTGGTTTTCAGAAGATGTCGCGTTTCGAGATCAAGAAGGGGAGTCTTTATCTTGATCCGAAAGCGCCTGAAGAGAATGTGGTAGAATCGTTTTGAAGAAGAATATGAAGATGATTCTCCTAATGAATAACGGATTAACAGGAGTGTTGGTTCGTGCTTTAGGAGTGGTTTTTTGTGTTTCTGTGGCGGTCGGGCAAGAGGTGGGGGAGGAGCCGATACCGAGGGCGGAGCTTGTGGAAGAGGTGGAGGCGGTGGTGGATGAGCGGCCGGTTTTCCGAGAGGACGGAGAGGTGATCAGTTATAGCAAGCAGTTCCGGGTGATGGGTGGAGATATGGCTTCGCGGGGTTTGGCTGCGAACATGGCGGAGCAGGCGAAGGAGGAGTTGTTGCGGTTAACGGGTGAGAAGGATGAATGGAAGGTGCGGGTGGTGGTGGAGTTGCGTGGTGAGGTGGGTGAACCTGTTCCGAAGAGGGATACGGTGATCGATTTGTTCGACAATGAGACAGAGTATGAGCTGAAGATTTTTTATCATCTGAGCCGAGGATTGCGGAAGGAGTCGTTCAAGCGGGCGGTTTTGACGGCTTTGATGTATGAGAGGGCGTTGCGGGTGAGGGAGAATGTGGTCAAGGATGTGCCATTGAATGTTCCGCCGTGGTTGGTGGAGGGGTTGGAGGAGGCGACATCGTGGCGGCTGAAGGAGAGTGACCGGAGGTTGTATGACGCGCTTTTCCGGCATGGTGGTTTTTTCAAGTTGGATGATCTTTTTGTGTTGGCGGAGGGGGAGTATGGGAGGATGGATGCGGCGTCGAAGGCGGCGTTCCGGGTGTCGGCGGGGGCGCTGGTCATGGGGTTGTTAGATCAGCCGGAAGGGAAGGCGGGGATGAGGAGTTTCCTGGCGGAGTTGCCTGCGTATGATGGGGAGATGCCGGCGTTGTTGCGGAAGCATTTTCCAGAGTTGAATTTATCGGCAACGAGTCTTGAGAAGTTGTATGAGTTGCAGTTGGCGAACAAGGGGAGTGTTCCGTTGACGGATGTTTTGGATGTCTTGAAGACGGAGCGTTTCCTGGAGGAGGCGTTGCGGTTCAGGTATCAGGATGAGAAGGGGCTTGTGCAGGTGGTTGGTTTGTCCGAGTGGGAGAGTTTGAGCGGTTTGCAGAAGGAGGACAAGGTGGAGGCGGTTCGCATGGCTCAGGATGATTTGCTGAGGTTGAGTTACCGCTGTTTTCCGTCGTATCGCCCGCTGTTGTTGGAGTATCAGGCGGTGCTTGCGAATTTTACGAATGAGGAGACGAAGGATGTGGCGAAGACCTTGGAGGGGTTGTCGGAGAGGAGGCGGAACATGGTGGCGAAGGCGGAGAGAGCGAAGGATTTCATGAATTATTTCGAGATCACGAGGGCGCGTGAGACGAGTGGGGCGTTTGAGGATTATTTGAAATTGAAGGCACGGCTGAAGGAGAATCCGAAAGAGAGAAAAGATGGGATGTCCGAGTATTTGGATCTGCTGGATCCGTTGTTTTATGTGCCGGAGGAGAAGAATCCGGATTTTTCAGTGGGGGCGGAAATTCTTCCATATTGAGAGTTGGACGTTGGGGTTGAGAGGTGCAAACTGAGTGGGTGTTTGCCACTTATGTTCATCAACTGGATCCGGTTATATTTCAGTTCACTGAAAAGATTGCGCTGCGTTGGTATGGTCTGTCCTATCTGGCGGGGTTTGTAGCGGGATATTATTTACTGAAACGCATGGCGGAGAGAAGGCTGTGGGTTTTGGCTGCGGAGAGGACGGGGGATTTCATTGCGGCGATGGCGATGTTTGGTGTGTTTTTAGGAGGGCGGCTTGGGTATATTTTGTTTTATCAGATTCCAAGGGATGGGATTGATTCCGTGTTGAATGATCCGCTGGTGATTATTCGGGTTTGGGATGGAGGTATGGCGAGTCACGGTGGACTTGCTGGGGTGATGATTTTCGCCTTTTTTTATGCGAGGAAGCATAAGGTTTCCTGGACGGGACTGGGGGATGGTATTTGTGTTGTGGCGCCGATCGGTTTGATGTGCGGGCGGATTGCTAATTTCATCAATGGTGAGTTATACGGGCGGATTGCGAACGGGGTGGCTTGGGCGGTGAAGTTTCCCGGAGCTTTGGTCGATCCGAAGGCGCCGGAGTCGGAGCAGTTTGGCGGGGCGTTCCGAGCGGCGGTGGAGGCTGACCCGGGATTTGCGGAGTCGCTCAGTCAGTTTTCGCATGGGGAAGATTTCATGGATAACAAGGGGTTTTACTACCAGAGGTTGCTGGAGGCGAATCGAGAATCGGACAAGGTTTCGGAGGCGATAGGGCCGTATCTTGAGCCGCGTCATCCCTCGCAGTTATATGAGGCGTTTCTTGAGGGCGGATTGCTGTTTGTAATCATGTGGGTATTGCGTGTGAAGTTCCCGAAGGCTCCGCATGGGATGCTGACGGGGATATTCTTCGGGCTTTACGCGAGTTTCCGCATTTTTGCGGAGTATTTCCGTGAACCGGATGCGGAATGGGTGATAGATGGGATGCTGACAAAAGGACAGTTTTTGTCGCTTTTCATGTATTTGTTTGCAGCAGGATTTCTGCTGAATGCGTTCAAGAACCGCAGGGAGAGATTGAGCTGAGGAGGATTTTCAATCGTGGAGTTCAGCCCAAGCGGAAGACGATGCGGGCTTTGGTGAGGTCGTAGGGAGACATTTCCATTTTGACCTTGTCGCCGACGACGAGACGGATGAAACGTTTGCGCATTTTACCTGAGATATGGGCGAGGACTTCGTGGCCGCTGGCGAGTTTGACGCGGAACATGGTGCCTGCCAGAACCGAGGAGATTTCGCCTTCCACTTCAACGGCTTTCTCTTCATTTTCTACGGGTTTCGGTTTTCTTGGACCGAAGCTTCTGTTTCGACCGCTGTTGCCGGATCGGTTATTACTTCTAGATTTGGCTGGCATATAATGTGAGTAGATGGCGAAGAATTCTTTGCGCTGACGCGATACTAGGCAGAGAGGAAGGTGTGATTCAATGTTAAAAAAATGTGAGCATGTGGAACCCGTGTTGCCTCATTGAAGCGGACACCGAAAAAGATTTTGAGGATTGGTGAAAAAGTCCCGTTGCCTCACAAATGAGGACACTATGAAGCCAGCCATAGAGATGAGTGAAAAAAGCAAAGCAGAATACACCGAATAAATGCGCGGGTAGCGTGTAACGGGCCAGGGATGCTATTGTGGCTTGTCTAGTAGCTGTTTGGATCAACTCACGTCTTGATAGAGTTCGGAGAGTGAAATGAAGATGCCGACTTCCGGGATATCAAGGAGGGCATCGGAACCGGAGAGGGTTTCCCGACGAAAGCCAGCGCCGTCCCTGCGGTGAATCGTGAGGATGGGGGAATCGGTTTCCGCGAGGATGTAGGTTTGCAAGGATGGGATGGTGAGGTAGTCGCGGAATTTCTGGACTTCGTCATTGCGACGGGTGTTGGGGCTGAGGACTTCGAGGATCACGCTCGGGGAATCGGTGAAGAGCGCGTCACCTGGTATGGGAACGCAGATGATCATACCATCGGGGTAATAGAATGCTTCTTCGTTTTGGCTGAGGGGGACGCGGAGTTTGAAGTCGCTGCCGGTGGGGAAGCAGGGTTTTCCGGCGAGTTGTCTCTTAGCGAGATAGAAGAAATTTCCTGCGATTCGCTGATGGTCGAGAGTTCCGCCGGACATGGCATACACATTTCCGGCGACGTATTCGTGACGGATTTCCGAGGCAAGTTCGCCTTGGAGGTAATCGTCTCGGGAGATGCGGTCGTGTGCGATTGCCAGTGCCATGCGGATACCATTAATGGAATATCCTTGCGTATGCAAGCTCTCGGGAATCGAGGGTAGGGGATTTGGTCGCGCGGCTACGCTCCTCTAGATTCAGCCTGCGGGTGGTGGTGGGAGGGTTGGGCGGATTTCTATGGAGCCGTAGGTGGCGGAGGGGCTGCGGGCGGCCCATTCGATGGCGGTTTCGAGGTCTGGCACTTCGATGACGAAGAAGCCGCCTAACATTTCCGTGGTTTCGGCGTGGGGGCCGTTTTGGATTTGTTGTTTCCCATCGCGGATGCGGAGGGTGGTGGCTGTGGATGGTGGTTGGAGTCCGGCGCCGCTGATCATGATGCCGGAGGTGGCGACTGATCCTGCGTAGGCGCTCCAGGCTGCCCAGTATGTTGGTGCTTGATCAGGGTCTTCACGCTTGGCGAAGTCGGCGGCTGTTTCTGTGAATAGGAGTGTGTATTGCATGTTTGTTTTTTGTTTGTTTTGGAGAGTGTTTTACCTGCTCATTCCGGCGAGGATGCGCTGGATTTGGGTGCGGTGGATGGTCATGTGTGAGCCGACCAGAGCGTGCCAGCCGTGGGCGTCCATGGGGCCGAACCATGGGTGTGGGTGGCGTGCTTTTGTTTTGAAATTTTTCACGGATGCGATGGTTTTGAGGAGGGAGTCGCATGAGGTTTCGTATTCGACGATGACGTCTGTGGTGACTTTTGTGTCGGGTTTTACGGCGGCGGTGCTGGCTTTGCCTTGGGGGATTTGTTCGTTGGAGAGTTTTGAGATGACATCGATGAAGGCGAGATGGACGATGCGGAGGTGGTCGAGGGTCATGAGGATGGACCAGTTGCGGCTGCTGTCTTCGAGGCCTTTTGGTCGCTGAATGAGGATGGGGCTGGAGAGCGTCGTTTCATCCAAGATTGCGATCAGGTGGTGGATGGCTTCGCGTTCTTTGGTGAAGTGAGCCGTGAAGGATGCGCTCGTGCCGGTGAGGCATTTCATTCCTAACAAGCAACGGGCGATGAGGTTTTCAGGGAAGGGGAGTCCGGCACCGGGAGGGGCGAGTTGTGGTTGGCTCATGGATGTATTAATCCGGCAATCACTTGCGAAATGCAAGTAAAAAGACTTGTGTAATGAAAGTGAATTTTCTGCTACGGTATTCGCATGGCTCAGAAGAAACCCAAGCAACTGAAAAACAAGATGGGGGATGTGATGCGTTCGCCTTGTCCGGTGGCGTGTGCGCTCGATATTGTGGGCGATCGGTGGACGTTGTTGGTGATCCGCGACCTGGCGTTTGGACGATCACGATTTAAGGATTTCAGTGCATCACCAGAGGGGATACCTACGAATATTTTGGCGGAAAGGCTTCAGCGATTGTTGAGGCATGGTCTGGCCGAGCAGGTGCCAGCGGAGGATGGGTCGATGCGTTTGGGCTACCGGTTGACAGAGAAAGGTTGGTCTTTGGGTCCGGTGTTGGAGGCGATTAGGGATTGGGGATTGAGATGGGAACCGGGGACGCAGGTTTTGATGAAGTAGGAGGGTGAGACACCCTCCGACCCCAAGGCGTGGGGACACGCCTGCTCCTTATGGTTCGCGTTGGGCGATGGTTTCCGGTTTCATACGGAAGACGACGACGCGGCGGTCTTGGCTGCGAAGAGCTTCGGCGGCATTGTCTTGGTTGCGGGCTTCGCTTTCGCCGTAGCCGACGGGAAGCAGACGGTAAGGGGAGACGCCTTGGCGGACGATTTCCCTTACGATGTGCTCGGCCCTTTGTTGGGAGAGGATCATGTTGTTTTCGTAGGTTCCTTCGGCTGAGGCGTGGCCTTCGATGACGAAGCGTTCTTCTTCAGGCATCGCTTTCATCGCGTCTGCCATGACAGCTATGACTTCATAGGAGTATGGATCGGCGAATTGAGTGGAACCTTGTAGGAAGAGAATGTCTTCGCTGGAGATCATGGATTTTTCATCGACTGGATAGGAAACGACCCATGAGTTGTCTGTGCGATAATTTTCAGGAGGCAGGGGAGTGACGTGCGTGACGGATTCATCCTGTTGCTCGTAGAAAATG
>JBGSRM010000095.1:0-49089 GCA_041737575.1 Akkermansiaceae bacterium
CGTGGGTGTGGTGGTTTCTTTCCGATAGGGGGAATTATTTTTTTGCTTCGGATTCGCCGCCGACGAGGGCGACGCCGTAGGCTTCTAGGCGGTCGTGGGCAGCTCCTGATTCCGGTGTTTTCGGGTAGCGGCGGAGGACGGTGCGGAGTTGGTTGACTTCTTTCCCTTTGTCACCGGAGGTTTTGTAGATGTTGGCGACTTCGAGGCTGGCTTTTGAGGCGATGGGGCCGCCGAGAGATTCGAGTTCGGAGATGGTTTTGATGGCTTGATCGTATTGTTTCATCGCGCGGAGGCACTGGGCGATTTCCCAGGTAGAGTCGGGTTGTTTATTGGCGGCGCGGTAGGCTTCGATGGCCTCCTGGTGGCGGCCAAGATTTTGGAGGAGGGTGGCTTTGGTCCAAGTGAGGCCGTCGGCGTATTGGGGGGATTTGGCTAGCTCCGGGATTTCGGCGAGTGCTTTTTCCATGTAGGGTGCATTGCGGTGGCTACGGGAAATATAGTAGTCGAAGCGGGTTTTGGTGGCGAGCATGGGGTCCTTGATGCGGGTGATGTGGCGGAGGACGTCTTCTTCGGTTTGGTAGTGGCCTGCGAGGAGTGCGAAGCGTTGGATTTCGGGGTCGGAGAGGGAATCGGTGCGGACGGTGCGGAGGACGGTTTGGGCTTCCTCGTGCATTTGGTGGGGGTGGTGGAGTTTGGCGATGAGGTCGAGGAGTTCGTTGGGTTTGAGGCTGGCGAGGAGTGGGGTGCTATGTTTACTGAAGAATTCGGAGCGAAGTTTGGGGTCGGCTTTGTAGTGGCTGGCAAATTGGAGGATGCGGTCGATGGTGGCGGGTTTGAGTGCGAATTGTTTTTCCATGCGGGCGGCCCATGCGATGGGGTCTTTTTCGTGGATGGCGGTAACGGAGATGGCGAGGATGCGGAGGTCGTCGTTTTCGGGGAATTTTTCTGCGATTTTAGCGGACCAGTGGGCGGCGGCGGTTTCGCGGTTTTCGGAGGTTGTGAGTATGACGGTTTGGAGGGCGGTGGACCAGTAGCGGGCGTCTTCCTCGGGTTTATCGGTGTTTTTGCCGTCGCCGTTGAAGCCACTGGCGGCGATGTAGAATTCCTTGAGTTTGTCGTGGTTGGGGCTGCGGGTTGCGTAGTGTTTGAGGACGGCTTCGCGGGCGGCTCGGGCGGCGTTGGGGTTGGATTTCTGGAAGGCGACGGCGGTGCGCCATTGGTATTCGGCGGCTTCCTCGAACTTGCCGAGTTTTTCCATGGCGGAGCTGAGGTGGACGAGTGCGGTGCCGGAGTTTGGCTGGGTGACGTAGCCGTCGTCTTTGACGAGGCGTGCCCAGGTGGCGGTTTGTTTTTCTTCCTCGCCGTTTTGGCCGTGGCACTCGCCTATGTAATAGAGTGCGGCGGCGGCGAAGGCGACATCGTCGGGGTAGTAGTCGAGGACATCCTGGTAGGCTTTGATGGCGTTGTTGCGTTTGTCGAGTTTGTGGAGGCAACGGCCGAGGCGGAGGAGGACGTAGGAGTTAGCTTTGCTATTCGGGAACTCGAAGGAGAAGGCTTTGTAGGCGGCGTAGGCGCCTTGGTAGTCGGGTTTCAAGAAGAGTTTATCGGCGTCTTCGAGGTTGACGGACTCGAAGGTGTCGAGTTTTGAAAAAACTTCGGCGGGGAGGGTGATTTCCTGACCGGCTTGGTTTTGGGCGCTTGAAATTTGGCAGCTCAGGCAGGCTAGGAATATGGATAATGCCAGGTTGCGGAGGGTAAACATGGTGGCTAATACGTGTGGTGGGTGGTGATTATGTCGAGAAAATTTATCCGTGGGGGTGGTCAGACGCGGACGCGTTCGACATTGGCGCCGAGAGAGAGGAGTTTTTCATCGATGTGTTCGTAGCCGCGATCAATGTGGTAGAGGCGGGAGATTTCGGTGGTTCCTTTTGCGCGGAGGGCGGCGAGGACGAGGGCGGCGGAGGCACGGAGATCGGATGCCATGACGGGCGCAGCTGAGAGTTTTGTGACGCCGGTGACGATGGCGGTGCCGTGGTCGAGTTTGATGTCGGCGCCCATACGTTTCAGTTCCGCGCAATGCATGAAGCGTTGTGGGAAGATGCTGTCTTTGATGACGCTGATGCCGGGGGTGGTGACGAGCAGGGCGGTCATTTGCGCCTGCATGTCGGTCGGGTAACCGGGGAAAGGGGCGGTGTTGAGATTGACGCCTTGTGGAGAGTCGCCGCGCTCGACGTAGCAGGAGTCGCCGGCTTCGTTGAAGTCGACGCGATGGCCGGATTTGAGCAGGGCGGCGGTGATGGCTTCGAGGTGGTCGCGGTTGACGCGTTTGAGGGTGACACCTTCGCCTGCGAGGGCGGCGGCGGCCATGAAGGTGCCGGCTTCAATGCGATCCGGGATGACGGTGTGGACGACGCCTTTGAGTTCCTTGACGCCTTCGATGACGATACGGCGTGTGCCTGCGCCGGTGATTTTGGCACCCATGGCGTTGAGGAAATTGGCGAGGTCGAGGACTTCTGGTTCGGCGGCGGCGGATTCGATGACGGTGATGCCTTCGGCGAGTGTTGCGGCCATCATGACGTTGTCTGTGCCGAGAACGGTGGGGCCGCTTTCGCCGCGGAGGTTGATTTCCGCGCCGCGGAGGCCGTCGGGTGCGGTGAGGATGATGTTACCGCCTTCGAATTCGATTTTTGCGCCGAGGGCGGCCATGCCTTTTAGGTGAAGGTCGACGGGGCGGTCTCCGATGACGCAGCCGCCGGGGAGCGAGACGACGGCGCGGCCTTTGCGGGCGAGAAGGGGGCCCATGACGCAGATGGAAGCGCGCATGCGCCGGACGAGTTCGTAGGGGGCTTCGTCAGAAATATCCGCGCAGGTGATGCGGACGGTGCCGGAGGAGCGTTCGACATCAGCACCGAGTGCGCTGAGGATTTGGATCATGTAATTCGTGTCCGAGACATCGGGGACGCGGCGGATGATGCAGTCTTCACCGGTGAGGATGGCGGCGGCAAGGATGGGGAGGGATGCGTTTTTCGATCCGGAAATGTTAATGGCTCCTTTGATGGTGGAGCCGCCGTGGACGACGAGTTTATCCATTTTTTTGTGAGTGATTCAGGGATGTTTTGCGAAGGGAAAACGCGCGATACCAGCGAGGTCTTTGCGGAATTCGATTTCAGTGAAGCCGGATTGTTCCAGAGAGAGTTGCACGTGTGAAGCCTGATCGTGGCCGATTTCCAGGGCGAGGGTTGCGCCAGGTTTCAGGAAGTTGAAAGCTTTGGGGATGAAGCGGTGGAGGTGATCCATGCCTTGTGGGCCGGAGAAGAGGGCGAGCGGTGGGTCGTGGGCGAGTTCTTTTTTCATCAGGGACGCTTCGCCGCTAGGGACGTAGGGGAGGTTGGCGACGATGAGATCGAAGGTGCCGGTGACGGCGTTTAGGAGATCGCTTTGGAGGAAGGTGATGTTGGTGATGTGGAGTTTTGTGGCGTTTTCGCGGGAGAGATCGAGGGTGACTGGGGAAATATCGACGAGGGTTACGAGACATTTAGGTCGTTTCGCAGCGAGCGAGAGGCCAATGATGCCTGAGCCGCAGCCGACATCGAGGATGGTGAGTTCGCTGGCGGGAGGGATGAGGGGGAGGATCATTTCCACGAGTTCTTCTGTCTCGGGGCGTGGGATGAGGGCGCGGTTATCGCAGATGAAATCGTTGCCTAGGAAGTGGACTTCGCCGAGGATGTGCTGGAGGGGGATGCCTTCTGAGCGCTTTTTGAGTGATTCGCGGAGAGGGGCGAGTTCGGATTCGATGAGAGGGCGGTCGAACTGGGTGTAGAGCTGCATGCGTGAGCAGCCGAGTTGTTTAGCGAGAAGGTGCTCCATGTTGCGGCGCGCGTCCTCGATGCCGCGTTTTTCGAGGTAATCCGCGCCAGCTTTGATTGTTTCGAGCACCGACTTCATTTGTTGGGGTGCTTATGTGGTGAAAACGACAAGGGAGCAAAGGCGGAAAGTGAGAATGGAGAATGTTTTGATGTTGCGGTGATCTGTGAGCTTGTTAACCGAGGGCATCGCGCAACCCATTTCCATAGCCGGCATCGGTGTTTTATCTTGTTTAGGGCATGATGTTGAAACGCACAAGCGGGCCATTTTGGAGGGGAGAAGCGGGATGAGGAGGATGTCGGAGTTGTTTGGTGAAGGCAGCCGTCATGGGGATTTGTATGGTGGATGGATCGAGCCGAGGGGGCTTCTTACGGATCGGAAATGGAGTCCTGCGAGCATGGCTGCGTTGCATGTGGCGAGGCAGGCGGTGGTGGAGGCGGGTTGGAGTTCCAGGGAGTTGGAGAACACGGCGTTGGTGGTGGGTACGAGTCGAGGTAACGCGGCGGGTTGGTTGGATCCGTGGCCTGGTAGAAGGCCGTTCCAATTGATGGCTGCGAGCAACACGATACATAGTGAACCAGCGACTGCGATTTCCATCGAGCTTGGGATACTTGGTGCGAATCATTTGGTGGCGAGCGGATGCTCTGCGGGGCTGGATGCGTTGGGGGTTGGTAAATTGCTGATGGATTCGGGTGAGGTGGATCGGGCATTGGTGGTGGCGGTCGAGTTGCCGTTGGTTTCGATTTTGTTAGATGGGTATGCTTCTTCGGGTTTACTGGGAAAAGCATCGAAGCTCGATCCATACGCGCATGGGACGGATGGTTTTCTGCCGGCGGAGGGGGCTGGTGCGATCGCGCTTACGAAAGAGGTATCGGGATCCTTGCGATTTAGTTATTATTCCAATAACTCGGATGGCTCCAATCCTGTGGGTGTGCCGAAGGATGGAGGGAGGAGCTATCTATTGTTGGAAAAGGCGATTGATATATACGGGATGCCTCGCGCGATCTGCCCACATGCGACCGGCACGCAAACACAGGCGGCTGCGGAGCGTGCGTTATTTGGAAAATTCTTTGTGGGAGCTGGGACATCGCTGCATGTTTTGAAGCCATTTGTAGGACATACCGTGGGTGCGAGCGGGCTATTAGAAAGCGCCCTGATGTTGTCATTCATGCGGGAAGGGATGCTGCCGCCGAATTATCCGGGGACGTCAGGAATGGATGGCATGTTGATGCCAAGCGGTTCTGTTTCAGAACCAGGTGCCGTCTTCAAACTTGCGCATGGCATGGGCGGGCACAATTCTATAGCTGTATTCCATCATAAATCATGAGTAACGATACGAGACCAGAGACACGCGTTGAGATTTCCATGGACGAGCAAGTGCTGGATGTTTTCAGAGATGGAAGACGCGTGCGGAGGTTTCCGATATCCAGTGGAGAGAAAGGAATGGGATTTGTGGAGGGAAGTTTCCGGACACCTACCGGGAGGTTTCGTGTCTCAGAGAAGATCGGCGATGGGGAAGCGTTGGGGACAAGATTTATCATGAGAGTTCCGTGCGGAGTTTGGGATAGCAACCAATCATGTGATGAAGACTTGATTTTGACGCGGATCATGAGGCTCGATGGATTAGACCCTGAAAATGGGAATACCTTGCAGCGCAACATTTATATCCACGGGACGAATCGGGAAGACCGTATTGGCGAACCCGCGAGCCATGGATGTATCCGGTTGCGGAATGAGGATATGATTGAATTATTTGATGCAATTTCTGTTTCTACAGAAGTAGTTATTTATCCATTAACACGCCAATCCGGGAAGATACTATTTATCGATTGTGATTCTACAATTTCATCGATTGAAGGAATTGATGAGCTTGCCCGGTTGTGTGACCCGGCGACATTTCGTGAGGTGGAGGAACTTACCAACTTAGCCATGAACGGTGAGGTGGCGTTGGATGAAATTTTCAAAAGGCGTATGGAGATCATCAGGCCGAATCAGGCGATGGCAGAGGAAGTTGGTTTTAAATACATGGAAACTATCATGCCGGGTGTTGATGAATTGATCCTGATGGCGAAATCGATGGGCTGGCTACCTGTTATACTTTCAGGTGGATTTGAACCGCTCATCAGACCAGTGGCAACCCGCCTGGGAATCAAGCATGTGGAAGCTGTCCCGCTGTATTTTGATGAGAACGGTGAATATGCGGGTTACGGCGAAGATTTTCCTACCACTAGAAATCACGGCAAAAACAAGATTATACAGGAGTGGAGGGATGCGATGTTGCCTGAACGGATTATCATGATCGGAGATGGTGTATCCGATTTGGAAACAAAGAGTGATGTGGATATGATGATAGGGTATGGTGGGGTTGTTAAGCGTGAGAAAGTAAGAAGTGCTGCAGATGCATGGCTTGATACATTTCAGGATTCTGAGGCACTGACATCTATTTTAGAATAATTAATATATCCCTTGCTAAGCTAATATATCGAATTAAGTTGCCGCAGCAATGAGTGAACCAAGTAAAAAAAGAAAAGCACGCGGACAGCGTTACAGTGCAGAGGAAAAGAACAAAGTTGTGACATTTGTGAATGAATACAACAGTGCGAACGGACGCGGTGGACAGAGTGCGGCTTCCGTAAAATTCGGTGTTTCGCCCCTTACGATCATGACGTGGCTCAAAGGCAGCGGCTCAAAGGTTTCGACGAAGTCTTCCAAAAAAGGCAGCATGCAAAACACGCTTAATTCCTTGCTCACGCTTGGGAAGGAAATTGACAAGATTGAGGCTGAACTGAAGGTGAAGAGAGCAAAGTTTGATGCGCTTAAAGCCACGCTTTGATTGGGTTTGAATTTTGTAAGAGCCGCTTTCGCTATGTGCGGGGGCGGCTTTTTTATTGTTTCCGATGTTGTGGAATGTTTCGTCGATATTCATTCTCAGCGTTGCCATCGTTGCCGGTGATGGCGTTTAATTCATTCAGATTCATGATGCATAAGCTTAGAAAACAGTTGTTAGTGCACACATTTGTGGCAGCTATATGTGGTGTGCCTACGTGGGTAGTTGCAGAGCCCTCTCGTGGTGTGGTGGGGTCGTCTGGTGACTGGTGTGAGTGGTTGCAGAGCAAGCCGGGGACAATTTATAAGAATGCGGAGAATCCGATTTTGCAGGGGTTTCAGATTGGTGGGCGGTTTCAGTATCAGGCGGCTTATCTGGATGGTGAGGATGTGAATGGGCGTGATTTCAACGATGCGTATGATGATTACCGGCGAGTGCGGTTGGAGACGAAGGTGGATTTTCTGCAGTATTTTAGTGCGAGCGTTAAGTTGAACATGGTGAATGATGGGCGGGCGGCTGGGAATGACTTGGATTGGGGTTATGATAACTTCGAGGAGGCGGTTTTTACTTTTGATCTGAAGAAGGCTTTTGGTGGTGGGTCGTTGGATTCGCTGGAGCTAAAATATGGGCGTTTCAAATTCACGATGACGGAGGAGATTCACATGTCATCGAGAGAAATTTATACGATGGAGCGATCGGCGATTGCGAATAAGCTCGGTGGTCCGAATGCGCGTCCGACGGGTGTGACATTGGATGCTGAACTTGGCAAGTGGTCGGGGACGGTGGGTATTTTTAGTGGAGAGGATGATTCGGAATTCATCGGGGGGTGGAATGATGGTTTGGCGTATTATTTTTCGCTGGCACACCAGACGACGGATGAGTGGGAGTTCGTGTTGGATTTCGTGATGAATGATCCCAGCGGTGCGGATAGTTTCATTGATTATGAATGGGCGACAGCGCTGAATGCGATTTATGAGGAAGGTGGATATGGGGTGGTATCCACGGTGGTGATTGGAGAGAATTCAGGTGGTGTGGCGAACCGAGGTGGTAAGTTTCATGGTTTGGTGGTGATGCCTTGGTATTGGGTGGTGGAGAAGAAGCTGCAGGCGGTGGCACAGTATCAATATGCCGGTGCGAGTGAAAGCGAGGGGATCCGCACGAATTTACGCTATGTGCGCGGCGAGCATAGTCCAGGGGTAAATGTGAATGGGGGGCGGGGCGATGAGCTACACACGTTTTATGTGGGGCTCAATTACCTCATTTGTGGGGACAACCTGAAGATTATGGGTGGTGTTGAGTATGCGATGTTGGATACGCCGGCTGGCGATGTGGACACGCTTACTTACCTTGTCGGATTCAGGACGTTTTTCTGAGGCCGATGGCGATATGGAATCGCCGCAAAAGAACGCA
The DNA here is from genome assembly GCA_041737575.1 of Akkermansiaceae bacterium. Classification (GTDB taxonomy): domain Bacteria; phylum Verrucomicrobiota; class Verrucomicrobiia; order Verrucomicrobiales; family Akkermansiaceae; genus Luteolibacter. The sequence continues at coordinate 8,102 of JBGSRM010000095.1, forward strand.
GAGGTGGAGATTGTGTATGGTTTGAACGAGCTGAGAATCGGTCAGGACCCTGATTTTCGAACCACGAAAGTCACGAAACACACGAAAGGAATGCGATGTTTTGCTAGATGGAAAAGGAGAGAGCGGGTTTTGGAGCTTCGATGGTTTCCTCTTCCGGCTCTTCTTTTGAGTGAGGGTGGATTTGTTGCATGAAGTCTGAGTAGTGGATGAGTTCCATGCGTCCGTCGTGGTGTTCGACGATGGCGGTCATGCTTTCGACCCAGTCGCCTGAGTTGAGGTAGTGGATTTTTCCGACCTGTTTGTTTTCAGGGGTGTGGATGTGGCCGCAGATGATGCCGTCGCATTCTTTGCGGATGGCGAGGTCTTGGAGGAGCTCTTCGTATTTATCGATGAAGCTGACGGCGGATTTGACCTTGGCTTTTACTTTTTTACTGAGGGAGAAGTATTCTTTTCCCCGCCATGCTCGCCATTTGTTGTACCAGCGGTTGATGAGGAGGAGGTTGTCGTAGCCGATGGAGCCGAGGGAGGCGAGCCACTTGTGGTTGGTGGAGACGCTGTCGAAGCCGTCGCCGTGGACGACGAGGAAGCGTTTGCCATCGGCGGAGGTGTGGATGTGTTCTTTGGTGAAGCTGATTTTTCCGAAGGCGAGGGGGAGGAAGCGTTCGAGGATTTCATCGTGGTTGCCGCGAAGGTAGATGACCTCGGTTTTTTGTTTTTCCGACATCTTGAGGATTTTGCGGACGACGCGGCTGTGGCGGGGGAGCCATTTGGAGCCGCGTTTGAGGGCCCAGCCATCGATGATGTCGCCGTTAAGGATGAGTTTTTCGCAACGGATGCTTTTTAGAAAATGGACGACCTCGGTGGCGCGGCTGTCGGCGGTGCCGAGGTGTATGTCGGAGAGGATGACGGTGCGGAAGGAGACTTTTCCGCGTTTGCTGATGAGCCGGGTGCTGGGGAGCGGTATGATTTTGTTATTGCCGGCGATGTCGGAAAGTCTGGCCTCGAACTCGGCAACGACGCCGTCCCAGCCTTGGGTGAGAGCGACTTCGCGGGCGGCGATGCGGATGTCGTGGTCTGGGGGTATGTTGAGTGCGGCGTGGGCTTGGGCGAGGAAGCTATCGGCATGGCCTTTGGGTGCTTTGAGGCCGTTTTCACCGTGGATGACGAAGCGTTCCGCAGCGGCGTAATCGTAGGCGACGGTGACGAGGCCGCTGGCCATGCCTTCGAGGACGACGTTTCCGAAGGTCTCGGTTTCGCTGGGGAAAAGGAGGATGTCGGCGGAGGCGTAGTGGCGGGCGAGTTCGTCGCCGGTCTGGATGCCTGCGAAGTGTATGGAAGGGTGGTTTGCAGCTAGTTTTTCGCGTAGCGGGCCATCACCGACCATGACGCAGCGGAGATCCGGGGTGGAGTTTTGCATCGCGGTGAAGGCGCGGATGGCAAGTTCGAGATTTTTTTCCGCAGCGATGCGTCCGACGATGACGATGACGGGGGTTTCGGGGCTGGCGTTCCAGCTTGCGCGGAGGTTGTGGCAGCGTTTTTCCGGGGTGAAGAGTTCGGTATCGACGCCGCGACCCATGAGGTGGACGTTGCGGAAGCCTTCGGATTGGAGTTTTTCGACGATGCCGATGGAGGGGGCGAGGGTGCAATCGGCTCTACCGTGGAAGCGCTTCAGGTAGGCCATGGCGAAGGGCTCCAAGCTGCCGAGGCTGTAGCGTTCCATGTATTCGTGGAAATTGGTGTGAAAGCCGGTGGCGACGGGGATGCCGAGTGCTTTGGCGGCTTTGACGGCGGATTTTCCAAGGGGGCTTTCGGTGGCGACGTAGATGGCATCCGGGCGGCGTTTGAACCAGCGTTTGCGGAGTTTGAAAGGTTTGGGCAGGCCGACGCGGACTTCGCGGTAGCCGGGGAGCGGGAAGGAGGCGGCGATGGTTTCTCCGCGTTTGCCCTCGCCAGTGCGGATGACGTGGACGCGGTGGCCGCGTTGGCGGAGGCCATCCGTGAGGCGTCCGAGAGTCATGGCCACACCGTTGATGTCCGGGGCGAAGGTATCGGTCACGATGTCGATTTTCATGATCGGAAATGAAGAGGAACTTCCGCTTCGATTTACAAATAATACGGAAAAGTTAGATAACGCAGTATTCGTGCGGTGACGAATGCGTCACATGGATTGTTTGTGGGAACGGAATGTGCTAGATGATTTCGAATGAAAGAAGAGTATATGGCACATGCGATAGCGCTTGCGAGGAACGGGATGCGCGGCGGGGATGGCGGGCCTTTTGGGGCAGTGGTTGTACGTGACGGGGAAATCATTGGCGAGGGATGGAACCGTGTTTTGGCGACGAATGATCCGACGGCGCATGGCGAGGTGGTGGCGATACGGGATGCGTGCCGGAGGGTTTCATCCTTTTCTTTGGAGGGCTGCGAGATTTATACGACGGGGCAACCGTGCCCGATGTGTCTGGGGGCCATCCACTGGGCGCGCATCGGATCTATCTACTATGGTTTTAGTATTTCAGACGCGGCACGCATAGGTTTTGATGATGTGGAGTTTTTCCGTCAAATTTCGCTGCCGCCGGAGGAGAGAGAGATTCCGGAGAAGCAGTTGTGTGCGGAGCAGGCGTTGTTGCTTGCACAGGAGTATGCGGCGATGCCGGATAGAGGGGTGTATTGAGAAGTGAATCGTCTGCTTGACGGCAGAGGGTGCAAAAGGAGAAGATAACGCGCATGGCATGGCGTTTGGAGGAAGCTGTAGAGCACGGCGTGATCGACAACACGGTCGAGGGGACGACCACGGGCAAGATTTGGCTGGCTGGTCGTGATGAGCCGTTGATTCTTTCCCTGGATGGAGACTGCTGGCGTGATGTGGCGGGGACGGTGCTGGAGTTTGAGAATCCCGAGCCTGTGGTGATGGATGAGATCCGTGCGCTTGATACGGATCAGACGGGTAGTGTGGGGGACATCACGGCCTCGCGCCGTGCGCGCATACCGGAGGTGCCGGATGAAGAGATTTCAGAATATCACAGGAGTGGCAAGGAGGTGCCGTGCACGTGGCAGAATGTTTTGTACATCGAGTGGTTCAGTGAGTTGAACGGGCGTGTTTTGATTGAGGCTGTGGGTTACAAGTTGAGTGTGACGGCGAGGGAGTGGGAGATGGATGAGGATTTGGAGGAGGCGCAGAAGCTGGTGAATTTGAACACGATGCGTGATTTCATGTCGAAGATCATCCAGCGGACGGAGACCGAGGAGGAAGAGGAGGCCTCGCAGAAGCCGCGAGCGGCGATGGATGAGTATGAGTGGGAAGAGAAGCTGAAGGAATCCGACCGCCTGACGGATGCGTATGAAGAGGTTTTGGAAAAATACATGGATGATCCGGATGCGGAGCGGAAAGAGGCTTTTGCGATGGGATGGGACGGGCTGTTGAGCGCGATGGCGGAGCGTGAAGAGAACGAGGAGGATGATTTCGAGTATGGTATCGATGAGTGGGATGAGGAGGAATCTTACAAGGATGACGGGGAAGGGTTTGATGATTTCGAGGACTTTGATTTTGTGCATCCGCTTCAGGCACGGGCGCAGGAGGTGGCGCTGCGGGCATTCGACTTGGTGCAGTCCGAGCGGGAAGAGGGTGATGATGATGAATTTACCGGTTTGCTGATGCAAATCAGTGCGAAGCTGGCGAGTGTGCTGAATGATGGTGGGGGTGGCTTCGAGCCGGAGGCCGGGTTTGTGCTGGCGGTTTTGAAGCGTTGTTTGAACTGGACGAACGAGGCGATAGCGTCCTGCAACCAGATCATGCATTCGACGCAGGATCCCGACCGTCTTTCGGCGCTGGAGTATTTGCGCGGCGAGATTTTCGCGATACGGGATGGCATTATCGAATTGCGGCGTGAACTAAAGCAAAGTTGACAAATCGGCGGACTGAACGACTAATTTCCCCGACATGAAAACGTTTATGAAACTCATTCTTCTCAGCTTGGCAGCCGTTGCGTTCACATCCTGCAACACGATGATCGGTCTTGGAAGAGACACACGGATCATCGGGGAAAGTGTGGAAAAATCCGCCGAGAAATCGGCAGGGAACACATCCGATCAGGATACGGGCGCGCCGATCTACTAAATTTCTAGTAGCCGCGCCAGTAGGCGAAGGCGCAGGTTATGGTGGCGAGGCCGTAGGCAATACCGGCGGCGGAAAGAGCTTGCCAGCGTTTTTGATCCGCAGTGACCCATGTGATGGCGTTTCTAAACAAGTAGGGCATGCCGACGAGGAACATGGACACCGTGAGCAGGGCGTATGCGAAGATGGGGATGAGCAGGCGGCTTTGGGGGTCTTTGAGGAAAGCGGATTCGAGAAGGGGTGAGGCGATCATGAGTCCGAGCAGGCCGAGAGCACGGACGGCGAGGAAGTCCCGGACGCTGACGCTGACTGCGAAGAGGGCAGCGGGAACGAGCAGGCGAAGGAGGGGCTTGGCACCGTTGAATTCGCCAAGATCCATTCTGAGGGCGCTGAGTTTACCGAGGCCATCGGGAGCGATGAGCAGCCAGAACCAGGCGAGGCCGATTCCGAGGATGATTTGACCGAGTGCGGCGTTGCGGGGAAATTTTTTCAACCATGCCTGGACTGGCTGGGGTTTGAGAATCATGAGGGTGTGCGAGGCAATGAGCCAGACGCCAAGGATGAGTCCCGCAGTGAAAAGCGGTATCTGTTCGTAGGGGTGGCGGTAATCCATGCGGCTTTGGCTTTAGTGCCATAGCTCCGCAGGTTCAAGCGGTATCTCCAGGGGATTTACAAATACCATGAGGCAATATCCCGCGATCTTACTGAAAACGAGGTTGTCGCGATGAAATCATGTGGCTAGTCTGCACGTAAGTCTCCTCGCAACCCGCATCAAACATACTATGGGAATTTTCAGTAAGCCTCAACTGCGCAACCAACAGAAGCGCGATGACATGCCGGAGGGCTTGTGGTCGAAATGCCCGGAATGTGGTGCCATGGTGCATGCGTTGGAGCTCAAACAGAATCTTCAGGTTTGTCCGCCGTGTGGTCATCATTTTTTGATGGATTCGATGGATCGGGTATATCTTTTGGCGGATCCGGGTAGTTTTGAGGAGACGGATGCGGATCTGATTTCGGCAAATCCGCTGGGCTTCAAGGGGTATGAAAGCAAGATCGAAGGGCAACGGGAGCGCACGGGTATGAATGATGCGGTGGTGACGGGGCGGTTACGCATTCTGGACAAACCGGCGATGATCGCGGTGATGGATTTCAAGTTTTTCGCGGGATCGATGGGATCGGTGGTAGGAGAAAAGATCACGCGTGCGATTGAGACGGCGATCGCGGAGAAAAGGGGGGTGGTGATTGTTTCCGCGTCATCGGGTGCGCGTATGCAGGAGGGGATGCTCTCGCTGATGCAGATGGCGAAAACATGTGGTGCGCTTGCGAGATTGGGGGAGGCGGGCTTGCCTTACATTTCCGTGATGACCCATCCTACGACGGGTGGTGTGACGGCTTCATTCGCGACGATCGGGGACATCAACCTTGCCGAGCCGAAGTGTATGATCGGTTTTGCGGGGCCGCGCGTGGTGAAGGAAACGACGCATCAGAATCTTCCTCCGGGATTCCAGACGGCGGAGTTCATGCTGGAGCATGGGCTCGTGGATGCGATTGTGACGAGGCATCAGATGCGTGACCGTATCGGGAAACTGCTTTCTTTCATGATGAAGTGACGTGTTGGATTTAACCATTTAGCCACCTGACCGAGATGTTTGAAGATTTGCTACTCCTTGCGGCGACGGATCCGAATTCGACGGCGTATAAAGTGGGGGTGGCTTTGGGTGGTGTGATTGGCATCACCTTGGTGATCGGGCTGCCGATTTTGTTCATCGTTTCTTTGGTGAAATATCTGACCAGCAAGAAGCCGGCATGGTTGGTGGGTGTTTTCGGGAGTGCGATTCCGCTTCTGATTCTGGTGTGCTTCATTTCCTACGGGGTGTTCAAAGCGATCAATGAGGGTTCAGAAGGGGGTATTACTTCCGTTCCAGGAACCAATGTGTCTTTCGACATGCCACGCCATTGGAAGAAGCAAAAGGACCTGCATGAGGATGCGTTGATCGGTGTGGGTAATGTGTTGCGTGAAGAATACATGATTGTTCTTGATGATCCGAAAGTTGATTTCGCGGGTGATTTGACGGAATTCTCGGAAATCACGACGCAGGGGATCATGGATAATATTGGAGGCGGCACGATCTCCGCGCCGAAGACCTTGACCATAAACGGGTTGCCGGCGATCCGGCATGAGATTACCGGGACTGTGGATCGTATCAACGTGGTTTATTTCCACACTTCGGTGGAAGGCAAAGACCGATTTTTTCAGTTTCTGTGCTGGACGATTCGATCAAAGCAGGGATCTGCGTTAACGGAGTTTGAGAAAGTGGTGAACAGCATTGAGGAGAAGTGATTGGGCGTATCTGAAAGTAGTCAGGCCATTCTGTCGTTTCTTATGCTCGGACGCAATCCCGTTGGGATTGGTTCTATTTTGGTTTGGATGTCCCAGGGTAGGCTTCACTGTGTTGCGCCAACCCTGGGCTAAAATACGTAACTCCTTTGGAGTTGGAAGATTCTGCCCACAGCTTTCAGTTACACCCTGTGTTGAGTGTTGGGAGGTGAGGGGGTTTTGATTCGTTTGGGGGTGGCCCAGTGGTCGGTGGAGGAGTTTACTAGGAAGTCGTTGCCGAGGGCTTCGCGGCCTAGGAGGAGGCGGTGGATCATGCGTTTGCGGGAGACTAGGGAGACGATGATTTTTTTTTCGATGCCGGCGAGGCGGAGTGTGGTTTCGACGAAGATGCGGTTGGTGGGGTGACCGGTGGAGGAGCGGACGCGTTTGCGGAGGGCGATGGGTTGTTCGAGGGTGATGAGTTTTTTGTCTTTGCGGTCGAGGCGGATGGTGAAGCGGACGTGGTTGCCGGGGAGCTCGGTGATTTCGGCGCAGTCGATGGCGGAGGATTTGGCTCCGGTGTCGGCTTTTGCCTTGAGGCGCAGGTTCCAGAGGGGCAGCTCGACCCACTCGCGCCAGCCGATGATGATGTTCATGGCGTTGGGGGGGAGGGTTGATGGAGTTTGCGGACCTTGCGTTCCCTTGGTTTTTTTGGGGCGATGAGGGATTTGATGTGTTCGGATTTTCCGTAGCAGAGGAGGGTGTCATCGGCTTCGAGGACGCGGGAGCCTTTGGGGTTGGAGATGACGGAGCCTTTGCGTTTCAGGGTGAGGACGACGACGTCCTGGTCGCGGAGGCCGGTTTCCTCGATGGATTTTCCGACGAGGATGCTGCCATCCGGGATGTGGATGTCGGCGACGGAGTAGCCGCGGGAGATGGTGAGGCGTTGGCGGATGTCGATTTCCGGGAAGATGACCTGATCTTCGATGTAGTCGATAATTTCACCGGCGATGTCGAGGCCGGTGGCTCCTTCGATGCCTTCGAGACCGGGTGAGGAGTTGACCTCCATGATTTGGGGGCCGTCTTTGGCTTCGAGCATGTCAACGCCGCAGATGCGGAGGCCCATGATTTGTGCGGCGCGGACGGCGGCTTCTTCGTAGGCGGGATCGAGTTTGATGGCTTCGGCTTTTCCACCACGGTGGACGTTGGAGCGGAATTCCTGGCCTTGTGCGACGCGGCGGATGGCGGCGACGACGCGCTCGCCGATGACGAAGGCGCGGACGTCCTTGCCTTTGCTTTCGGCGACGAATTTTTGGAGGAGGACTTGTTGTTTGGTGGAGTGGAGGGTCTCGACGATGGCTTTGGCGATTTCGATTTTATCGGCGAGGATGACGCCGACGCCTTGGGTGCCTTCGAGGAGTTTGATGATGACGGGTGCGCCGCCGACGCGTTCGAGGGCGCCTTCGAGGTCGCGTTTGTCATCGATGTAGGCGGAGGTGGGGATGCCGACGTCGTGGCGGGAGAGGATCTGAAGGGAGCGAAGTTTGTCGCGGGAGTTGCTGATGCCGGCGGCGGTGTTGGGTGTATAGACGTCCATTTGCTCGAACTGGCGGACGACGGCGGTGCCGTAGCGGGTGATGGAGGTGCCGATGCGGGGAAGGATGGCGTCCGGGGTGTGGAGGACTTTTCCGTAGTAGTAGAGGTCTGGTTCGCCGTGGTTGAGGTCGATGGCGAGACGGGTGGTGTTAAGGATTTCGATTTCGTGCCCGCGTTTTTTCGCGGCCTCGACGAGGCGGCGTGTCGAGTAGCATTTCGGGGAGCAGGAGAGGATGGAGAGTTTCATGGGGGCGAGGCGGGTGGAATTGCTAGCCGAGGTGGGGGCGAAGTCAAAACAAAGTGGTGGAGGTGTTGTGACGGTTGCGCCAATGAGTTTTTTCTAACTATTTTCCCGTGTCTTGATTTGACTTGTGGGGGTTGCGGGGCGAATGAATCTTCACGTGTCCGGCGGTTATTCCAAGATATTCATTTCGATGCCGCTGGTGGTTTTGCTGGCGGGTTGTGTGGCGGTTTCACCGGAGAGCCGTATGGATGAGGTGGGTGCGCCGGGAGGTTGGGCGGCGAGTCGGGAGGCGAGGGCGGGGATTGATCGGAAATGGGTTTCCCGTGTGGGTGGTGCGGAGTTGAATGGTTTGGTGGATCGGGCGATTTCGCACAATCCGGAGATGAAGGCGGCGGCGGCGCGGGTGGATCGGGCGGCGGCTGAGGCGAAGATTGCGGGAGCGGGGCGTTTACCGAGTTTGGGGCTGGGGGGCGATGGGAGGCGGAACAAGCAGAATTTCATCGGGTTTCCCTTCGGGATGCCGGGGGGTGGTGTGCCATCGAATGTTTCGCAGCAGTTTGGTGTGAATTTGAATGCGGCGTGGGAGGTGGATGTGTGGGGGCGTGCGAAGGCGGGGCAGGAGGCGACGATTGCGGATGCGGAGGCGCGGAGGTATGAGTATGAGGCGGCGCGGGTTTCGTTGGCGGGGCAGGTTGCGAAGGCTTGGGTGGCGCTGGGTGAGGCGAACGAGCAGGTGGAGTTGGCGGAACAGGCGGTGGTGGCGTCGAAGGTTTTGGCGGATGCGGTGCGTGAGCGTTTCGAGAGGGCGATTGTGGATGACGGGGGGACGGGGGCGCAGGTTCGTTTGACGGAGTCGGAGTATGAGAACCGGAAGGCGGCGTTGGCGGAGAGGATGCAGGAGCGGGAGAGGGTGATCCGGCAGTTGGAGATTTTGTTAGGGAGTTATCCATCGGGCGGGCTTTCCGCGAAGGTGAGGTTGCCGAAGTTTCCGGGGGCGACGCCGGCGGGTTTGCCATCGGAGCTTTTGCAGCGGAGGCCGGATATTTTGGCGGCGGAGCGGGAGTTGGCTTCGTCCGGGAGGAAGGTGAAGGAGGCGCAGCTTGCGCGTTTTCCAAGTTTCAGTCTGACGTCATCGGGGGGGACGGCTTCGGAATCGATTCGCGATGTGTTGGGGAGTGATTTTGGTGTTTGGTCGTTGGGAGGGAGTTTGACGCAGGCGATTTTTCAGGGTGGGTTGCTGACGGGGACGATTGAGAAGGAGCAGGCGGTGGAGAGGGAGAAGGTGGCGATGCTGCAAAAGACGGTGCTGGATGCGTTTGGTGAGGTGGAGCAGGCGTTGGTGGCTGAGTATTTTTTTGCTGAGCGCGAGGTGGCGGCGCGGAAGGCGGCGGAGCTTGCGAAGGAGGCGGCGAAGCGCGCGGGGGAGGAGTATTCCGCGGGGACGGGTGATGTTTTGACGGTGATTCAGGCGACGGAGACGGAGATTGATTCCGCGAGCAGGTATGTGGCGATACGGCGTATGCGTTTGGAAAACCGCATTGATCTTCATTTGGCGCTGGGTGGTGATTTCAAGGCAACCAAGTAACAGGATATGAGTGAGACGGTAGAGCAGGACAGGAAAATACAGGTGAGGGCGGTGCTATCCTTTTTGCTGATCGTCACGATTATTGTGGTGACGGTTCTGGGCGTGATTGTGATGATGCTGAACAAGAGCAAGGCGAAGGAGGAGATTAAGGAAAAGTTTGCGCCGAGGGTGGAGGTGGTGGCGCTTGAGAAGGGGAACCATCGTGTGGTGATCATGACGCAGGGTGTGGTGGAGAGCCAGCGGGAGACAAATCTGGCGGCGGAGGTGGGAGGACGTGTGGTGGAGGTTTCGCCGAATTTGAAGCGGGGAGCCAAGGTGGGTAAGAATGAGGTTTTGGTGCGGCTTGAAGCATCGGATTACCGTGCGGCGCTGGCCAGTTCCGAAGTGGCGTTGGCGGATGCGGAGCTGGCATTGGAGCAGGAGCGAGCGAAGGTGGAGCAGGCGAAATTGGACTGGGAGAAGCTGGGCACGGGCAAGCCGATCAACGCATTGGTACTACGTGAGCCGTACTTGAAGGCGGCGGAGGCAAGGGCGGGGGCGGCGCAGGAGGATGTGGCTCGCGCGAGGAGAGATTTGGAGCGGACGGAGATTCAGGCGCCCTTTGATGCGGGGGTGCGTATGGCTGATGTGGAGGAGGGAGCGGTTTTAGCACCGGGCGGGATGGTGGCGGAATTGTATGCGAGTGAGGAGCTTGAGGTGCGTTTGCCATTGAGTTTGCTAGATTTTGGTTTTGTGGAACGTGATGGGGAGGGCAAGGTGCTGGGAAAAGTGGTGTTGAAAGGGAAAATCGGGATGGAGGATTACGAGTGGGAAGCGGTTGCGGTAAGGGTGGACCCGGAGATTGATCGCAAGGCGCTTTCGGCAGCGGTGGTGGTGAAGGTTTTGAAGGCGGAGAGGGATGAGTTTGCGTATCCGCCGGTTGGGTTGTTTGTGAAGGCTGAAGTGGACGGTAAGGATTTGGAGGATGTGGTGGAGATTCCACGGCGTGGTTTGTTAGAGGGTGATCGTGTGATTGTGGTAGGCAAGGAAGACAAAATCACATTTCGTGAGGTTTCCGTGCTCCGGTTGAAGGAGAAAACCGCAGTGGTTAAGGGCGGGCTGGATCCGGGGGATCGAATGGTTTTGACGAGGCTGGCCGCAGCCACGGAAGGAATGGACGTAGTGGTGGAGGACGCGGAACCACCCGCCGAAAAAGAGGAGGAGAAATGAACGCGGTCAAATGGTTCGCACGAAATCACGTAGCAGGGAATTTCCTGATGCTGATCGTTATGGTGGCTGGTTTCACGACCTGGTTCAAACTGAAGAAGGAGATTTTTCCGGAGATTTCGATTGATGCCGTATCGGTGCGGATTCCTTATCCGAATGCGACGCCGGAGGAGGCGGAACGCGGGGTGGTGATTCCGGTGGAGGAGGCGATTGCGGATTTGCAGGGGATCAAGAAGATACGCGGGACGGGTTCGCAGAATGTGGGGTCGGTGTTGGTGGAGGTGGAGACGGGTTACAATGTTCGGGATGTGATGAGCGATGTGAAATCGCGAGTGGATGCGATTGATAATTTTCCGGTGGAGGCGGAAACGCCGGTGCTGGAGGAGATTTTGCTGAAGAGTCCGGTGATGAGCGTAACGATGACGGCGGATGCGGATGAGGCGACGATGAGAAAGCTGGCGGAGCAGGTGAGGGAGGATTTGTTGAATTACGAGGCTCCTCCATCAAGCAAGCTGGGTGATTTTTTTGCCAAGATGTTTCGAGGGGAGTCGCGGATCAGCCAGGTTGAGATAGCCGGGACGAGGCCGTATGAGATATCGATAGAGGTGACAGAGGATCGATTGAGGGAGCTTGGTTTGCGGCTTTCCGATATCGCGCAGGCGGTGAGGAGCAGCACGATGGATTTGCCTGGTGGATCGGTGAGGACGGAGAGAGGCGAGGTGATTTTGAGGGCGTTGGGCAAGCGTTATGAGGCGTCAAAGATGGCGAGCATACCGGTGAGCACGGCGGAGGATGGAAGTACTATATTTCTAGGAGATATTGCCAATCTGGTGGACGGTTTCGAGGACATAGACCTCAGCAACCGTTTCGACGGAGGTGATGCGGTGGTGATCAATATCTACAGGGTCGGGAATGAGGATACGCTGGCGTTGGCGGAACTGGTGAGATCGTATGTTGCGGGGAGCAAGGAGCGTCTGCCGTATGGGGTGGAGTTGTCGATTTGGAACGACCAGAGTTTGTATTTATCGGGCAGGCTGGATTTGTTGAAGCGGAATGCGATCACGGGTTTGTTGCTGGTGCTGGGGGTTCTGACTTTGTTTTTGAGGCCTTCGCTGGCATTTTTGGTGGCGCTGGGTATTCCACTTTCATTTGCTGGGGGGATATGGTTGATGCCTTATCTGGGTGTGTCGGTGAATATGATTTCGCTGTTCGCGTTCATTCTGGTTTTGGGAATTGTTGTGGATGACGCGATTGTGACGGGTGAAAATGTGTATGAGCGGATACAGAGGGGGGAGCACCCATCGGTGGCAGCATGGAAAGGGACGAGTGAGGTGGGGACGGTGGTGGTGTTCGGGGTGTTGACGACGATGGTGGCGTTCACGCCGATGCTTGGGCTAAGCGGAGTGAGTGGAAAAATTTGGCCTAACATTCCGTTGGTAGTGATTCCTACTTTGGCGTTTTCATTGCTGCAATCGAAGTTCGTTTTACCGAGTCATTTGGCATTGCTCGCGCCGACGGACAGGAGCAAGAAGGTGAATGCGTTATTCCGGTTGCAACGACGGATTGCGGATAGTTTGGAGTTGTTTGTGGAGAAAATTTACAAGCCTGCTTTGGATTTCTGCCTGCGCTGGAGATATGTAACTGGGTTTGGATTTTTTGCGGTGCTTGTGCTGACGTTGGCGACCGTTGTCGCGGGTTTCATTCAGTTCAGGTTTTTCCCGGATGTGGAAGGAGATGTTTTGAGTGCCAAGGTGGAACTGGTGCAGGGTGTTCCGTTCGAGGAGACGGAAAAAGTTGTTAGAAGAATCGAGGCGGCGGCGCGCGAGCTGGAGAAGAAGTATTCGACGAAGGGTGGAGAGAAGTTGTTGCGGCATGTTCTGAGCAGTGCGGGGACACAGCCGTTTCAGACGGGCGTGACCGGGATGCTGGGGCCACCGACGGCGACACACATTGGTGAGGTGACGTTGGAGTTGGCTCCGGCGGCGGATCGCTCATTGAGTTCGGAGGAGCTGGTGGCGGAGTGGAGGAGGCTGATCGGTGTTTTGCCCGGGGTGGTGGAGCTGAGTATTCAGGCGGAGACGGCATCGGCGGGAAACGCGATCGATGTGAATCTAACAGGGCCTGATCTTGAGCGGCTGGCGGAGGCGACAGAGTATGCGAAGAAGGGCTTGGAGACGTTTACGGGAGTGATTGATATTTCAGATACGAACCGGGCTGGGAAGGATGAGTTACGTTTTGAAAAGCTGACTCCGGCCGGACAGGCGATGGGTTTGCGGCTGGAGGATGTGGCGGCGCAGGTGCGGGATGCGTTTTATGGAAACGAAGTGCAGCGTTTGCAACGAGGCCGGGATGAGGTGAAGGTGATGGTGCGTTATCCGGAGGCGGCGAGGAGGACGCTTGCGAGTGTGGAGGACATGAAGGTTCGGACGGCGAGTGGGGAAGAGGTTCCGTTATTGCAGGTGGTTGAGCTGGCACCGGGAAGCGGGCCTGCGGTGATCGAGCGGACGGATCGGCAGCGTTCGGTAAAGGTGACGGCGGATGTGGAGCCCGGGGTGAATGCGAATGAAGTGGTTACGGGTTTCACGGAAAAGGTGTTGGCGGAGATTCCGCGAATGTTTCCGGGGGTTCGATATTCATTTGAAGGCGAGCAGAAGGATCAGAATGACAGCGTGAGGGAAATCGGCATAGGATTTATGGGAGCTTTGCTGGCGATGTATGTGCTGATTGCGATTCCCCTGCGGTCGTATTTGCAGCCGTTGATCATCATGTCGGTTATTCCATTCGGATTGGTGGGTGCGATCTGGGGTCATGCGCTTTTGGGTATCAATTTGAGCATCATGTCGCTGTGCGGGCTGGTGGCTTTGGCCGGGGTGGTGGTGAATGACAGTTTGGTGATGGTGGATTATGTGAATCGCCATCGTGATGAGTCGGCTACGTTGCGTGAGGCTGCGATTGCTGCGGGAGGCAGGCGTTTCCGTGCGATTTTACTGACATCACTGACGACGTTTGTGGGGATTATGCCGATGGTTCTCGAAACGGACATGCAGGCTCGGTTTTTGATTCCGATGGCTGTTTCTCTGGCGTTCGGGATTTTGTTTGCGACTGTGATTACGCTTTTTTTGGTTCCGTGCATTTATCTCATACTTGAGGATGTCAGCCCGTTTTTGAGGAGGTTGCTTGGCAGGTCGAAGGCTGTTAAAGAGCCGAGCTGATCAGGAGAAGACTTCTTCGATGCGTGATGCTATTGTGGAGATCGCGCGTTCTGATGTGAGGGGTTGGGTTGATTCCGCTTCGAGGCATGTCATGCTGATGCCGTCAAGTCCGCATGGGGTGATCGCGAGGAAGGGGGGGAGAGATTCACTGGTGATATTAATGGCGAAACCGTGCATGGAAATCCATTTGCGGACGCCGACTCCGATGGATGCGAGTTTCCGATTTTCCACCCAGACGCCGGTAAGTCCATCGCAGCGGGAGGCGTTGATGCCGAGGTCGGCACAGGCGGCGATGAGGGCGTCTTCGATGAGGCGGAGGTGGAGGTGGAGGTCGCGGCCACGTGGGTTGAGATCGAGGATCGGGTATCCGGTCAGTTGGCCGGGGCCGTGGTAGGTGGCTTGTCCGCCGCGGTTGGTTTCATGGACGGGATGCGGCAGTGAATCGGCGGAGCGGAGTGAGGAGCGGTCGCGCAGACGGCCTATGGTGTATACGGGCTTGTGCTGAAGGAGGAGGACGGTGTCATGTGCCTCGCCGGAGAGGATTTTGGCAACGGTTTGCTCCTGAAGCTGGAGCCCTTCCTGGTAGTCGATCAGATCGGGAAGGATGATGATTTCGGGGGGGGTGTGTTTCATCGGGATGGAGAGAGGGAGGTGAGGGCCTCGTCAGGGTCGCCGGGTTGGGGACGAGGCTCGACTGGCATTCCTGGCGGTGGATTTGACGCCGCGCATGAGGCAAGCAGAGCTGCGATGAGGGATAGGAATAAGCATTTCATATCTTGTGAGAATTTGTTTCGGACGAAGGATGTAAAAGATCGAACGGGGTTGAGTTACGGCGGTAGATGGCTGTCCACTCACGACCTTCGCG
Organism: Akkermansiaceae bacterium; assembly: GCA_041737575.1. Taxonomy (GTDB): domain Bacteria; phylum Verrucomicrobiota; class Verrucomicrobiia; order Verrucomicrobiales; family Akkermansiaceae; genus Luteolibacter. The sequence goes on from JBGSRM010000095.1 coordinate 23,238, forward strand.
GCCTGGGTAGGTGCGTTGGGGAATCCAAGAGTCGATGCGATCGAACCATGGTGAGAAGCGGTCATCAAGTTCCTGGATGGAGGCGTTGTAGGGCGGGCCTTCGTGTTCCTCGCCCGGGTCATTGGGTGTTAGAAAAAAAACGCCGATGAGGTGTGCGCCGGGTGGCAGGAGTCGCGCACAGGCTTGGGCGTATGGAGAGCGAAGGGACGGATGTATGGCGCAGTAGCAGGTGTGCTCCCAGATGGCGGAGAATGATTTGCCGCTGGACCATGAGGGATTGAGGAAATCGGCGAGCTCGTAGGTTTCATTGTTTGCCAAGTGGTGGGCTTTGGCACGGGTGATGGCTTCCGGCGCGATGTCCAAGCCGTGGATTTTCATGCCTTTGGAGGCAAGCACGCGGACGTCGTGGCCTGTGCCGCAGCCCGGGACGAGTATGGTATCGGATCCCCAGATGGATAGCGGGCAGCGTTCTAACAATTCCATGAGAGGTGGAGCGGCGCGGCCTTTTTCCCAAGGGGTGTCGCCAAGAAGGTAGCGTTGGTTCCAGTCGGTCATGATTTGGATGGGGTGAGATGCTTAAATTTGACGGCGTTGGAGGAGTTTGGCACGGATTGGATCGGATGCTTGGAGGTGGGCAAGGGCAAGGGCAAGGGCGTCGGCGGCGTCTGGGGGCGGAGTTTCCGCGAGACCGAGGAGTGCGCGCACCATGAAGGCGACCTGGCTTTTGTCAGCGGTGCCTTTACCGACGACGGCCATTTTGATTTTTTTAGGAGAGTATTCGTAAACGGGAATGCCGTGATCAGCGGCGGCAATGAGGGCGGCGGCACGAGCGGCACCCATGGAGATGGCGGTTTGGTGGGATTGGACATAGATGATGCCCTCGACGGCGATTTCGTCGGGTTTGTGTTGGGTTATGAGGTGAACGAGGTGAGTGCGGATGGCGGAGAGTGCGGCGGATTGGGTGATTTTCTGGGGGATGGAGATGACGTCATAGGCGATGGCCTTCGGATGACGGGAATCGCCATCCAAAATGGCATATCCGGTGTTGCGGACAGCGGGATCGATGGCAAGGACGCGCATGGGCGGATTAAGGCAGCGGGATGGAGGGCAGGGAAGAGGCAAATGTGGTTTTCGGAGTTGTCAGCGGGGCGGTGGAATATGAGACTGCCATGCGTGAGGGTTGTTTACGTAGTTATACTTCTGTTTTTGCAAGCGGGCTTGCTGCGTGCCCAGGTGGAGGAACTGGAAATTCCTGATGCGCCGGAAACCGGACTGTGGGACCGGCAAGGTTTGTTTGATAATAATGTGGCAGCAAAACAAAGGATCATTGATGCGTTGAGAGGCTTGGAGGCCGACTACGGATATCGTTTGTTTGTGGTGATTGAGGGGACTTTAATTGGCTCAAAATCGGAGAAGTTCGCAGATGACATTCAGAAAAAATGGCTGCCCGAAGGAGGGGGGATGGTGTTGCTGTATGAATCTGACAGGCGGGCCATTCAGTACGGCCTGAATCCTGATATGGCTGAAGAAATCACGGAGGGTAGAACCTTAGTTTCGTCTCTTGATATCATCCAGATTTTTTCAAAATCGTTTCAAGTTTGTAAGGAGATACGAGATAATCAGATTTTTATTGAGAGGTTTGTCATGGAGTTGTGTGCGAATTTCGAGGAGGCGATTGATCAGAAGGATCAAGAACCCGAGAAAGAGGGAAGGGCTCTCCGCCTGGCACTCATCGTGATTGGGGCGGTGGCGATTCTGGCGTTGTTTGGTTTGGTTTTTGGTATGTTGATGGGGCGAGCAGGCGGCAAGCGCAGGCGTGTGAAGTCATTTCCGAAAGTGGATGTGGTAGAGAGGTTGGGAGCGCCGTACGGGGGGGCTCTGGCAAGCTTGCGGTTCCGGAAAGATGGCGATGTGTGAAACTTCTGAAATTGGCTCATGGTATGCTAAAGATAGTTACAAACCCTGCTTGAGTCTCATGTTTAAAGGCTACTCCTCCGACAAGTTTTACGATGAAATGTTCGCCCCGGACGGGACGGTGAGGGATTATTGCGATCCTTTGTTGTCGAAGTTCAACTGTTTTGAGACGGATGATTTTCTATCAAGAAAAGCAACCAGCGAGCTGTATTTCATGCGGCAGGGGATCACTTTCAATGTGTATCACGATAAAAAAGGCACGGAGCGGATTTTCCCCTTTGATCCGGTGCCACGGGTCATTCCGGCGGAGGAGTGGGAGCATCTGGAGGCGGGACTTACGCAGCGCATCATCGCGTTGAATCTTTTCCTCAATGATATTTATCACGGACAGGAAATTCTGAAGGACGAGGTCATTCCGCGCCATTATGTGGAGAACGCGAAGCATTTCCGGAAGGAGTTCTGTGGGGTGGATGTGCCGAAGGATATCTACATACACATTTGCGGCAGCGATTTGATACGGGGAGCGGATGGCGTATATTACGTGCTTGAGGACAACGGGCGTTGTCCATCGGGTGCTTCGTATTTGTTGGAAAATCGCAACGCGCTGAAGCGGGCGTTTCCCTCGTTGTTCGATTCGATGAGTGTGCGTCCGGTGGATTCGTATCCGCGCGATTTGCTCAACATGCTGCATCACATTTCGCCGAGGCGTGAGGGTGAGTCGGTTTGCGTCCTGTTGACGCCCGGTTGTTTCAACAGCGCGTATTTCGAGCACTGCTATCTGGCGCGGAAAATGGGTATCGAGATCGTGGAGGGAAGCGATTTGGTGGTGAACGGGAATTTTGTCTATATGAGGACGACGAGGGGGCTGGTGAGGGTGGATGTAATTTACCGCAGGATTGACGATGATTTCATCGACCCGGTGGTTTTCCGCAAGGACTCCGTGCTGGGTGTGCCGGGGCTTATGAATGCCTACATGGCTGGCAATGTCGCGCTTGCCAATGCGGTCGGAACGGGTGTGGCGGATGACAAGCTGATCTATTACTACGTGCCGCAGATGATTGAATATTATCTTGGTCAGAAACCGATTCTTCCGAACGTCCCGACCTTCCTCGCCTCTGAGGAAAAGGATTTCGATTTCATCATGAAAAACCTGCCCGAGCTGGTGGTGAAGGCCGCGAACGAATCGGGAGGATACGGGATGTTGATGGGGCCGAGCGCAACGAAGGATGAGATCGAGATTTTCCGTGAACGCATCAAGGCGGATCCGCGCAATTACATCGCGCAGCCGGTGATTTCGCTCTCGCAGGCACCGACATGGTGTGATGGTGCGATGGAGGGTCGACATCTCGATTTGCGGCCCTATATTATTTACGGCGAGGACATTAAAATCGTTCCGGGAGGCCTGACGCGTGTGGCATTGCAGAAAGGCTCGCTGGTGGTGAACTCGTCCCAAGGTGGAGGAAGCAAGGATACATGGGTGCTCAAATAAATTATTGCTAGTATGTTATCCCGGGTCGCCAACACACTTTACTGGATGATGCGCTATGTGGAGCGCGCGGACAATCTCGCGCGGTTGATCGATGTCAACGAGCAGATGCTGCTTGATTTCGAGAATCTCGACAGCGAGCGCCTTAGCGGTTTCTGGAAGCCCATCATCCTGAGTGCAGGTGATGAGGAGGCTTTCAATGAGCTTTACGACGATGCGGGAAGTGATCAGGTGGTCAGTTTCCTTACGAAGGACTTGCGCAACCCTAACAGCATTTTTTCCTGTATCAGTTTCGCACGGGAAAACGCGCGCACGGTGCGTGACCAGATTTCCGATGAGTTCTGGGAAGAGATCAACGCTCTGTATCTTTTCACGCGTTCCGAGGAGGCATTGAGGATGCTGGAGGACAATCCGCCGAGGTTTTATGAAAATGTGCGGAAATCCTCGATGACGGTTCTCGGAATTTCCGCTTCCACGACGGCGCGCGACAGCATCTGGGATTTCAAATCTTTGGGGCGTTACATCGAGCGGGCGGACAAGACCACGCGCTTTCTGGATATTTCCACGTATTTTCCGAAAGGGGTGGAGGGCATTGATATGAGTTCACCCGGGGTTTTGCATTGGTCGGCGATCCTCAGTTCCTGTGGTGCGATGGGTGCCTTCCGCGCGACGGGGCAGGAGATCAACTCCCGCACCGTGATGGAGTTTCTGATTTTTTCGCCGGACTTTCCACGTTCCGTGCGCTACTGCGTGGATCAGCTAGACATGATCCTGCACCGCATATCCGGCACCCCGCGCGGGACTTATTCATGCGGAGCGGAGCGCGAGAGTGGAAGGATGTTGAGTGGTCTGAATTATGGCAGCGCGGATGACGTGGAGCAGAAAGGCCTGCATTTTTTCCTCGATGAAATTCAGGAAACCTTGAACCGCATTGGTGAGGAAATTTTTGAAACATACGTGCTAATGCCTGAACGCATTGGTGGGTTCGCTCCTGTGATCTCGACGAACGGCTACGCGATCGGTGAATTGGAGGGGCAGATGCAGCAGCAGCAGTGAGCGAAGAACAAATTCATCAAACCGAGAGAGAAGAAGGCGCGAAGCTTTCGGTGAGGCACCGCACCGTCTTCGAATACGGAGGCATGGTCACCAACAGCGTGAACACGATCCGGCTGGAGCCAAGATATTGCCCTTCCCAGAAAAATCTCGGCTGCTTCGTGAAGGTGTTACCGGCGACGCGCTTGAGGCGTTTTGAGGATTTTTACGGAAACATCACCCATCATTTTGAAATCCCCGCGCCCCATTCACGGCTGGAAATCGAGAGCACGATTAAGGTTCGGACTTTTCCGCTGAACCTCTCGGAAAAGGCGATTCATGGTGACCCGGAGATGTTGAAGGAGACGGAACTTTACGAATCCACCTGGCAATATCTTCAGGAGAGCCGCCGCGTTTCCTCAAGGCCGGAAATTTGGAGACAAGCGGTTGATTTGACCTGCGATAAAATCGCGGTCTACGCGAAAGCAAACGCGATCATGGAGTGGATTCATACGGAGTTTCTCTATTCAGCGGGCAGTACGAACGTGGACACGCACATTGATGTTGTCTTCGAGATGCGACAGGGAGTTTGTCAGGATTTCTCCCATGTCATGTCGGCCCTGTGTCGTGCCATCGGAATTCCCGCACGGTACGTTTCCGGCTACATCTACAACGGCCCGAGGGACATCTTGATCGGCTCGCAAGCCTCTCACGCCTGGTGCGAAGTGTTCTTGCCGGGCGATGGTTGGATGGGCTTCGATCCCACAAACAACACACTCGCCGACGCACGTTATGTGAAGGTTGCCGTGGGTCGTGACTATGACGATGTCGCACCCATCAGAGGCACCTACAACGGTGGCGGCCACAGCAGGATGGAGGTCGAGGTCGTTGTCGAAAGAGTCTGAGTGAGGGCGGGGAAAGTTTGGGATAAGATTTTCCTATTCACACTGAGAGGAACTTCTGCCAGTCGCGGATGCCGTGGAGGTTGCGGATGAGCGCGGTGGCGGGGACGGCTTTGGGTGCGTGTGGAGTGCGCAGCAGGCGGAGGCCGGCTTCTTGGGGGAGGCGGGCGCCTTTTTTCGAGTTCACTTCGCGGTGTGCGAGCACGCAGTTTTCCCATGACGTCGGGCCGCCGCGTGAGCGGGGCACGATGTGGTCGATGTTGCCTTCGTGAGGCGCGAGTTTGCGACCGGTGTATTGGCAGACACCACCATCACGATCCCAGATGCCGCGCGCGCCGAGGCTCGGACGGCAGAGCGGGACTTTGGAGTATTTCACCGCGACGATCACGGTCGGCACACGCACCGCGCCGCGAGGAGTGTTGACGGCATTGTCTTGTTCACGAATCGCAAGTTTCAGCCAGTCCTCCCAACGCACGGGCACGATGCAGTCATCGCCCTGGACGTCGAGTCCGGTCGCGGCTCCGCAGGCCATCATGCAGAAGGCCTCGGCGGGTGTCTTGGTGTGGATTGCCTGCCAGTTGCGGTTGAGCACCAGCACGGTGGTTTTGTGTAGGATGTCTGACATGTTTTTTGTTTTCTAATCTTCGGCACGTTCTCCCGCCGGGCACATTTTCACGAGTTTCGGATCGAAGCGGGCGAGCACTTCGACGAGGTCGGTTTGCGCAGCCATGACGGTGTGGATGTCTTTGTAAACGCCCGGCACTTCATCGAGGCCAGCGGAGATGAGATCGACCCCGTTTTCCTTGAGCAGCTTTTTGGTTCCGCTCCAGGTGAAGGATTGCAGAGCCTTGCTCCGGCTCATCACGCGGCCTGCGCCGTGCGACGCGCTATGCAGCGAGGATGGCTCGCCTTTTCCGCGAACGAGGAAACCCGGAGTCGCCATCGAGCCGGGGATGATTCCCATCACACCCGCACCCGCCGGAGTCGCGCCCTTGCGGTGGACGATGAGTTCTTTTTCCTCACCGTTGACGACGTGACGTTCTTTCCATGCGAAGTTGTGGTGGTTCTCGATGTCGAGGATCACTTTCGCTCCGACTTTTTTGGCAATGTGTTTGTGGATGATCTCGTGGTTGGCGGCGGCATATTGACCCATGAGGTTCATGGCGTTCCAATATTCCTGGCCGTCCTCTTCATCGAGCGTGAGCCATGCGAGGTGCTTGAGTTCCTTTGGCAGATTCTGGCGGCGGGCCATGGCGCGTTTGCTATAAACGTCGCACACCTGTGCTCCTGTTCCGCGCGACCCCGAGTGGCTGAGCAGCGCGAGGTATTCACCGGGCGGAAAACCGAGCGAGTCATCCGTCACGGTGAACGCGCCGAACTCGACGAAGTGGTTTCCGCTGCCGCTGGTTCCAAGCTGGGTCCAGGCCTTTTCGTGAAGGCGTTTGGTGACAGGGGAAACAGTCCAGTCCTCGTCCATGACATCGTGGTGGCGGCGTGTTTTGAAGGACGCGCCGATTCCAAAGCGGGTTTCACTTTCGATGATGTTTGCCAAACGGTCGCGCTGGCCGGGGATGACATTTGCCTTGCGGTCATAAACCGTGAGTTTCATACGGCAGGCGATGTCAACTCCGACGGCATACGGAACTACTGCGTTCTCCGTAGCAAGAACTCCACCGATCGGCAGACCGTAACCCGGATGGGCATCGGGCATGAGGGCACCGGCAACGGCGATGGGTAGCGCGCAGGCATTGGCCATTTGACGGACAGCATCCGCTTCGAGATCGGTTCCCCATTGACGCCACGGAGCGAGTTCCGCACGCGGCGTGAAGGCCGGGCGGTAGAGAGCGCGTGCGAAAGGAGCGCGGAGGTCATCGGAGAAGTATGCGGATGGGTTGGCAACGATTTGGATAACCGCATCGTGCAATCCCGCGCCTTCATTTCCGGCGGAGATGTAGTTTTTGATAAATTCGTGGGCGAGATGCATCGCTTCTCCCTCGGGCACACCGAGGTGGATCAGGTCTTTGGTTTTCATGTTTTTGTTGGATGGATGATGGATATTTCGGGATCGGAAGCGGTGTTTGTTTTCAAATGGAGAGGATGTGGCGGCGGCTATTCACCGCCGCCACAGGGATTTACAGCGGGATTGCTTCGATTTCGCGGAGCAGCGCGTTTTTATCCTCCTCGAGGAATTTCATCGTCTGCAAGGCCTTGTCGGAAAATCCGGCGAGGCAGAAGACGTTGCGTTCCGGGAATTGGAGCGTGCCGAGACCGGCGAGGTCGAAGCTGAAGACGCGCGGATCGGAACCCGTGCGTTGTTTCCATGCTGCGAAGGACGAGGTCGGTGCGTAATGGCCGATCCAGCCCTGCATGTCGGACAGGATGACAATGCGGTCGTAGGCCGATTTTGCCTGTTCGAAGATCGCGTGGAAATTCGTTCCGCCTTGTGGGGCGTGACGTGTGATTTCACGCGCGAGTGTGAGCGTGGAGTCGCGACGGTTCAGCGGGACGAAACGTGCATCGTTGCTGAAAACCAACACGTCTGCACCTTTGTTCACCTTGGCGAGAACCGCAGCGAACAAGGAACCGATTTCCATCGGGCGACCGTTCATGGAGCCGGAGCCGTCGAGGGCGATCAGCGTGCGGCCGTCGAAACGTGGCACGTTGGTGAGCGCCTTATCGGCAGCTTCGCTGATGGCGGCCATCGCTTCACCCGCGCGGGGCAGTTGGCTTTCGCGAACTGCTTCCAGAGCGGTGAGGTAGCGGAAAGGCAACACCAGCGATTTCGCGATGAGGCTTTCGTTCACCAACATCGCGAGCGCGGCATCCACACTTTGCGGAGCCTGTTCAAGAATGTTGCGCAGGTTCCGCAGAAGCGCGAAGTAACCAAGCTTGCGCTTGGTGATGAGTTCGCTCCATGCATCGGCTTTCAACGATTCAAGGCTTTCGCCATCTTCGCGGTTTTTCGAGCCGGCCTGAGTGAGCTTGGTTTCCCAAGTTTCCGCAGGTGCGAGTTCACCATGAACCAGCTTGCGCAGTGCCTCGGTGTGCGGCGGGTGGAGCAGGTTCACTGCGTCCACCAGCTTGAGCTCCGAGGTTTCACGCCGGTATTTCGCGAGTTGGTATTCGTCGAATCCGGCGAGCGCGGCGCCGAGTCCTTTCTTGAGCGAGTTGGGAATCGGGCCACCGGCCGTCGCGAGATGGCAGGCGAGGATTTCCAACACGTCGTCCGGACGGCGCACGACAAGCTGATAGAAACGCTTGGTCCAGCTTTCACCCTTCACGCTGCGGGCAAGCTCGGCGGCCACGAGGTGGGAAACCGAACGCATGCCCGCCTTGGTGCGGGCGTAGATGGCGGCTTTTGCGACGAAGGATTTGTCATCCGTCGCCTTCACCAGCTCACGCACGCGGTTTGCCGTGGCGCTGCCCTTGCGGTAAAACGTGTCTTCAAGGGTTGCGGTGAGCAGGATGGATACGAGTTCGTTTTTTGGAGACTGGGCGAAAGCCCGGCCTCCGGCGATGTTGGTGGTGTCGCCGTGCTTGATGCGGGCGAGCAGTTTACTGAATTTCATGGATGACTCCTTTCTTGTTTGTTGGTTGCTGCGGAACGCGCAGCGCGTTTTTGGGGTTGGGATTCCGGGGAGAAATATGCCGGGAGCGAATCTATTTCGATTAGCAGTCGAAGGAACTCCTGGCTCACTTCCCCGGAAAGGGGATCGCGGAGAAAAGCGGACGGGCTCTCACTGAGACGCCGGGACTCGAACCCGGCACGAGCTTTCGCCCATGCCCTACTCATGGGCACCGCATTTCAGTGTTTTTGTTTGCTGCGAAGAATTCCCGTCCTCACTGCCGCGAAAGGGGATTGCGGAGAAAATGGCCGGAGACTGAATGCCACGGATTTCTCCATGGCTTTCGGAGGGAATCGAACCCACAACAACATGTGTGAACATGTGCTCTACCATTCTGAGCTACGAAGTAACTCCGGCCTCACTGCCGCAAAATGTTGGTGAACCCGCAGGGAAGTGCGCCCTGCTCGTCCGATTAAAAGCCGGATGCTTCGCTGTCTCAGCTTCGGGTTCGGACATGGAAAGAAAATGGTGGCCTCGGACGGAATTGCACCGTCACCTTCCGATTCAAAGTCGGATGCTCTTGCTGATTGAGCTACGGGGCGATTGGGGTGACCAACCGGACTTGCACCGGCACGGCCGCCTTCACAGGGCGGGATGCTACTTTTACAACATGGTCAACATTGGGGAAATGGTGCTCCCGCGAGGACTTGCACCTCGAACCTACGCCTTCGCAAGGCGCTGTGCAGACTCTTACACCTCGGGAGCTTGGAAAATTGGTGCTCCATGCCGGTGCTGCCCCGGCTTCTGCGGCATGAAAAACCGCTGTGCTAGCTGATACACCAATGGAGCTGGTGAAAAAATGGTCGCGCGCCCCGGTGCTGCCCCGGGTTCCTCCTCGCTCCAAACGAGGCGGGTTTGCTGACTCCCTCGCGCGCGATGTTGAAAATTGGTTGCGGAGGCCGGATTCGAACCGGCGATGCGCGGCGTATGAAACCGCTGCCTTACCACTTGGCTACTCCGCGATTTGGGGAAAATGGAATGCGGCGGTCGGAACCGCCGCCAGTTGATTGAACCAATGAAAACAAACACCGCTGCCAGTCCCGTTGAGGACTCACACCCGCAGGAAAATTTCACGGCGGATCTTTCGGTGTTTCAGGCACACCTCCCGTGGAAATCATATATATAGATATAACTTCCAAGCCTGTGGTTTTGATATATAAAAACCATGGCGTGAATCTCGGGCGTATTTCATCCGTGCAGATTGTCTATATGACGATCTACTTGACATGATGCATATCTCATTTAACCGTATCATCGGTTGGCCGAAAACATGTGCCTCTCGCAGGGACTTATGAAATAGGTGGCCGATTCGCCCCGCCTCCGGTTGCAGCCGGTGGCGGGGTCTTTCACACCTGGTTTGAAATTATTGGATGATCATTTTGATGGTTCTGGTTGTTGGTTGAAAATTTTGATCAGAAACGCGGGAAAAGAAAAACCCGCCGGCTTGTGGAGCGGGCGGGTAAGTGAAGTAAAACCTTGATGTTTTCCGTTCTGAACTACCTGCCTGCCTCCTTGAACTCTTTGTCCAAGTTGATTCGACTTTGGGTCGCCACGAGTGCGCGTCCGTTTGATAGGCACTCTGCGCCATGGAACATATCCATGAGCGGCGACCACATGGTCGGCTGCGTATGGTTGGGATATGTTATGTTTGGATTCATGTGCGCTGAAGTTGGATATGAGATATATGTCATCCGATCACGCGTCAACCATTTTCATCAATATTTTTAATTTTTTCTGTGATCCATATATATCAATGGAAAACGAAGAATTATGATATCGAAGAGCGGATATCCGCAAACAACGGTGCTATGGTTTTTGAAATGATTTCATAGCGGGTTTCGAAAGGAGTGAAGGCGCTCTTGATCGCGTTCAGGCAAAGACGTTCGAGATCATCTAGAGACAGATTGAACAGCCGGGTGGCCAGCTCCAGTTCCTTTGTCATGCTTGTGTTGCTCATCAGGCGGTCATCGGTGTTGAGGCAGACGCGGAAACGATTACCAAACAGGATGCCGAAGGGGTGATCTGTTAGATTCTCACAGGCACCAGTGTGAAGGTTCGAGGAGAGGCACATTTCCAGAGGGACACGGTGGTCGAGCACGTACCGCGAGAGCGTACTGAATTTCAGGCTTCCGTCTGCTGAGAGTTCGATGTCATCGCGGATGCGTGTGCCGTGTCCGAGGCGGTGGGCTCCGCAATATTGCAGAGCCTGCCAAATGGATTCGGGACCGAACGCTTCGCCGGCATGGATCGTGATATTGAAATTGGCGCGTTGGATCGCGTGGAAGGCTTCGATGTGTTTTTTCGGAGGAAACCCGGCCTCGGCACCGGCGAGATCAAAACCGACCACGCCTTCTCCGCGCCAGCGTATGGCAAGCTCGGCGGTTTCCAACGAATCCGTGCGATCGCGCAGGGCACAGAGGAGCAGTCCCCATTTCACACCGAAGTCATTTTCGCCCCGTTTTAGTCCGGCAAGCACCGCGGCAACCACTTCATCTTGGCTGAGTCCACGCGTCGTGTGTAAGGCCGGCGCGAACCTCGCTTCCGCATAGACAACACCATCGTCCTTCATATCCTCGATGAACTCGTAGGCCACACGCTCGAGAGCCGCTTCGCTTTGCATCACCGCGCAGGTGTGGCGGAAGCCTTCGAGGTATTTCGGCAGGCTGCCTTGATTCGCTCCGCGATGAAACCACACCGCGAGTTCTCCCGCATCCTGCGTGGGCAAATCCGTATAGGCGGCATCTTTCGCAAGGTCGATCACGGTCTGCGGACGGAGTCCCCCATCGAGATGCTCGTGAAGCAGGACTTTGGGCAGTTTCTTGAAATCAATCGCGGCAAGGAGCGATTCCCCGCATAGTTGTGATATGGAGTCAGCATTCATGTTTGTCTCAGGGCATACTGATCCACGTCACGCGCCATGCAAGATTCCTTGGGTGAATTTTTTTCAATCCACGTTGCCTAGTCGCGTATGGCGGATAAGAATCCTGTCAGATGTCCGAACCGAAAAACAAGCAGCCGAGAGTCAATGTCCGCCGCCCGGATGTGATGGAGCTTGTCTCCGCTGAAGTTGCGAAGCATTACCACTCGTCGCTTGTCGAGCGCATCAAGGATCAGGGCGGGAAGATCAGCTCTGGCAACACGACCGTGCTTCTGGCCAAGGACTTCGGCTTCTGCTACGGGGTAGAGCGGGCTATCGACCTTGCTTACGCCTCGCGTCGGGTGTTTCCCGAAAACCGGATCTTTCTGATCGGCGAGATCATACACAATCCCGAGGTGAATCGTCAGCTTAGCGAAATGGATATCGTTTCCCTGCCCTGGCGGGATATGGATGCCACCTATGATGAACTTGGATCTGATGATGTCGTCATCGTCCCTGCATTCGGAGCGCCCACGAGTTTCATGGAGAAAATCGAGGAGCGCGGCTGCTACACCGTGGATACAACGTGCGGAGATGTGATGAAAGTCTGGCGCCGCGTGAGAGGATACGCAAAGGATGGCATCACTTCCATCATCCACGGCAAGTCCGATCACGAGGAAACACGTGCCACCGCATCACGCGCGCTAGGTGAGGATAAAAATGGAAATTTCCTCGTTATTCTCAGTCTTGCCGATACCGATTTCGTTTGCGATTACATACGCAATCGTGGCGATAGGCAGGCCTTTCTCGAACACTTCAAGGGCTGCTATTCTCTGGGCTTCGATCCTGATTTACATCTCCACAAAATCGGTGTCGCCAACCAGACGACGATGCTCAAGGGCGAGACGCAAGAAATTCAAAACCGCCTCGCCAAAGCGATTACCGAACGCGATGGAACAGCGGAAAATTTTTCTGTCTTCGATACAATTTGCGGCGCAACGCAGGAACGCCAGGACGCGCTTTTCGAGATGCTCAAAACCAGGATGGATCTCCTTCTCGTTGTTGGCGGATACAATTCCTCGAATACCGCTCATCTTGTGGAAATTGGCGAAAAAGAACTTCCCACGTTTTTCATACGCGATGCCTCACAGATCAAATCGCTTGAGGAAATCGTGCACTACGACCTCCACCACGGCTGCGAGACGACCTCGAATTACGCCGAAATCCTGGCTGGCAAGGAAGACATAGTCATCGGACTGACCGCAGGTGCCTCCTGTCCGAACAACCTAATCGAGGAAACTGTTAGAAAAGTATTCGCACTACGTGGCGAGACGCTTGATGAGTGATCGGCTCAAGCCAGATCCATTACCAGCACCTTCTCCCACATTTCACGATGACCACCCGAAAACGCATCGTGAATCGGATCGCTCTTCTGGTATTTCTCATGGGCTTCCATCGTATCGAAATGGAACGAGATGCCATAATCCCATGAATGGTCGGTCACCGGGCGATGCTCCGTGGCGGCGGGGACTCCCCAATGCGCTTTGGAAATGTTCGGGGATTTCACCAACTCATCGAGCGCGTCTTCCATGCGGGCGCGGCCTGCCTCATTCTTAAACTCATCCTTCAACCAGAAATAAACGTGATGTTCCATGTCCTTAGTCTGCGATTTGAAATGGTGGGTTTCCAAGTGATAAAATAAATTTCTTCTCAAGCATACTTGATGAATGCCGTGTAAACCTGTTGCGGAATATCCAGCAAACCATAGTCCTTGGAAGAGACGAAAAGTAAACTTTGTTTGCCTTTTCCTAACAACTGACCGTCAGCTCCGAAGATTTGATGCTCCAATGTGCAGAACTTCCTGTTGAAATCGCCAACCTTGATCTTGACAGTAATCGTATCAAACTCGCGCGTTTCACGCACGAATTTATGCTCAAAGGAACGCGTCAAAATATAGAATGGCGTTGTTTTCAAATCAAAATCCGGCATCACCGCATTAAAAAATAGTTCGCGGGTTTTCCCAACATAGAGTGGATACATGCCGAAATACACATTCCCCACCGAATTTGTATCCTGGTAAGTAGCCACCATGGAATACACAAACCATTTGCCCTCGAAGTGCCCCATCAGATCGTGATTTTCCCCACCAACGGGGGCAACTACATCAGAAACAACAGGTTTATCCTGCTTAACCATCGCCTTGAGCGCTGGATGCTCCGTGGCCGCATGCATCACTTCATCAACTTTCTCAGTCACAAGTCGGAGTAAATCCGTAGTCGTCACCAACCACGCGACATAGGCAAGCGGGAGTAGTGAGCCAACATACATCAAGACATTACGATCCGCCATATACCCGAAGGCAAATATAACCAAGCAAAGGCTCGCCATCGAAAACATTCTTATCTGAGGCAGTGGTTGCTGCGAATTGGGAACAAAACAACGTGCGATCGATAGCGCTGCATAGCCCACAAAGAACGATGCGAAAAATACCATGAAATATTCCAGTTCGAATCGCATGAGATAGGCTGCCAAAGCAATCAAGGCAACCAGTATGAAAGTCAGAATCGGTGAGGAAATGATCTGTCTCGGAAGGATTGAAATCAGCATGTTCTGGCTCTTCTCCGCATTCCTCCCCAAGAACCACTTCAGAGCCACGTAGCCACTATCCAACGTCGTAAGAACACAGATCACCAAAAAACTAAAGTAAGCTGTCGAGACAAGCGAGTTCGCACTGTAGTTGACCGAAAAATGCTGTACGATGATATCGTGGCCGTAAACCAGACCATCAAGCTTGGAGACCAAAAGCGAAAAGCCGGGATCCGCAAGACCCATCACCCACATGGCCAAATATCCATGAAAAACCAGCAGACAAAAGAAAATCAATCCGCCGAATATATAGCTGAGTCGGATGGAAGTTTGCTCACGGTGTATCTGTATGGCTCGCTGCCAATGCTGAAGATCCAGCCATGGCCCTACCAGCAAACCCACCACCAAGGGCACTACCAAGCCCCAAAATCTCTCCTCCGAGTATCCATGTTCAGATCCCAAACCAATCACGCCATTTTTGATGCCTTGAGGACTCAATGAAAAAAGTACGCTGACAATACACCCCATCAAAAGCACACCCAACAACGCGTGTCCCACCTTGATCTTCCGTATTCCAAACTCTTCCCCAAACAAGCATCCCAAAGCCAGCAGCACAAAAATTGACATTGCCACAGAAAGCTCGAAGACCGCTCCATCGCCAACACCTTCCACCTTCGATAACAATGGCACAAACAGATACTTGACCAAGGCAAAAACCGTTAGCGAAAGCGCGACTACCTGGTAAAGATAGAATATAAGACGGAATGGCTTGGAAAATTTATCAAAAAACAGCGCAAGCGATTCATGCCCGCCTTTATGCCGGTCCGCAACGATCTGCGTCAACCAACCAAAAAGCATCAATCCCAGCGCATTCGGAATTGCGAACATCAGAAGTCCACGCATGCCAAACATAAACGAAATCTGGACACTGAAGAACAAACCAAGTCCCCACATCCATGCGAGTGCGACTGAGTTTCCCCAAAGCAAAGCGTTCAACCACCTGAAATTCATTCCATAGCCAACCGCCTATACCCTCCCTCCGCAAGTCTCTTCACAAAATCGGGAGAAGAAACTAGCTGCGTTCGCCCAGCCCTCTTTGAAAAGAATGATGCCCGCCACAACGTATTCGTGTATTCTACTTTGAAAAACATGACAAAGCTGCGATTCTTTAAAAATATATTTCACCCCGTTATCCGGCTTTTTGTCTGCTTGCTACCTCTCGCATCTACAGCCCAAACCAATTCTGAAAATCCTAACCTCTTCTATTATCGCAAAGCGCAACGCTCTGCCCCAAAAACATTCAGCCATGATATTGCCGTCTATGGTGGCACACCCGCTGGTGTCGCGGCCGCTGTTCAGTCAGCACGCATGGGCAAAAACGTGGTGCTGCTTTCATTCAACCGTCACGTAGGCGGCATGACATCGGGTGGCCTAACCGCCACCGATACTGGAAACAAAAAAGCAATCGGCGGCATGGCCATGGAATTTTATACACGCCTCGGCAAAATGGTCGATTACAGCCCCTCTGAGGCGGAAAACCTATATCGGAAAATGCTCGAGGAATCGGGTGTCACCGTCCTCTACGGGCGCTCCCTCGAGTCGGTAGAGCTCGATCAGGATCGAATCGTATCCGCAACTTTTGAAACGGGCGAAACCATCAAAGCAGCCGTTTATGTGGATGCCACTTACGAGGGTGATCTGTTTGCCGCCGCAAACATCTCATATCACATCGGGCGCGAACCCGTCTCAACCTACGGAGAAACCCTCAATGGCCAATGGCAACAGGTTTCATGGAAATCCGTCTATCAGTTTTGCGACCTACCCATCAGCCCATACGTCATTGCAGATAATCCGCAATCCGGCCTTTTTCCTGAAATTTCCTCGGCTCCTCACGGAAAACAAGGACAAGGCGATCACCGCGTCCAAGCCTACAATTTCCGAATGCGGCTATCTGACAAAGAAGGTAAAATACCCTTCACGAAACCCGCTGGATACGAACCCAGCAGGTACGCGCTTCTCGCCCGCTTCATGAATTCGGATCCTAATATCGAATGGACATTGAACTACACGACTGCCCCCATGACAGATGGCCCCGTGCAAATGCGCAACGGTGATAGCAACAACGCCGGAAGCATCTCATCGAATCTCGTTGGTGGAAGCAACCGCTGGCCGGATGGCACATTCGAACCTGTTTCATTTGATAAACTACCCGCACCTCGCCGCGGCTTGCCCGTTCCATTTGCCGAGCTTTACCAGCTCCGTGAATCCATATTCCAACAGCATGTGAAATACCAACAAGGCTACATGTATTTCCTCGCCAACGACTCCCAAGTCCCCGAAGAACTTCAGAAACGAGTCAACCAATTCGGCCTGTGTCCCGACGAATTCAAGGAAACAGCGCATTGGCCGCATCATCTCTATGTTCGGGAGGGGCGCCGCATGCTTTCCGATTACGTCATGACGCAAGCAAACTGTCAGTCCGAACGCATTGCCGAGGACTCCATCGGCCTTGCTTCCTATCACATGGATTCCCATCCCTGCCAACGAGTCGTTGTAACACGCAATGGCGTCACCACTGTCCGCAACGAAGGCGCCTTCGGGCATAAATGCAACAAACCTTACCCCGTCTCCTACCGCTCCATCATCCCCAAACGAGATGAATGCCAAAACCTTTTTGTCCCCGTTTGCCTCTCCGCCTCTCATGTCGCCTATGGCTCCATTCGCATGGAACCCGTCTTCATGATTCTCGGCCAAAGCGCCGGAACAGCCGCATCCATCGCAGTCGACAATAAAATCCCAGTCCAAGACGTCTCATACAAAAAACTCAGCGAGCTACTGAAAGAACAAGGCCAAATTCTTTGAATTATCTAGGATCTCTGAACACTCCACTTACCATATATCACCATGAAATATCTCATCCTCTTCCTCGCAATCAACATCTCCGTCTTCGCAGAAGAAAATCCAAACACCCTTGAAACAGTTGCCGCCGAAATGGCAGACGCTGCAAACGCCGTCCTCACATCTCTCAACCAGGATCAAAGACAAAAAGCAATCTTCGCCTTCGATTCGGATGAACGTGAAAACTGGGGCTTCGTCCCACGTAAACGCAAAGGTATCCCCCTCGAAGAGCTCACTGATGAACAGATCAAGCTCATACAAACCCTGCTTAAAACCGCCCTCAGCGAGCCAGGCCTCAATAAAGTAAATACCATCATGGCTCTCGAAGCCTTCCTCGCGGAAATCGAAAAAAAACCGGAGTTCCGTAACTCGAAAGCCTACTTCACCTCCATCTTCGGTGAACCTTCCGCAAAGGGCACATGGGCTTGGCGTTTCGAAGGCCACCACCTCTCACTCAACTATACCATCTCCGAAGGCAAAGCCATCAGCGTCACCCCATCCTTCTTCGCAGCCAATCCCGCCGAGGTAAAAATCGATCATGAAATGAAAGGCACACGCCCCCTCCACGCCGAAGAAGACCTCGCCCGCGCCCTCGCTCTCACACTAAAAGAAACCGACAAGGAATTCATCTTCTCTGAAAAAACACCGAACGATATTCTCACCGCCGAAGACCGCCGCATCAAACAACTCGAACCGGTCGGCATCTCGGCATCCGACATGTCCCCCGGCCAGCAACAGGCACTCATCGAACTCATCTCCGAATACGCCAATCGCCATCGCAAGGAACTCGCTGAAAATGAAATCGCCACCATTAAAAATGACCTCCCAAACCTCCGCTTCGGATGGGCCGGTAGCCTAGAACGTGGCGAACCATACTACTACCGCATCCAAGGCACTACATTTCTCGTAGAAGTCGCCAACGTCCAGAACCACGGCAACCACATCCATGCCGTATGGCGCGATGCCGCCAAAGATTTCGGACGCGACATCCTTGGCGACCACTTGCACGAGGGCCACGAAGACTGATTCAATATTCGCCTCCATCAAGCCACAAGTAAGCGAGCAGAAGACACAAAATCGTCATCTTCTTCCCATAAATTTGTCTTACAAGATTCCCGGATCGACTTATAATCACCACGCATTCAGGAAACCTTCACCATCTCCGAATCATGCCAATCAAAACCATTTTTGAAAAAATCTACGACGGTGAAATCGCCGCAGAGATTCTCCACAAAGACGAGCATTGTTGCGCCTTCCGTGACATCGCACCACAAGCTCCCACCCACGTTCTCATCGTCCCCAAAAAAGCTATCCCACGGGTCGGCGAAGCAAGCCAGGAAGACCAAGCAATCTTAGGCCATCTTCTCCTCGTAGCCGGCAAACTCGCTAAAGAACTCGAAATTTCAGAATCAGGATTCCGGCTCGTCATGAACCACGGCTCCCACGGAGGAGAATCCGTCCCCCATCTCCACGTCCACCTCCTCGGCGGACGCCAACTCAACTGGCCGCCCGGCTAAACCATGACCGCACGCCTCTTCAACCTCTTCACCGGGATACTCGCCACCGCCGTATCTTGTCACCCTCAACCGGCCAAACCACGCTACGAACGCGTCGTCTTGGTTCACGGTATTTTCGAGAACGGTGATTCCTTCCACTCTCTGAAACGCCGGCTCGAAACCCACGGCATCGAATGCTACGTCCCAAAACTCAAGCCATCCAGTGGACGCCCAGGCCTCGATGTCCTCGCACAAGGACTCAAGGAAGATATCGATAAAAAGTTCGGTAAAAAAGAACCAATCGCCATCGTCGCTTTCAGCATGGGCGGCCTCGTTTCCCGCTACTACCTGCAAAAACTCGGAGGGGCCGAACGCTGCGAATCATTCATCACCATATCCACACCCCACAACGGATCCCTCGCCGCATACACCCTTCCCACTCGTGGTGTAAAACAGATGCGCCCGGAAAGCGACTTCCTCCGCGAGCTACGCGAAACAGAAGACACACTCGGCTCCATACCCATCGTCTCCTACCGCACACCCATGGATCTCATCATCCTGCCAACATCCTCTTCCATCTGGGATCGTGCTGAAAACCACTCGCACAACATCGCCCTCCACCCCCTCATGCTCCACTCGAATTCTGTCTTGGACGATATCGAACGCCGCTTCACCTTCCCCAACAGCCTTGCCGTTTCACCAACAAACCCTTAATTTTCATCATCATGCGCATCCTGAACCCCGCCTTCCTCCTCGCCCTCGCCTTCTCCGCCTGCGCCCCGGGAAATCCTCCCGCCTCTCCTGAAAAAAGCCCCACCAACAATCTCACATCCGCCCAAAAAGCAGCCATCGGCAAAAAAATATGGCAGAACGAATCCGGCGGCACACTCAACGGACTCACCGCATGGAATGTCGGTGAGGAGTTTCCCTCACTCGGCATCGGACACTTTATCTGGTACCCAGCCGGCTTCAACGGTCGCTTCCAGGAAAGCTGGCCGCTCTTCATCGCTTACGCCACACGCAACGGCGCCACCCCTCCCGCCATCGCAAAAAACCGCCACTCTCCCTGGACATCCCGTGAACAATTCATGAAGGAATTCAACTCAGCGGAAATGACCGACCTTCGCAAATGGCTTGCTTCCACCGTCGAACTGCAAACCGATTTCATCATCACTCGTTCCAACGCCGCTCTCTCTAAAATCCTCGCCGCCGCCCCTGCTTCCGAACGTTCGAAAATCCAGGCAAACTACGATAAAGTCGCCTCCTCCCCACAAGGCACCTACGCCCTCATCGATTATGTGAATTTCAAAGGCGATGGCACCAACCCCACGGAAAAATACAACGGCTATGGCTGGGGTCTCCTTCAAGTCCTTGGCGGCATGAATGATGTCCCTTCAGGTCCCGCAGCAGCCACCGAATTTGCAGCCTCAGCAAAACGCGCGCTCAACAGGCGCATCGACAACTCCCCGAAAGAACGCGGCGAAGCCCGCTGGCGTGAAGGCTGGGATAACCGCTGCGATACTTACGGACGCCCCCTCTGATTTTCGCAAAAAAAGCCCCCCGGAGTTACCCCCGGAGAGCTTGCTATGACATCGCGGGAAAACCTACGGTTCAGCGGCGGAAGCTATATGAGACCCTTCCTTGATTTCCGCGAGGGGCATAGTGGGTTGGTCCGCAATGCTGGTTCCTTGGAGCCGCAACAGTCCTATATCTGAAGACGGGGTGTCCCCAACGGTCATATCCCACAAAATACTTCTCCGTATAGACAGCGCGCCCATGACGGTAGCCGCTGACATAAATGGTACTTTGCGGCGCGCTATAGCCGCTTCCACATCTCGGACGTGCGTCCGCATCCACTGCTGTCCCAATGAATCCAAACACACCTACTGCAATTATAGTAATTAGTTTTTTCATGATTCTGTAATTTTTGGTTACGCATGATACGACAGAAGCGCCGTTACGTTTATTCATGAAACCGCAAAAATTTTTTCCGCCTTTCCGTCCGCACCCGGATCACTCGCTCACAACATCGATCTCCCGATCATCAACAGCCTCAGCCCGTTCAAACACACGAGTACCGTGCTCCCTTCATGCCCGATCACACCTATCGGTAGGGGCAATGAAAATCCAAGCGCGCCAACCACCAAAACAACAATGACCGCCATCGCGAAAGTCAGATTTTGCAAAAGAACCCGCCTGGCTCTCCGCGCGTGATTCAACAGCAACGGTATGTTCTCCAGCCGGTCTCCCATCAAAACAACATCTGCCGTTTCCATCGCAACATCCGTCCCAGCCGCACCCATGGCAACACTGAGGTCGGACGCGGCAAGCGCGGGCGCGTCGTTCACTCCATCCCCGATCATCATAACCCTACCCTCCAGCTTCAACTGCCGGATGATCGCCAGCTTGTCTTCGGGCAAGGTCTCGGCATGAACCTCATCAATTCCCACTTCCTTCGCGATCGATTGAGCCACCAATCTCTGGTCGCCCGTCAGCATCACAACCTTCTTGATACCCGACTCATGCAGCTTCTGAATCATCTCCTTCGCCTCAAGCCTCACCGTATCCGCCATCACAAACACCGCTTTCGCTTCGATTACATCACCTGTCTTTGCGCCCATCCAAACACACGTGCTTCCCTTTTCCTGAAATTGTCTCACTGAAACTCGCAGCAAATCCATTCCGCTGGCGTTGCTTTCCTGAAGCCAGCGCTCGCTGCCGATCACATGACGCTTGTTGTCCACACTCGCCTCCGCACCCTTGCCGGTCACGGATTGAAACCCTGTCGCCTCCGCCATCTCAATTCCTGACTTTGTCGCGGCATCGACTATCGCATGGGCAAGAGGATGCTCCGATCTCGACTCCAGCGCCGCCGCCGTCCTCAAAAGCGACAGGATCTCCTTGTTCGCATCCGCGGATCTTTCCCAGATTCCATTCGTGGTAACGATCTCGGTCAGCGATGGCTTGCCCACGGTCAGCGTCCCTGTCTTGTCCACGGCTACTATATCTATCGTAGATGCACGCTCCAGATGTGAACCGCCTTTCACAAGGATGCCCCTCCTTGCCGCCCCTCCGATCGCCGAAAGTACGGTCGCGGGTGTGCTTATGATCAGCGCACACGGTGAGGCGACAACCATCACTGTCATCGCCCTGTAAAATGCTTTGGGAAAATCCTCCGACCACATGAGCCATGGCACCAAAAACACACCAACGGTGAACAAAATTACACCCATCGCATAATACTGCTCGGCGGATTCAAGAAACCGCTGCGTCCCTGACTTTTCCGCCTGTGCTTCCGCTACCAACTTCACCATTCTCGCCAATGCCGAATCATCGGATCGCTTTGTCACCTCCAGTTCTATGCCTCCGCTCTGGTTGATGGTCCCCGCAAAAAGATCGCTCCCGATCAATTTAGCAACCGGCATCGACTCGCCGGTCAGCGACGATTCGTCAACATGCGTATTTCCCTCGGTCAACCTACCATCCACGGGAATTTGCTCACCCGGCTTGACCACGACGATCTCCCCCACATGCAACTCCTCCACACGAACACGCACCGTCTCACCACCCCGCTTCACCAAAGCCTCATCAGGACGCAAGGTAAGCAACGCCTCGATCGCCCGCTGCGTCCGCCCCATCGCATACCTCTGCAACACATTGGAAAAGCTGAACAAAAACAACAGCAACGCCCCCTCGAACGGCGCCCCGATCACAGCAGCACCCAACGCGGCCAGAACCATCAGCACATCCACATCAAGCACCTTGTCCTTCAACGATGCGAACGCTGACTTCACTCCCTCCTGCCCCGCGAAAAAATATGCACCCGCATAGATGGCGTGCGTCCACCAACTGATCCCCACAACGCGCTCAATAATCAC
The DNA here is from genome assembly GCA_041737575.1 of Akkermansiaceae bacterium. Classification (GTDB taxonomy): domain Bacteria; phylum Verrucomicrobiota; class Verrucomicrobiia; order Verrucomicrobiales; family Akkermansiaceae; genus Luteolibacter. The sequence goes on from JBGSRM010000095.1 coordinate 45,913, forward strand.
AGCCGCAACCAGAAACACCAAACCAAGAGCACAGGAAATCTCTTCGTTGAAATCACCGCTTTTAAGTCGCTCTGAGAAATTCTTGATATCCACCTTGCTCTTTTCAAGAGGCCGCAGCTCGGCACCCGTTTGCTTCACTCCGGCGACAACCTCATCTTCCTGCGTTTTGCTCGTATCAAATGTCAGGCATAGCACCTTGCCCAGATATGTCGCTGTTGCACGGCGCACCCCCGGAATCTTCACGACCTTTTTCTCGAGTCGCAACGCGCTTGCCTCAGACCCGGAGTTTTCCAGTCGGAAACTCAGCTTCTTCAACTCCATCGAAACACGCCCTACATCCTCACTCGCAAATTTGCGTATCTCACGTTCGCTCAGCTCCGCAGGATCAAAATCAATTTCCAGCCTCCCCAACGAAGGATCCGCCCGCACCCCGACAATGCCCTCTTTCTGCGCCAGATCTTCAATAGCACCCCCCACCAGCTCCGTATTGCCTTCACTTTCGTTCTTCATGGGGACAGGATTCCTGTTCGTTTCATCTTATCCGCCTTCAGCATGCCGCAGCCTGCGGCCACATCGATACCGCGCCTTTGCCTGAAAGTGCAGGGTATCCCCGCCTCACGTATCACCCTCTGGAACCTGGCTCCACTCTCACTCGCTTCACCGCAATATCCGTTCGTAGGATTCAGCGGAATGATGTTCACGTGACTGTCAATACCATCCAACAAATCAACCAACCGCCTTGCTGTCTCCTCCGAATCGTTCTTTCCGGCAATCAACGTCCATTCAAAAAATATTCTCTTCCCGGTCATTTCGCAGTAAGTCCGACACGCCGAAATCAACATCTCCAGATTCCACTTCTTGCTGGCAGGCACCAGCGCGGCCCGCTCCTCCTCCGTCGAACCATGAAGACTCACCGCCAGGCGAAACGGAACACCTTCCTCTGCCATCCGTAAAATATTAGGTACGACACCTACCGTACTTATCGCAATCCGTGATGCCCCGATCGATGCGCCCCGCACATTGGAAACGATACCCATCGCCTTCATCACCGCGTCATAATTATGCAGCGGTTCCCCCATTCCCATCAGCACGATATTGCGAAGACGGCGATCCGGATGACTCACTGCAAGCGCACGTCTCACATGTCGGATTTGAGCCACGATTTCCCCAACAGTCAGATGCCTTACAAAACCCATCTGCCCCGTCGCGCAAAACACACAACCCATCGCGCAACCCGCCTGCGAGCTAAGACAAGCCGTGAAACGCCCGTCATAACCCATCAGCACCGTCTCAATCACCTGCCCATCGCTCAGCCGCAGCAAATACTTCCTCGTCAAACCATCGCTGCTATGGATCTCCTCCTCTTGAAACAGGCCATCAACAAAAAAACGCCGTTCCTCTCCCACATTCTCAACCAACCAACGTCGCAACGGTGGTAAAAAATCATTGCCATACAAATCCATCACATTCTCCCGATGCAACGCACGCCACAACGCCTTCGCATGGTGCTTCAAAACGCCATCCGCAGACAGCACGGCTTCGAGCTCGGAAAAATCCAACCCGAGAAGTGATTCAGGAGACTGCATCAAGGATCAACAGGTTCAGCCCGCAAAGGTGCTGGGTCGGGTAATTCCGGCTCATCCACAGGAATCGCGCGCTCCGGCACAGGGACGGCTCTCGGCGCTTCCTCTTCGGAATTTAGCTCTTCCTCATCCACCGGCACCGCACGCTGTGGCCGCACCAACACCGGCTCGGGAGGTGCCGGCTCCTCTTCCTCGATCACTTCCACAGGCTCAGCATCAGTAACCTCAATCAGCTTCAGCTCCCCCGGTGGTGCCTTCCGCATCTTGATCTCCACCCGGCGGTTTGGAGCCTGCGCATCCGCATCACCGGATGTGATCAGTGGCTTCGTCTTCCCATAACCCAACGTATAAATCCGATCCGGATCCATACGCATCGACTCCACCAGATACGTCTTCACCGCCTCCGCACGCCGCTTCGATAGCTCCACATTCGACTGATGCCCGCCGATCAAATCCGTATGACCCTCAATCCAGCAATACAAATCGGGATTCTTGTCCAGCAACAAAGCCAGCTTCATCAAGCCAACCTTCGCGCTCTCCCGCAACTCCGCACGGTTGAACTCGAACAGCAAATCACTCGGCAACATCGTCTTCTTGGAGAGCAACAAATTCTCCGGTAAATCAAGAAGCGCGTCCAACGATTCAATCCCATCCAAACTCCCGTTCTCAACCAAACCCTGATTCCCCTTCTTGATCAGATCATCCGTAAAAGCCGTCGTGCTGTCCTCGTCCAACTGCAGCGCACCCGGATCCACCGTGATCTGCCCCACCGCCGCAGGCGTCAAATCACTCTCCATCCTTCCGAAGTCCGGCAAGTCAGATTCCAAATCAAAATGCTTCGATGCCTCCACCTCCAAAGCATCCACCTCCCCCGAAGCCAGCGGATTCGACAGCTTCAACGCATACTCCGGATCCATCACCTCCGGCGAAATATCGATCTCCACATTCTCAGGAAGCAAATCCAGCAAATCAATCTCCTCCATCAACGGCGCCGTATCATCCGGAGGAACCACCATATCCTCTTCAGGTGCGACCGACTCCTCCACATACGGCTTCACCTCCACACGCCGCACATTCACCGGCCCAGTCACCAACTCCTCCGGTTGCGTGAAACCCAGCACAATCTTGATGCGATCCAGCGCGAAAAACAAAACCACATGCAGCAAAATCGATAGCACCAATGCCACCGCCGCCCACCTTCCCAAATGATCAGGCCCGGGCAATTGATAGCTATCGCCACCACGCTCATAATTCCATTGAACCTCCGGCTCCATGCAAACATCATAAACCAGCGTTTCGTGCTGGCAATGCCGGAAAATTGGACATATTCCATATAGCGGCATCCTTCCTGCTTAACCGACGCCACAACCACAACCCTCCCCAAACCACCATGCCCGCTAAAAAAACAACAAAAAAAGCCGCCGCCAAAAAGACAGTCGCCAAAAAAGCTGCCAAAACTCCTGCGAAAAAAACAGCCGCCAAAAAAGCCGCCACCTCACCCAAAAAATCCACCCCGTCCACCGAGGCCATCGCCAAAGCAGCCTACCTTAACTACCGCCGCCGCGTGGAACTCGGCCTGCCCGGCGACCACGAT
>JBGSRM010000118.1:0-4904 GCA_041737575.1 Akkermansiaceae bacterium
GTGGCTAACAACGCGATCATGATAGCCAAACCACACCCCATGGCTAGCACGGGAAACTCCCTATCACAATCAAACCTTTGGCTGATCGATAACAACTGGTTGAATGAAAAAAATGTTTCTCTCTATGAAATGCTAGGCGCCTCGGATTGCCTGCTGACGGATGTATCCAGTGTGGTTATCGATTATCTTTTGCTTGATCGACCCGTGATTCACACGTTTGCGGATCTTGAAGAATATACCACATCGAGAGGATTCACTGTCAGCCCCATCGAGGACTACCTCGCAGGCCCTGTCGTGACCGGCATGGCCGGATTACTCGATACGATGGCGCAACTTATTGCAAAAAAGGATTTGGAGCCTGAGAAACGGAAAAAGTTGTTAGCACTTTCACATACTTATAAAGACGACAAATCTACCGAAAGACTAATGCTGTTGGTTGGTCTTAAATCAAGTGACGACCCATCATGATGATATCATCTCCCAATCGATGCGTTTTTCTGCAAAGTTTTTGATGAAATCCAGAAGTTTGGAATCCGCTTCTTCAATCGGGATTTCCTTCTCGATCCAAGGTAGTTTAAGGTCACCATACCACATGGAAACGGATACATAAGCCCAACGCTGATCTATGCCTCGTATCAGACGGTCTTTCACATCAATCAGTGTCCGCTCCGTATGGCTGGGTGTTATTTTTTCATTCCCCACAAAAAAATAATAGGTGAGGCAGTTCATGCGGATGAATTTTGTAGGATCATCTCTCAATGGAATTGACTGGACAGAAAGCAAGCGCTGGACGGCCATCTTACGCCCGTTCGCAAGATCGAGATCTACGACTGAGGAACTGCCGATCAAGTGACCTTGCGAAGGCATACAACGCTCGGGACGGTGGATTGAGTTGTTCAGATCATATCCAGATAGAACAATCGAGAGGTCTATGCGGTCATATGCGGTCGCACCCGTAGCCTGGATATACTCTCCTACACGCTGTTGAGAACAGACAGCCTTGGAAAAGGTTGTGTCCTCGGCGAGAATCTCGATTTCCTCCTTCGAGGGTGGTATGTTTTGTGTGTTCCATCCCTCAAACTGAGACGGTATCTCCATATTTACAGCCGAAGGAGCCATGTCACCCGGTTCCGGCAAAAAATAAACCGACGTGGCCAACAAAATAAAAATCAGTGGCAGGAGGAAAGGTTTCATTTTCATGAAGAGGACTTGGTTGCGTCAGACTCGGATGCACTGACAGTTACGCGGCGCAGCGTCCGCTTTTTCGCTACCTTCCAAGGCAGCCCACCTTCGAGAACGGAATGGATCACCAGCAACATGAACAACGAAAACGGGTAGAATAGCAGCAGACCCGACCAATCATGCCATGTCGTGGCCGCCCAGTTCGCATCTCCAAATTCAGCAATCAGGAATATCGATATGACACGTAGCGAGTTTCCGATAATCGCTAGGGGCACCGCACTTAAAAAGAGAACCACGCGTTTCCAAAAACTCATGCGAGCTAAATAGGCCCAGGCGGCGGAGAACATCAGCAATGCCATCAGTGAGCGAATTCCACTGCATCCGTGAGCGATACTCAGAGGTTTCCAATCACCCTTGACCGGAAGAATGGTGGTTCCTTGCGTGTAGGTTTCCACGCCAAGTAAATTGGAGCCGTGATGGGCGATCGATGTTGCCAGAAGCTGTAAATGAGTGGTCGCCTGCTGAAATGTCGGTAACGGAATGGCAATCCACACAAAAAACAGGGGAAACATCGTCAACAAGGCTACTCTCCAACCCCATAAAAATAATACCCCGCCCCACAGAATAAACGGCAGTCCACCAACTGAAATGCGAGGCTGCAATGTGCGGAAGCCCGCGTAGAAAAAGAGACATCCTAACACAACAGACAACAGACCCCAGTAAGATCCTTCAGAAACCGATGATTTGATTTCTTTATGCCGCGAGAAAAGCATTCCCATGATGATGAAAATCGCGAGTTTCCCGTGCTCATAGTCGGTTTTAGGATTCCACGATCCAATCAACCAGCTGATGGAAGTGTATGAATGATCAGATCCAAAGCGCGGCACGAAACAATAATACCAAATAACTGCTGACAAAAAAATCCCCCCAGCAATCACTTTTGGCGTCAAGACACCACCATAGCCCGCAGCACTAACTGATGGGTTGATGGAATCCGTTGAGGATGTTGGATTCGGGTTCATGATCGCAACGGCTTGGTTCTGTCTGCAAGACGTTCGTAAGGTATGGCTCATCCCGCATCTGTCAATTCACGAGAACACGCACATTTACCCATCTGCTGAACCACTTCTTGGAGATGATTTTTCTGTAAATCCATAGAGCGGCTGTAATTCCCATGCAATCGACCACCAAATCCAATACATCAAACCAATCGACACTCAACCAGAACGCAGCTTGAGCCGCTTCCACCATCACCACCATTGCCACGGAAGCCCACCACGCACATCGGGTCCCGCAACAAACAGCCAATAAAAAAGCTGGGCCTGCAAAAAGCAGGATATGCAGAACGGGACGAAGAAACGATAACATTACCTTCACCTGAAACAGCCAACTTCCTTGCACCGGCATTTCGCCAAGAGGCTCAAGATCGTCGGCTGTTTTGTTTTGCTCCATTGAAAATACCGCACTTCGTTTTTCCTCGGGCTTCGCTCCCAATGAGAAGCCACCGGCCAGTGGTCGCAGATGCACCCATGGCCCGGGAATAACAAGGAACCAAGCCATACCCAGCAAGAGAACCGAAGCGATCGCTCTCCGATGCCATGAAACCTCGGATAAACGACTTACAAAATCATAAAGGAAGTATCCCCACAAGATCACCAAGCCGAAAGCAAATACACCAAAACCATGCCTCAATCTCACGGGCAAAAACATTAAATCGTTGATCTCCATTGTTCCAGAGGCTGCCAGATGCTCGATCCTCAGCTTTGGGATCAAATTGGATTGCTTGGTTGGCACCATCATCTCCACCTGCCGCGGGTTTTCATCATGACCTTTCATATTCATAATCACGTCATGAGCCACCAATCGTTGGTTTTGATCATACCAATCCAAAATCATGCGCCCGTTCTCCCACTTTTCGACGCCTTCCACGATATGCAGTGCTCGATACGAAAACTGAACATGCAAAATCTCTATATCACTGCCCAGCGGAAGATCGATGGATCGCGCAATCCGCCTTTCTCCGGGCAGCCTTTCCACGCATAGTCGCGCCTTGTCGCTTGCTTCCACCGAAACCATGGGTGCCCCTGGCACCGCCTCGAAACGGCTGTTCCAGTATTTGCGCGTGGACAAAATCAGGACACAAAATAGAGCTACGGTAAAAAGCCATTTCCTCACTCCCTTAGGCTGTGGCATGTAATGCGTCTTGCCAATTCCGAATCAAAAAAGCAGTCTTCTCCGCCCCCGCTATCTTACCAATACCCAAAAAACTTCTGATCCCTAAACCAATGCCCCTGAGTCGCCAGGAATCCTTTCGTATCCAAGCGCTGCAGTTGATTGATGCAGTTCTTGTCGGGGGCTGCTTGTGGCTGGGAGATGCCACTCGTGACTTGCTGAGAGATGCCACGGATGAGTATGACATGAAATGGATCTTTTATATCACTGTTCCTTTCACCCCACTTTTTCTCGAATTCTTTGGATTTTACCGTCGCATCAGCCAGCGATCCACTGGTGCCAGCATCACTCTCATCCTCAAGGCACTCTTCCTCATCGGCTTCATCGTAGGCATCATGGTGATATTTGCCAAAATGAGCGATGCAAGACGCCTCAGTCTTGCGCTCGGTGCCTTATTCATCTTTTGCGCCATGCTACTACGAGACCGTGCACTCGCTGGGTGGCTACGGCACAGGCGAAAATCAGGAAAGTTCGGAGCGGAGCGAGTGATCATTGCAGGCAAGCCATCCGAGATTAAATCCTTTTTAGCTGAAATTGATCCCGAAGCCATCTCTTCATGGCAGATAGTCAGCGCTTTCGACCTGGAAACACATCCCGCCGAGGATCTGTATGATTTGGTAAAACGAGAATCCGTAGGACGAGTTATTTTAGCTCCAAAGGGTGTTGACTTCGAAAAAGTCGGTCAGGCCGTGGAAGCTTGCGAACTTCAAGGTGTCGAGGCATGGATCACCGCTTCCTTCATCAGCACGCAGATAGCGCGGCCGGTTTTCGACGCCATCGGCAACAAGCCCATGCTTGTGTTACGTTCCACTCCGGAGCTCTCATGGGAACTCATGTGCAAAGAAGTGATTGATCGCGTCGCCGCCGCAATCATGATCCTCCTCACACTTCCATTATGGCTGGTTGCGATGGTGGGAATCCGTATGAAAAGCCCCGGGGCACCCATTTTCTTCGGCCAAATGAGAGCCGGTAGATACGGCCAACCTTTTAAGATGTGGAAGTTCCGCACCATGGTGGCAAACGCGGAGGAAATGCTTGAGCAAATTAAAGAACAACACGGAAACGAGATGGACGGCCCTGTTTTCAAATTAAAGGACGATCCGAGAGTTTTCCCTTTTGGTAAATGGCTCCGGAAACTCAGCATCGATGAGCTACCCCAGCTCATCAATGTTTTCAAAGGGGAAATGAGCCTGGTCGGTCCTAGACCACTACCACTTTATGAAGTAGAGGCTTTTTCCGAGATTTCACACCGGAGAAGGCTGAGTGTGAAACCCGGCATCACCTGCGAGTGGCAGGCTGGTGGTCGCAACAAAATCAGCAACTTTGAAGATTGGGTCGAAATGGATCTAAAATATATCGATAACTGGTCTTTATGGTTGGATTTTCAAATCCTCATGCGGACGATACCTGCAGTGCTGTTCTCCAAGGGTGCAAAATAAATAGGCTCCAATTCTTAACATGCCGATCTTATCCGCCATATTCTGGGTGCT
>JBGSRM010000174.1:0-6960 GCA_041737575.1 Akkermansiaceae bacterium
AATTGAGTCCGTGCTCAAAGGACTCGGCTTCCAGGATAAAGACTTCACCCGCGATTGCTCGGAATTCTCCGGCGGCTGGCAAATGCGCATCGCCATGGCCAAACTCTTCCTCCAACAACCCGACGTCCTCCTCCTCGACGAGCCCACCAACCACCTCGACATCGAAACACAAATCTGGGTCGAGCAATACCTCATCAACTACCCGGGTGCCATCCTCCTCATCTCCCACGACCGCGCCCTCCTCGATACGCTATGCACCCGCACCATCGCCTTCGCCCATGGACGTGCCGAGGAATACGCCGGAAATTTCTCCTATTTTGAAAGGGAATCCGTCCTCCGAAAAGAAATCCAACTCAAGCAATACAACTCTCAACAAAGAGAAATCAACGAGATCCAACGCTTCATCGACCGCTTCCGCGCCTCCGCTAACAAAGCCACGCTCGTCCAGTCCCGCATCAAAATGCTCGCCAAAATCGAGCGCATCCCGGAACCGGAACGCGCCGATGCGGTCATGAACTTCAAGTTCCCTCCCCCACCCAACTCCGGCCATACCGTCGCAAAAATGGAAACCGTCTCCAAAGCCTACGGCCCCCTCCAAATCGTCAACGGCTTCGACTTTGAAATCAACAAAGGCGAGAAATTCGCCATCGTCGGCCCCAACGGCGCCGGAAAATCCACCTTCTGCCGCCTCGTCACCGCCCAGGAACCACCGGACACCGGCAGCGTCACCCTCGGGCACAGCGTCGCCCCCTCTTTCTTCTCCCAAAACCACGCCGATGAACTCGATCCCGAACTCACCATTCTCGAAACGGTCACCGCCGCCGCATCCCGCGAAGCAGCACCACAAGTCCGCAACATCCTCGGCTGCTTCCTCTTCACCGGCGATGACGTTTTCAAAAAAGTAGGCGTCCTCTCCGGCGGCGAACGCTCCCGCGTAGCACTCACATGCATGTTGCTCCGCCCCGCCAACTTCCTCATCCTCGACGAACCAACCAACCACCTCGACATGCAATCCCAAGGCGTCCTCCAACGCGCCCTCCTCGACTACCCGGGCAGCGTCATGATCGTCTCCCACAACCGCGACTTCCTCGACCCGCTCGTCACCAAAACCCTCGAATTCCGCCCCGGCCAGCAACCCCGCCTCTTCCACGGCAACATCGCCTACTACCTCGATAAAAAAGGCAGCGTGGACGTCCCGTCCTCATCCTCTCTCGCAAAATCACCACCACGCACCACCGCCGATGCCGAGGTAAAAAAAGACACCCCGAAACCCGAATCAAACCCCGGTGTAAATCGCAAAGACCAACGCCGCCTCGAAGCCCTCGCCCGAGAAGCCAAATCAAAAATCCTCGCTCCGCTCGAAAAAGAACTCGAATCCCTAGAAGCGAAAATCGCCGAACAGGAAGCCGCCCAAGCCACCCTCACCGCCGCCCTCTCAAACCCCGAAATGTCCGCCGACTCCGAAAAACTCCGCGCCACCACCAACGCTGTCGAAAAAATCACCAAATCCCTCGAACTCGCCTACACCCGCTGGTCCTCCCTCACCGAAGAAATCGAACAAGTCAAAGCAAAACACGGCCTATAGCGGCAATCTTCGGTCGCCGTCCTTTACGCCTCATCCCGCATTGACACCGGGCGTAACTGATAGATGTGGGCAGAATCTTCCAACTCCAAAGGAGTTACGTATTTTAGCCTAGGGTTGGCGCAACACAGTGAAGCCTACCCTGGGACATCCAAACCAAAATAAACCAATCCCAACGGGATTGCGTCCGGGCGTAAAGAACGACGGAGCACGTTTCAGGACGAAGACCGGGAGCTGCTGCGACGTCATGGCCTGAGTTGGGAAGGATACCCCCACGGGACTCTCAGGCTTGAAATCCGTATCCCCTTTGGGAATGAAAAACCTCCGCCTCCTATCTAAAAATAGTACTGCCCATAACTTTCAGTTACCCCCATTGACACCCCCTAACGCAACGGGAATACTCCACAGCATGAAATATCCCCTCCCCTTTTTAATCATCCCAGTCCTCCTAACAACCCCCGCCCTCGCCAACGACAGCTCCTACTACGCTAGCGGCAATCAAATCATCCCACTTCAGGAAACCGACATCTCCATCAAAAAGGAAATCCTCACCATCAAACGGATCGAGGACAACAAAGTCCGCATCACCGTCGATTACACCTTCCACAATCCCAAAGAGGAAAAATCCCTACTCATGGGCTTCGAGGCAGACAATCCCTATGGTGACACGATAGAAACACCAAAAAACGGGCGTCACCCATACATCGAGAATTTTAGCGTCAACTTCAACGGTAAAGCCATTCCTCATAAAGTCTCCTATCTAACACCTGCGCATCAACAAGATGACGAATCAAAAAATCTCTACACCATCGACGACTTAAATAAAAACCAACTCACGCCAAAAGCTGATAATCAAAACGCGTCTGATAAAATTTACGTTTATCACTTCCCCGCCACCTTTGCCACAGGTGATACGCAAGTCATACACACCTACGACTATGATATTTCTAGTGCTGTATTTATCGAAACAGAAATTGACTACCTCCTCACACCCGCCCTCCGCTGGGCCAACAACCAGATCGACGACTTCACCCTCATCATCGACCTCGGCGAATTCCAACAATACCACATCAACCCAACCTTTTTCGATAATATCAACAGTTGGACAACAGAAGGCCGCGTGAAAATCACCATGGAAAACGTCACCAACGCCATGAGCGACGAAACCAAAAAAATGCTCACCGTCTGCCAACACCACGGAAGCGTCACCTTCCACACCAAAAACTTCAAACCCAAGGGCGAACTCTCACTCTTCGCAAACCGAACTCTCATTCGTGATGAAATCCTGGATTCCAAATCCCTAAAACTCTCCCTGCAGGATTACCCCTGGCTCCATGAAGAACTCACACTCAAGGACGAATTCACGCGAAAAACCCTCGAAAACTTCCCCTACGCCCGCCGCGGCTACCTTTTCCAAAACAAAGAACTCAAGGCATTTTACGAAAGCCAACCATGGTACATGCCCGATCCGAATTACAAAAATCCTATACTCACCGATGAAGAAAAGGAATGGCTCCAAGAACTCAAAAAACTCAAAATCGAAGACTGAATAACATCTCCTTCCTATTCGACTTTCAAAGGATTCCAAACCCTCCGAAATCCTAGTCCCTCAAAATCTTTCACATTGGCCGTCGCAAATTGAGTCACACCTTGCGCGGTCATGGTGAGAGCGGAACGGGTGTCATAGAGTTTGCGGAAAGCGAAGTCTTTTCCTCGTGCCCGCGCCCACAAAGCATCGTGCAACGTCCTGCTTTCCAAAGGAAAACCGATCAACCGCCAAAGCGGATGATTGCGGTAGATTTGAACGACCTCAACAGCTTCATCCGCTGGGAGCGGATGTTTGAGTGCCGCCGGATTACGCAGCAAACCGTAGAATTCAGCCAGAATCAACTCGGAGATCGCCACATCTTCCACATCAGCGACCGACACAAGCCACTCGTGAGCCGCCACATGCTGAGGCGAGTCCTCATTGAAACCATGAAACAGGATATTCGTATCAATCGAGAGCATCGGACTATTTCTTCCGGGGGCGTGATATATTCCCTTCCGCACTCGTCATCTGTGCTTCGAGTTTCAATTCCACATCACTGAGCCCCTTCCAACCAAGTTTTCGTGGCTTGGGTGGTTGCCACTCACGATTCATCTCTGGCTCCGGAGCATAGACGCTCAGAATATAATCAATCCCGCGTCGGGCAAGTTCAGCCAGGGATATCTCCCGCGCTTCACAGACTTTCTTCGCGCGAGCCAAGGTCTCGTCAGGAAGCTGGATTTGAGTGCGAGTCATGCCCACAAAATACCAACACTTTATATGATGTCAATCTGACTGCTGAAATCTTCCTGTTTTTTAACGACGGAAAATCCTCCAAGCGATGAGTTTCCTGAAAAAATTCATTCCTCTCAACCCGAAATCCAAGCTAAGACATCCCCGTTAACCCATCCACCATCATGCTCCAAAAAGGTATCCTAAACCCAGACATCCTCCACCTCCTCGCCCGCATCCGCCACACCAACACCCTCGTCATCGCCGACTGGGCCTTCCCCTTCTGGGAAGAAATCGAAACTATCGACATCACCCTCTGCCGCGGCATCCCCACCATCACCGACCTCCTCGACCTCCTACACGACAACTTCAAAGTCGGCCAAATCTGGCAAGCCGAAGAATTCCTCACCACCAACCCCACCGAAGTCATCCAAAAATACGAAATCTCCTTCAACGGATTCAAAACCCTCTACCCGTCCGTCGAGGTCACCCGCCTCCCCCACAACGACTTCAAAGAACTCGTCCCCAACGCCATCGGCCTCATCCGCACCGGCGACACCACCGCCTACGGCAACATCATCCTAGAATCAGTCTAGAAAGGAGCCGCGATTTTCAATCGCGACAACCCCAGTCTTCCTTGAGATTTAGAGTTTAAAATTTAAAGTTTCATGCTTACCGCCGTCACCCTCTCCCAAGTCGCCGAAGCCGCCGCCGGCCCCTTCGTCTTCCGCCAACCACTCCCCGAAGCCTTCGCCCTCGCCAAACAAACCGGCTTCGACTCCGTCGAACTCTTCCTCCCCGGCCCCGACTTCGTTTCCATCAGCGAAATCCAATCCCTCTCCCAAACACACGGCCTCGGCATCGCCGCCATCGGCACCGGCGCAGGCATGGTCAAACACGGCCTTTCCCTCACCGATCCATCCCTCGACAAACGCGTCGCCGCCCTCGATTTCCTCGAACAAATGATCGCCTTCGGCGGCCAACTCGGCGCTCCCGCCATCCTCGGCTCCATGCAGGGAAAACACGGCGGCGAAGTCTCCAAAGACCAAGCCCTCGAATGGCTCGCCGAAGCCCTCATCATCGCCGGCAGAACCGCCGCCAAATACAAAGTCCCCTTCATCTACGAACCCCTCAACCGCTACGAAACCAACCTCATCAACCGCCTCACCGAAGGCTCTGATTTCATCGAAACCCACTCCCTCGAAAACATCGTCCTCCTCGCCGACCTCTTCCACATGAACATCGAGGAACCCGACCTTCCCGCCGCCATCCGCGCCGCAGGCAAACACATCGGCCACGTCCACTACGCCGATTCCAACCGCCAAGCCATGGGCCACGGCCACACCGACCCCAAACCCATCATCGCCGCCCTCAAGGAAATCAACTACACCGGCCACCTCTCCGCCGAAATCCTCCCCCTCCCCAACGACATCTCCGCCGCCCAACAAACCATAAAATCCATCCGCAGCTTTATCTAACTACTCAACCCAAGTCTTCCTTGAAAATTGATAATTGAATTTTGAAATTTATGATCCCAACCCGTAAACTCGGCAAAACCGACATCCACCTCCCCATCCTCTCCTTCGGCGCATCCTCCCTCGGCGCCGAATTCCGCTCCATCACCCTCGATGAAGCCATGCAATCCACCCGCACCGCCCTCGATCTCGGCATGAACTTCATCGACACCTCGCCCTTCTACGGGCGCGGCATGTCTGAAATCATGCTCGGCCTCGGCCTCAAAGACATCCCCCGCGATTCCTACCTCCTCGGCACCAAACTCGGCCGCTACTCCGACATCCACTTCGATTTCTCCGCCAAACGCGTCGAAGAATCCCTCCACATCTCCCTCCAGCGCCTCAAAACCGACTACCTCGACATCATGCTCCTCCACGACGTCGAATTCGTCCCCCTCGAACAAATCTGGACGGAAACTCTCCCCGCCCTCCTGAAACTGAAACAACAAGGCAAAGTCCGCGCCATAGGCTTCTCATGCTACCCCATGAAAACCTTCCACACCGTCCTAGACCACATCGAGGATGAGATCGACTGCGTCCTCAGCTACAATCGTTACACCCTCCAGAACACCTCCTTCGCCACCGAACTCCTCCCCCGCCTCCAAGCAAAAAACATCGGAGCCATGAACGCCGGCCCCTTCTCCGCCCGCCTCCTCACCAACGCCGAACTCCCCGCCTGGCTCAAGGAACCCGAAAACGTAAAACAAGCCGCCCGCGACGCCGCGAAACTCTGCGCCGACAACGGAGTCGATATCGCCCAACTCGCCATCCAATTCTCCTGCGAGCACCCCGGCATCGCTACCACCATCGCCGGCTCCGCCAACCCCAAAAACATCGCCAAATGGGCCGAATGGCTAACCGCCCCTATCGACCGCGACCTCGTCAACCAAGTCCTAGCCATCTTCGCCCCCGTCAAAGACATCGGCCACAAAGAAGGTCTTTTGGAAAATAACTAAATTGCATTCCCTTCAGTTCAAAAATCCAAAATCAACAATCATCAATCGTAAATACTCCCCCCATGCCCCCAAAAAAACACACACTCAAAAAGACCCCCGCAAAAAAAGCGGCCCCAAAACCCGTATCTCTCTCCCTAATCCCCGATCAACTCGCCCCCCTCGTCATCCACCTCCGCCGCGAAAATGTCATCCTAGACTCTGACATCGCCGAGCTCTATGGAATTTCAGTTGGCCAATTGAATCAAGCCGTCAAAAGAAACATAGAGCGTTTCCCTGCCGACTTCATGTTCCAACTCACCGAAGATGAGATGGAAAACTTGAGGTGCCGAATTGGAACTTCAACTTCAAGGTCACAATATGTGACCTTGAAAGACTCCCCCAACTTGAAATCACAAATTGTGATTTCAAGTTCCCACGGAGGACGCCGCACCCTCCCCTACGCCTTCACCGAACAAGGCGTCGCCATGCTCTCTTCCGTCCTCCGCTCACCACGCCGCCGTCGAGGTCAACATCGCCATCATGCGCACTTTCGTCCAACTCCGCTCCCTGATGCAGTCGAACAAGCTCCTCGCCGAGAAAATCGAAAAACTCGAAGAGAAATACGACCAGAACTTCCAGATCGTCTTCGACGCCATCAAACAACTCATC
>JBGSRM010000185.1:0-3465 GCA_041737575.1 Akkermansiaceae bacterium
ACCCACCATCCGCCCGCAGCAGCCACCTGGGGTTCCGCCCGGCACTCGTCCCCCCATGAACAATTAGAACCGAAATGAGCCGGAGTGAGCCGCAGCGAGCGAGGGTGAGCGAGGGTGAACGAAGGAAAACTCCCGAGATAAGAATACCTTTCTGACCGTAGGGCAGACTTGGTTTCGAGAGGAGGTGAATTGCCGCAAAAGAACGCAAAAAACGCAGAGGAAGATTTTGAAAGAGAAGAATTTCAACCACGGAATGCACGGAATACACGGAATGAAGAAGAGATTTAGGAGCTTTCACTGACTATTTTTGATGCGGATTTTGTCTTTTGGTTAATCATTGTGGTTTTGTGCCTATTGTGTCCTTCGTGGTTTATACTTCGGATTTCGGGTTTGAGGGATGGATAAAAAGTGGAATGGGGGGCTTGCCAGGGAGGGGTGGGATGTTTTAGGAATGTGAAGTAATTTTATGGCAGCAGAATATACGGAGGACGACATACGGAGTTTGGATTGGCGGGAGCACATACGGATGAGGCCGGGTATGTATATTGGGAAGCTGGGGGATGGGTCTTCGCCGGATGATGGGATTTACATTTTGTTGAAGGAGGCGGTGGATAACTCGATTGACGAGCACATCATGGGGTATGGGAAAGAGGTTCGGATTGAGATTGATGAGGAGGGTCGTGTGGAGGTGAGGGATTTCGGGAGGGGCATTCCTTTGGGGAAACTTTTTGATTGTGCGGCGCAGATCAACACGGGTGCGAAGTATGATAGTGAGGCGTTCAAGAAGTCGGTGGGTTTGAATGGGGTGGGTATCAAGGCGGTGAATGCGCTTGCGGAGTTTTTTGAGATTCAGGCGTGGCGTGAGGGTGAGACGAAGGCTTTGGAGTTTTCCAAGGGGGAACTGGTGGCGGATATGAAGAAGCCGCGGAAGGACGATGGGTTGAACGGGACGAGGTTGGCGTTTGATATAGACCGCGCGATTTTTCCGGCGAAGACGAAGTTTCGGGAGGCGATCGTGGAGAAGATGTGCCGGTATTATTCGTATTTGAATCCGGGGCTGACTTTGATTTTCAATGGGAAGAAGTTTCGGGCGAAGGATGGGTTGTTAGATCTGTTGCGGGAGGAGATGGAGACGGAGGCGTTGTATCCGCCGATTCATTTGGTGGGGAATGATATTGAGATCGCGTTCACGCACAGTGCGGAGAGCAGTGAGGATTATTATACGTTTGTGAACGGTCAGAATACGTCGCAGGGGGGGACGCATTTGGTGGCGTTTCGAGAGGCGTTGGTGCAGGTGATTCGTGGGTTTTATAAGAAGCAGTATGATCCGAGTGATATACGAGCGGGGATTGAGGCGGCGATTTGTGTGAGGATTATTGAGCCCGTGTTTGAGTCGCAGACGAAGACGAAGTTGGGGTCTTCGGTGATTGCGCCGGAGGGTGAGTCTTTGAGGAGCTTTATTGGGAACTTTTTGAAGTCATCGTTGGATAATTATTTACATAAGCATGCGCAGGTTGCGGAGGCGATTCAGAAGAGGATTTTGGCGGCGGAGCGTGAGAGGAAGGATTTGAAGGGGGTGCAGAAGATTGCGCGGGAGCGGGCGCGGCAGGCGAAGGTTCATAATAAGAAGTTGCGGGATTGCCGGGTGAAGTATGACAGCAAGCACAAGAGGCGTGAGGAGAGTACCTTGTTCATTACCGAGGGAGATTCGGCCTCGGGATCGATTACGAAGAGTAGGGATGTGGAGACGCAGGCGGTGTTTTCACTGCGCGGGAAGCCGTTGAATACGTATGGTCTGGCGCGGAAGGTGGTTTATGAGAATGAGGAGTTTGCGTTGTTGCAGGCGGCTTTGAATATTGAGGACGGGATTGAGGAGTTGAAGTATAACAAGGTGGTGATTGCGACGGATGCGGATGTGGATGGGATGCATATCCGGTTGTTGTTGCTGACGTTTTTCCTGCAGTTTTTCCCTGAGCTAATCCGGGATGGGCATGTGTTTATTTTGCAGACGCCGTTGTTCCGGGTGAGGAATAAGAAGGAGACGATATATTGCTATGATGAGGTGACGCGGGTGAAGGCGATCGAGAAGTTAGGGAAGACTGCGGAGATTACGCGGTTCAAGGGGTTAGGAGAGATTTCGCCGGATGAGTTTAAGTTTATGATCGGAAAGGATATGCGGCTGGATCCGGTGGCGTATGAGGAAGGTAAGGGGGTGAAGGAGTTGCTGGCGTTTTATATGGGGAAAAATACGCCGAGCAGGCAGGATTATATTATTGAGAATTTGCGGGAGGATGTGGATCGGCAGGTGGCGTGAGCTTAGAGCGGAGAGCTTAGAGGAAGAGGAAGAGGAGAGGTGTTAGAAGGGTTGGGATTTTTCGGGGGTGGATTTTTCGGGAGGGGTTTGTGGGGTTGTGGGGGTGGGGATGATTTGGTGGTTGATGGGGGTCGAGTAGTTGTGTGTGTCTTGTGTTTCGCGTGGGAAGAGGAAGAAAGTGATGGATGCGGAGGCGTAGGCGATGCCCGCGATGTAGGCCCATTTGGAGGGTCTGATTTGGGAGAGGTGGATGCGGAAGGATTGGAGGAGTCTGGCAGCGGTGGAGGTGGAGAGTGCGGCTTTGCGCTGGTTGTAGTGGTATTCCTTGAGGAAATTTTGCCAGTAATCCTGCCCCTGACTTGAGGAGTAGTGATTTTCAAGAAGCTGGCTGATTTGCTCAGTTGAAGGTTTCATGTTGGTTGATAGTTAACTTTTACGTAATACTATGGGTTTAGACAAGGGAATTTTAAAATCGTTCATTCCAGAGATCTTTTAGTTCTGCTTGGAGCATTTGGTGGGCGTAATGGAGTCTAGAACGCACGGTGCCCACGGAAGTTTTGAGGATTTTTGCGATTTCTGAGTGGGAGAGGCCTTGGACATCGAAAAGCGTTACGACGATGCGGTGTTTTTCCGAGAGATTCATCATGGCTTTTTTGATCTGGGAGTTGATTTCCTTGATTTTGGATCGGTGTTCAGGGTTGGCGTTGGTGGTGTTGTCGATGAGGGCGGAGTCGAGGGCGGAGGAGAGTTCGTCGATGTTGGTGGTGGGGCGGAGTTTTCTTTTTTTGAGGAAGTTGAGGGTGCGATTCGAGGCGATTTGGTAGATCCAGGTGTAGAAGGTGGAGTTGCCTTTGAAGGCGGGGAGGGATTGGTAGGCTTTGGCGAAGATTTCCTGGAGGAGGTCGTGAGTGTCTTCGTGTTGGTTGGTCATGGAGAAGACGAGGCCGAAGAGTTTGTCTCCATACTTGAGGATCAAGGCATCGAAGGCACGAGTATCGCCGTCTTGGGCGCGTGCCACGAGGTCTTGATCCGGGTCAGGGTGACTAGGCTGACGGAGCATTCGGGGGTTTGGGGGGTAGAAGCGGAGTATGGGTAAGAAGGGGATGTGATGGGAAATGAAAAATTCGGGGAAGGGGATTTTGTGTGAGGGG
>JBGSRM010000189.1:0-4119 GCA_041737575.1 Akkermansiaceae bacterium
GAAAAACGATACCCACCCGGACCATACACCATCATGTGCGTCTGGTAACCCATCGGCATCATGAATGCGCACGAAGCCGCAATGGTAACCACTATGACAAATGGCATGTAATCAACCCCCATCTGGTTCGCTAGCTTTACAACTACCGGCACTAGCATCACCGCCGTCGCATTGTTCGATAAAACTTCTGTTAGCAATGAAGTCATCAAAAACACCAACCACAACATGACAAACGGCAACATCTCCGCAGAAACCATCCCCTTTGCCCCATTCACCACATTCATCGCCAGCCAATCCGTTGTCCCAGTATTCTCCATCGCCAGCCCCAATCCCAATAACCCATACAGCATCAGCAAAACCTGCCAATCGATACTCTCATAAGCTTCTCGAGGAGTCATCAACCCACCCCACAACAACGCCAGAACTCCTACCACCGCCGCATAATGAATCGGTATCGATGGTATCGCAGGATTCACACGACTTAACAAATCCGTAATCGAAACCGTCAATACAACCCCCACCAAAACACC
This sequence comes from Akkermansiaceae bacterium, assembly GCA_041737575.1. GTDB lineage: Bacteria > Verrucomicrobiota > Verrucomicrobiia > Verrucomicrobiales > Akkermansiaceae > Luteolibacter. The sequence goes on from JBGSRM010000189.1 coordinate 531, forward strand.
CCAGGCAACCAAAATTGGCCACTTTTTTACCACTTTCGGATGATCCTGCTCATCCTTCGCCTCAGGCGTATCAGTCAAAACAAAGTCCTTCGTCGCCTTGAGCGCGGGTAGGTTGTTCACTGCGGTAATAACCAACAATGTATCCCCTCTCTCCAAATCAAGCTCCGCCATCCGGCTCGTGATATTCAATCCATTCCTATGAACCGCCAAAACCACGCAATTGTATCGCTGACGAAAATCGGATGCCGCCAGAGTTTTTCCCAAGAGCGATGACTCGTTCGGAACCACAAGCTCGGATACGATACCATCCACCGCCGAAAGCTCCTGCGCTCCTATTTCCGAAAATAAACTCTCCGCCTTCATCTCACCACCTTTACGCCTGTGCAGTGCAACCAGAAAACGATCGTTCTTCTCAACAACCAACTCACTCAATGGAACCATCAAACGCGCTCCGCGTCGCCTCACTTCCAATACATGAATACCTGCCTCCTTCCGTCCCAAAGCCGTATCCAACAAAAGCTTCCCCACCAAACTCGAACCCTCACCGATCAGCAAATGATGCAAAGGAATCGTTCTTAAATCAATTTCCAGACTACCCGTAATCGACGACCTTGATGGCAATAACTTGGGTCCGAAAATAACCATGTAACCAATCCCCGCGATCGTTAGTGGTATTCCTATCGGCGCCAACGTGAACATCCCCATCGTCTGCAAACCAAGATCCTTCAAACTCCCGTTCACGATCAGGTTCGTCGAAGTCCCAATCAACGTACAACAGCCGCCCATGATCGAGGAATACGACAATGGTATCAGCAGCTTGGAAGCCGCTATGTCCTTCGACCTCGCGAAACCTAAAACCACAGGCATCAAAATCGCTACAATCGCGGTATTGTTCATCCACGCACTGAAAAATGCAGCCACCACAGAAAACGCGAATATCGACATGGAAACCCGGCCGCTCACTCTCCTCTTCAACACTCTGCCTATCTGATCGATCGCCCCAACCTTCTCCAACGCCCCACCCATCACAAACAAAGCCGCAATCGTCAATGGCGCCTCATTCTTGAATACGGAACTCATCTGGCCCATCTCCACCAGACCCAGAGCCACCAAAAGACACAGAATCGTCATCGACAATACATCGGGTGATCCCCATTCGCGAACAAACGCCACGAGGGTCAGACCAATCACCAGCAATGTCAGAGCTATTTCCGTATTCATATCTACTGGAAACCAGTGCCTCCATTGCCCCCAATCCCACCACTTGGCAAGTCCCACCTAACACACCCAGAAAGAAAATATGCTCGATTTCCCTCCCGCTAACCTCAGTGCTCCGCATGTTCGTCACTCCCGTGATCCCCGTGCGTACCATGATGCTGATGCAACTGCTTCGTCCCATTTTCTCCTTCAAATTCATGCCGCTCACAGCCACAAACACCAAAAATGAAAACTATCGGAAAAATTACAAAACGTTTCACGCCCGCTCTCTAAAGCCCTCACGAAACAAATGCAACACCAGATCTTCTCCTTTCGTAACTTCTCCGAAGCACTCAAATCACCTTTCCTAAACCTCCACAATTCTCTCTTCCTTTTCTGAAATAAGTGAATACATTGTCATCTATGAATCACGGAATCCTCGCCACCGTCGGAATCATCCTACTCCTCCCCCTTGCAAGCAACTCCCTTGCTGAACGAAAATCCCTTCTTCAAAATGACCCGGATGTCGTTTACTTGTCCGATGTCGTCGAGAATCCCATCATGCTCAAAGTCATCAAGGAAGCACCCGTTTACGCAGATAAAAACGGAAACACCCGCGTAGGCTTCATCAAAGCTGACCAAACCGTCGAACTCGAGGAAATGACCGAACGCGCCTACAAAGTCCGCGGCGAAGGCACTCGCAACCGCATCTCCGGCTGGGTCGCTCCCTGGGCCTTCTCCCACGAAGAAGAAGACTTTGCCACCAAACTCAAACAACTCTACGAACGCCAGATCGCCGTTAGTAAAATCATCAAGGAAAAAGGCATCGCCATCGGTATGACCACGGAAGAAGTCTCCGCCTCAAGAGGTGAACCTACAAAAACATCCCAAAAACGCACCGCTACCGGACAATCCGCCACCTGGGAATACATCGATTTCGAGGACGTGAAACACTACATCACCCGCTACGATCCCAGCACCGGTCAACCCTATCGACAGTTCTCTCACATCACTCGCGAGGAAACCGGTAAAACCGTCATTCAATTCGTAGACGGTCTCGTCACCGAACTCGAAGAAAGCGAAAGCAAAGCTCCTGGAAACGTCCGCATCATCGTTCCTCCTCTCGTATTCCGTTGGTAAAACCTATTCCCGCCCACCCTGCTTGTATATTTCGTCCGCTTGCTCGAACGTCAAATCATACAATATACCTTCCAATGGCACATCGAATTCCAACCTCTCCATCTCCGGAGCCACAGGATAGATTGATGACAACTTTGGTGCTTTTGAAAAAGCATCTCTCTTCAGGGACATTTTGATTTTTCCTTCATATCGGTAAGCACGAGCCTGTCTTTCCGCGGCCAACTCCTCGACTCTGCGTGTCTCTATATTCATGCTCACTTGCTCGAACAATGATTCCGGACTTTTTCCGAATCCCGCCTTTTCTTGCTCACCACTTGCCTTGACAGCCTCACTCAAGGAAATTGTCTCCTCTACATTGTTCAACAGTTCCTCATCAATTAAAGCGGACTCCTCCTCTTCACCATTCTCACTCACCATAAGCGCCTCCTCAGGCGTTGGAATACGAACCAGCATCGAACCACTAAGCGACATCAAATCTTCCGCTTTCAGAGCTATATCTGTCACTAAAAGGCGCCCTCCATGCGATCTCATACCAAACGTACCCTCCGTAAATAGCACGCGCCGATACGTATTGAATGCATCCACCACACTCAGGGCTTTAAGCAAAGGGAGCCTGTCACGCAGAAACAATCCATCCCCTTCCCCCAAAACCACTTCTCCCACAAAACCCACTCCCTCCGACGAATTCGTCGATCCGAACACCTGGAACTCCCCGGACATTTTTCCGTCCACATAACCTCTCACGGCAACAGGCATCAGTTGTCCCACATCCATGTTCTTCAAGGTCAGTTCTCCGGCTACCTCAGGGCGCTCTCCCGATTTGATCTCAAGGCTTTTCACCGTCACACTACCAACACCCTTCGCAAACTCCGCCTTCTCAAAACTGATTCCATCCCTCCGAATCGATGCCTTGATCTCAACTATATCCATATGCCTCAGCCAGTTCTGACTGAACGTCCCGCCCCGCAATATCACCTTCCAGCCGTCCTCAACCCGGCTCAAATACATCTTGCTGTTCAAAATCCGTCCACGCGTCCGCTCGGAAAAACCCCAACGCATCGACATGTCAGCCACGTGTATCTTATCAATCTCCACACCCTCCATCTTCTGGAATAAAACATCTCCAATCGACTTCGATGACTCCGCCGAATCAGAACCCGCTCTCATCTCCATCGACACCTTGTTGATCTCTATCAACCCAGGATTCCACTTCTTCACCAACCCGTCCAATAAACCCATCCGACATTTCATA
>JBGSRM010000224.1:0-9440 GCA_041737575.1 Akkermansiaceae bacterium
ACGTCGACCTCGCACCAACCATCCTCGCTTTCGCAGGGATCAAGATTCCGGAAACCATGCAAGGCCGCGACATCAGCGACCTCTATGTCCGCAGCGTCGGCGCTGAGGGCTGGCGTGACGAGTTCTTCTACGAGCACGCCAAGCTCCCCGGCAAGGTGGACATCCCCGCCTCCGAGGCGCTTGTCCGCAAGGATTGGAAATACATGTTCTGGCCGGATGCCAATCTCGAACAGCTCTTCCACCTCATCAACGACCCCATCGAGGAAAACGACCTCGCCGCAGACCCCGCCCAGAAAGACCGCCTCGCTGAAATGCGCACCCGCTTCGCCGAACTAAAAGCCCAAGCAAAGTGAAAATCTTCCTCTTCCAAATCGCTCTCTGCTCAACGCTCCTCGCTTCCCCCCCCAATATCATCATCATCCTTACCGATGACATGGGCTTCTCCGACCTCGGCTGCTACGGCTCCACCATCGATACCCCACACATCGATTCCCTCGCTGCCAACGGCCTTCGCTTCACAGATTTCCACAACGCCGCCCGCTGCTGCCCCACCCGCGCCTCACTTCTAACAGGTCTCTACCCCCATCAAGCCGGCGTCGGAGCAATGACCAAAGACGAAAACAAACCCGGCTATCGCGGCAAACTCAACGAAAACTGCGTCACCATCGCCGAAGCCCTCAAGCCCGCCGGATACACCTCTCTCATCACCGGAAAATGGCACGTCGGCGACAACAAAGGCCACCTCCCTACCGATCGCGGCTTCGATCGCTTCTGGGGCTCACCCGGCGGCGGCGGCTTCTATTTCAAAGAAGCCATGCTCGCAAAAAACCGTGAAATCTTCCTAAACGATAAAAAAATCGATCCTCCCGACGACATGCACGTCACCGACGACTTCAGCAACCAAGCCATCCACTTCATCGAAGAAGCCGTCACCGAAACCAAAAAACCATTCTTCCTCTACCTCGCACACATCGCCCCCCACTGGCCCCTCCAAGCCAAGCCCGAGGACATCGCCAAATACAAAGGCCGCTTCGATCACGGCTGGGACATCGAGCGCGAGCGACGTTTCGCAAAACAAAAATCCCTCGGCATCATCCCCGCAAACGCAACCCTCAGCCCCCGCGATCCCAAAGCAAATTCATGGGAAGATACCCCGGAAGAAACGCGCAAAGACCTCGCCCATCGCATGGAAATCTACGCCGCACAAATCGATTCCATCGATCAAAACGTCGGCAAACTCATCGCCAAACTCAAGGAGCTGAATCAGTTCGACAACACCATCATCCTCTTCCTCTCCGACAACGGCTGCTCCGCGGAAGGCGGCCCCGGCGGCTTCAACGACGGCAAGGAAAAATCACCCATCGGCACCGCCCTCACCCACGCCAGCGCGGGCCTCGAATGGTCGAACGCCTCGAACACCCCATACCGCCAACACAAAATGTTCACCCATCAGGGCGGCACAAGTACGCCATTCATCGTTCATTGGCCCGCAGGCATCACCGCTAAAAACGAACTCCGCCGTCACCCCGGCCACCTTATCGACCTCATGCCCACCGTCCTCGAAATCTCCGGCGCGAAATACCCGGAAACCTTCAAAGAAAAACCCATCAAACCCCTCGAAGGCAAAAGCCTCATCCCCACCTTCAAAGCCGATCCCCAAGACTCGCACCGCGAACTCTTCTGGGAACACTTCGGCAGAAAAGCCGTCCGCAGCGGTCACTGGAAAGCCGTCAAGGATGGCAAAAACCCCTGGGAACTCTACAACCTCAACGACGACCCAACCGAGACAAAAAACCTCGCCACCGAAAACTCCACAGAAACCAAAAACCTCGCCGACCTATGGCAGACATGGGCCAAACGCTGCGATGTTCTCAAATAACCATCGTAGATGAAAAACATACTCACCGCCATCTCCTGCCTTTTCGTCCTCCCTGCCACCGCAGAACCCATCTCCATCAGCGGCATCTACCCACACCTCACCATGTTCAATGAACAAGGCGAATGCGGTACTGGCGCCGTCGTCCCGTGGCAGGGAAAACTCTGGGTCATCACCTACGCCCCTCACTGGCCATCCGGGTCCGATGATAAACTCTACTCCATCAGCCCCGACCTCACCCAAACCATCCACCCGGAGAGCATCGGCGGCACCCCCGCCAACCGCATGATCCATAAAGAATCGAACCAACTCTTCATAGGCCCCTACGCCGTGGACGCGGATTCCAAAGTCCGCGCCATCCCCTACACCACCATGTTTGGCCGCCACACTGGCACCGCCCGCCATCTCACGAATCCTTCCGAAAAAGTCGTCACCGCCACCATGGAGGAGGGTATCTACGAGATTCATAGTAAATCCCTTGCCGTCACCGAGCTCTGGGGCGACGAGGCGAACAAGGACAGCCCGCGCAAAGCCAATCTCCCGGGCTACCACGGCAAAGGCTTCTACTCCGGCCAGGGTGTTTACGTTTACTCCAACAACGGCGAATACGGCCCCGATGCGAAAACGAAACCCGAAACCCCCTCCGGCGTGCTCGCCGAATGGGACGGCAAAGCCGACAAATGGACCATCGTCCGCCGCAACCAGTTCACCGAAGTCACCGGCCCCGGTGGCATTCACGGAAATGAAAATCCCGAAACCGACCCCATCTGGACCATCGGCTGGGATCACCGATCGCTCCTCCTTGGTGTCCGCATGAAGGACATCGGCTGGACCTTCTACCGCCTCCCCAAAGGCTCCCACTCCTATGATGGCGCCCACGGCTGGAACACCGAGTGGCCACGCATCCGTGATATCGGCGAATCCGATTTCCTCATGACCATGCACGGCACCTTCTGGAATTTCCCGCCCACCTTCACCCCGAAAAACTCCGCAGGCATCTCCCCACGATCAAACTACCTCAAAGTCATCGGCGATTTTGCGGAATGGAACGGCAAGATCGTCCTCGGCTGCGACGACACCGCGAAATCGGAATTCCTCAACAAACGCAAAGCCAAAGGCCACGTCCCGGAACCCCAATCCCAATCCAACCTCTGGTTCATCGACGAACCCACACTCGACAAACTCGGCCCCGTCATCGGTCGCGGCTCCGTCTGGGTCGATGAGCCAGTGAAAAAAGACACCCCTTCCGATGCCTACCTCTTCTCCGGCTACCAGCGCCGCGCCCTCCACCTCTCCCACAATGCCAACGAAAAAGTAACCTTCCGCCTAGAAATCGACCGCGAGGGCAACGGCGAATGGAAATCCCTCAGAGAAGTGGATGTCCCCTCCGGTGGTTACCTCTTCGTTCCCTTCGCAAAAGACGAAACCGGCGCATGGATCCGCGTCACCTCCACCGTCGATCTCGCCAAAGCCTCCGCCGTTTTCACCTACCACAACCCCGACACCCGCACCCCCGAGTCCGACCCCATCTTCGCTGGCATCGCAAAACCCGGCGACACTCTGACAGGCGGCATCGTCCGCGCCCTCGGCGAAAACCGCCGCACTCTTGCCTTCGACCCCGTCGATGCCTCCGGCAAACACATCGGCACCTACGAACTCGATGCCGAGCTCAAACTCAAACCCGTCACCTCCACCAAGACCGGGAAAAAAATCACCATCCCCACCGGCATTCTAACAGTCGACGACGCCTCCGTCCTCTACATCGACGACAAAGGAAAACGCTGGAGACTCCCGAAAGGCGACCCCGCCATCACCGCATACACCTATCGCGTCTGCCGCGAAGTCGCCACCGAACGCGACCTCTTCAACGCGCACGGCACCTTCTACGAACTCCCCGCCGAAAACGCCGGAGGCTTTTCCAAAGTCCGCCCCGTCGCCACCCACAACCGCATGATCCACGACTACTGCTCCTACCGCGGCCTCTTCATCATCTCTGGCATCGCCACCAACGCCCCCACAGACAACCCCCACATCATCCGCTCCTCCGACGGCAAAACCGCCCTCTGGGCCGGCACCATCGATGACATCTGGAAATTCGGAAAACCAACCGGTAAAGGCGGCCCATGGCTCAACACCGAAGTCAAAGCCAACACCCCCTCCGACCCCTACCTCATGACCGGCTACGATCAAAAAACTCTCACCCTCCACGCCGATAAAGATACCCACATCATTGCCCAGATCGACATCACCGGCGAAGGCCGCTGGGTCAATTACGCCATCTTCCCACTCGAAGCCAACGCCGACCTCACCTACAAATTCCCCCCGGAATTCCAAACCTACTGGATACGCTTCATCACCCCCGAACCCGCCACCATCACCGCCCAATTCGAGTATAAATGAGCCATTATAATTTCTTGGCTCAAATTTTCACCTCTTCATAACCTCCTCCCCGAGATGCTGTTATGGCTGCAATGATCTCGGGAATCCGCTGTTGTATTCTTGGCCAAGAGGTGCTTTTCAACACGACGATACCAATTTTGCGGCCAATTAGGTTTTGCTGATAGCAAAGATTCTGATCTGTAGTAACAAACACATCGTAGTCGTTATCTTCGGAGAGCTTGAGGAGGTCACCATTCGTGACGCTAGACCAGTTCATCTCTGCTGTCGTATCAACCATATGTGGATGAAGGTGCTTGCGTAGAGGTGCAGGTGTCCCTTGGTCGAAGAGGATCTTCATGTTCATGCCGATTGAAGAAGGCTTGCTTCAGCATGTTGAAGAACCGCCTCAACCTGCTTCCGAGTAACCCCTGGAAACCATACTAAAAAATCATCAACAGTGGCTCCATCCGCAAGGTTTTCAAATAATGCTCTCACAGGAACCCGTGTGCCACGAAAAACCCAAGCACCGCTCACTCGTCCCGGAAAGCACTCGACAGCAGAACATGTATTCCATTCATTCATTACACGAATGTAATAGATAAATTGATGCGCTCAAGCCAGATATTTGAACGCACAAGACACAGATGCCGCTATTGGCATGAGCCGCTTGCCAGAAAAATTTACAATAATTAGAATAGTTCTTGATCTAATCTGGAATCATTCTAAATTCTTTCCAAGATGAAAACGGATCGATCAAACAACAGGGAGGCGGACATTCCTGAGGAGATCAATGGCCTCCGCATGACGCGCCAACGCCAGGAAGTCTATCGTTTCCTAAAAAACAAACGCACACATCCGACTGCGAACGAAGTCTTTATAAGCCTCCAGCAAACCCTTCCCAACGTCTCCCTCGCCACCGTTTACAACTGCCTGGAAGCCCTCGTTCAGCATGAGATTGTCCGCCAGGTCAATTTCGACCGCGAACCCTCCCGCTACTGCTCCAATCTCGAAGAGCACGGCCATTTCCACGACGAAACCACCGGCACCATCCACGACATAAAATTCAAACCCGGCGTCAACCTCGCCGACCTCCTCGACCTCCCCCCAAACACCCTCATCAAAGACGTAGAAATCACCCTCCGCGGCCAAATGGTTGCGTCCTGATTCGGGTTTAGAATTTAAAGTTTAAAATTTCCAACACCATGTCCCTAGTAATCAACAACCTGCACGCGCAACTCGAAAACGGCACCGAAATCCTCAAGGGAGTCACCCTTGAAATTCCCGCCGGCGAAGTCCACGCCATCATGGGCCCCAACGGCTCCGGCAAATCAACCCTCTCCAAAGTCATCGCCGGCCACGAGTCCTACCAAGTCACCGAAGGCACCGTTCTCCTCGACGGCCAGGACATCTCCGAAATGTCCATCGACGAACGCTCCCGTGCCGGCATCTTCCTCGCCTTCCAATACCCCAACGAAGTCCCCGGTGTCTCTAACGCCAACTTCATCCGCGCCGCCCTCCAAGCCCGCCTGCCAAAAGGCGAGGAAATCGACGCCGTCGCCTACTACAAACACCTCTACGCCCAAATGGATCTCTTGGAAATGGATCGCAAATTCACCGCCCGCGCCGTCAACGAAGGCTTCTCCGGCGGTGAGAAAAAACGCAACGAAATCCTCCAGATGATCATGCTCGATCCGAAATACGGCATCCTCGACGAAACCGATTCCGGCCTCGACATCGATGCCCTCAAGATCGTCGCCAAAGGAGTCAACGCGATGCGCTCTCCCGATCGCGGCTTCCTCCTAATCACCCACTACCAGCGCCTGCTCGATTACATCAAGCCCGACAAAGTCCACGTCATGTCCGAAGGCCGCATCGTCAAATCCGGCGGCCCCGAACTCGCCCTTGAACTCGAAGAACATGGCTACGACTTCCTAAAAGAACCCGCCCTCGCCTAACCAGTCTTCTTCCCTGAAAACTGAAAACTTTCAACTAGCAAACTTTCCCATGTTTACCGAAGAATCAACCGCCGCCGTCCTCGAACAGGAAACCTACGACGCGATCAACATCGACCGCGCCAAAGGCGATTTCACCTTTCCGGAACGCCACAAATTCGATGCCGGCTGGGGTCTCTCCGCCGCCACCGTCGATTACATCTGCGACGTGAAAAAAGACCCCGACTGGGTCCGCGAATTCCGCCACAAAGCCCTCAAGGTTTTCGAAAGCAAACCCATGCCCACCAACTGGGCCACCGAAGACCTCAACAACATCCACTTCGATAAAATCCGCTACTACCTCTCCGACGGCGAAAAACCAAAACGCTCTTGGGACGAGGTGCCACCCGAAATTCTCGAAACCTTCGAGCGCCTCGGCATCCCGCAACAGGAACGCGCCTTCCTTGCCGGGGTAGAGGCCCAATACGACTCCGAAGCCTCCTATTCGAACATGAAAGAGGAACTCTCCAAACAGGGAGTCATCTTCGTTACCTCCGCCGACGGCCTCAAAGAACACGAGGAAATCTTCCGCCCCTGGTTCGGAAAAGTCATCCCGACCGGCGACAACAAATTCTCCGCCCTCAACAGCGCGGTGTTCTCCGGCGGTTCCTTCATTTACATCCCTAAAGGCGTAAAACTCAAACAACCCCTCCAGGCGTATTTCCGCATCAACTCCGAATCCTTCGGCCAATTCGAGCGCACCCTCATCATCGCCGATGAAGGCGCGGAAGTCATGTACATGGAAGGCTGCACCGCCCCGAAGTTCGAGACCGCCACCCTCCACTCCGCCGTCGTCGAACTCGTCGCCCTCAAAGGCGCTAAAATCCAATACGTCACCGTCCAAAACTGGTCTTCCAACGTCTTCAACCTCGTCACCAAACGCGGCCTCGCCATGGAAGACGCCGAAGTCCGCTGGATCGATTGCAACATCGGCTCCCGCCTCACCATGAAATACCCTGGCGTCATCATGAAAGGCGAACGCGCCCGCGGCGAAGTCATCTCCATCGCCCTCGCTAACACCGGCCAACACCAGGACACCGGCGCGAAAATGATCCACGCCGCCAACAATACTACTAGCAACGTAGTATCAAAATCCATCTCCGTCGGCCAGGGCCGCTCCACCTACCGCGGCCAGGTCCACATCCCCAAACACCTCAAAGGCTGCAAAAACAACACCGAGTGCGACGCCCTCCTCATCAACAGCAACTCCCGCACCGACACCTACCCCGCCATCACCGTCAAAGGCAACCGACACGCCACCCAGCACGAAGCCTCCGTTTCCCAAGTCTCCGAGGAAATGCTCTTCTACATGCAACAGCGCGGCCTCGACGAAGGACAAGCCATGTCCCTCGCCGTCAACGGCTTCATCAACGACCTCGTCCGCGAATTTCCCATGGAGTACTCCGTCGAACTCAAACGCCTCATCGACCTTGAAATGGAAGGCTCGGTTGGATAAGATCAATCACCATGAATCAGAGAAATGCCCAACATCGCATGGTTACCTTTGAGGAAGACGCCCGGCTCACGGCAGAGTACTGGCTGGCAAAATCCGTCGATGAGCGTTTGGCCGCAGCAGCCATACTAATCAACCAACGCATCCCCAAAGAACATGGAACCAGATCAAGAGTTCGCGGAGTTTGTAGAACTGTTAGAGTCCCATGGCGTTAAATACGTCATCATCGGTGGTTATGCGGTCATCGCCCACGGCTACCCTCGTTACACCGGTGACATTGATTTCTTTGTGGAAAAATCACAGGAAAATGCCCGCAAACTCGTGACCATTATCAACGAATACTACGGCCACCAACCACACATCACCGAGGACTCCTTTCTCGATGATGATCGCATGAGCCAGTTCGGGCATCCGCCCTACCGCATCGACATTTTAGTCAATGTCCCTGGTCTCGTTTTCGAGGAGGTTTATCCCAACACCATCAAGGGAAAAATCGGTTCGGCAAACGCCACGCTGATCAATTTATCCGATCTTATCAAAAGCAAAAAAGCGGCAGGACGTCGCAAAGACCTAGGCGACCTCGAAGCACTCGAAGAAATCGAAGCAGCAAGAGAACGTTCAAAGAAAAAATAATCATTCACTCACCCATCATGACCACCACCCTTCCCACTTGGTTCACCCAGCGCCAACAAGCCGCCAAAGTCCGCTACGAATCGATCCCCGCACCCAAACGCGGCGATGAACAATGGCGCTTCTCCAACATCAAACAGCTCGATTTCTCCGGCTTCCAGCAAAACCCCGCCGCCAACGCGCAAGACCTCATCTCCCGCTCCACCGGCCTAGAAAAACCAACCGCCAAATTCATCTTCGTCAACGACACCCTCGTCCACTCCGAATCCCATCTCCCGGAGAACGTCATCTGCCTCCCCCTCGCCGAAGCCCTGCTCTCCCACTCGGACCTCGTCGAAGCCCATTTCATGAAACAGGAAACCCGTCTCGGCTCCGCGAAATTCGCCGCCCTGCACGAGGCCTCCCTCACCAACGGCCTCTTCGTCCACGTCCCCCAAGGCATCGAAATCGAAGGCACCATCGAATCCCATCACTGGGTCTCCGGCGCGAACACTCTCATCTTTCCACACACCCTCATCGTCACCGGAAAATCCTCCAAAGCGCGCGTCATCGACTTCTTCCGCTCCGCTGACGAAACCACACCCGGCCTCGTCATCGCCTTCAACGACCTCTGCGCTGGCCAAAACTCATCCCTCGACTACATCGCCATCCAGGACTTGAACGAAACCACCCGCATCATCTCCATCAACGAAACCTCCGCCGCCCGCGATGCCCGCGCCAAAGGTTTCATCCTCAACACCGGCGCCTCATGGGCCCGCAACGAATCCCTCTCCCGCCTCGAAGGCCCCGGCGCCCACTCCGACATGCTCAGCGTCTCCATCCCGGATCGCGAACAGGAATACGACCAACGCACCTTCCAACACCACGTCTCCGAAGGCGCCTACTCCGATCTCCTCTACAAAAACACCCTCTACGGCCACTCCAAAACCGTCTTCTCCGGCCTCATCTTTGTCGATGAAAACGCCCACCATACCGACGCCTACCAAACCTGTCGCAACCTCCTCATGACCGACGACTGCGAGGCCAACTCCATGCCCGGCCTCGAAATCAACGCAGACCAAGTCAAGTGCTCCCACGGCTCCACCTCCGCACAAATCTCCGACGACGAAAT
>JBGSRM010000227.1:0-8949 GCA_041737575.1 Akkermansiaceae bacterium
TGAGGAGGCCGAGATCGACGAGGAAGTGATCGGCGGTGGAGATGGTGTGCTCGAAGTTGGAGTGGTTTACGTTGAAATTGAAGAAGCTGTGGTCGGCGCCTGAGAAGTCGATGAGTGTGCAGGCGTTGCCGCGCCATTTCATGCGACGGCGGAAGGAGGCGACTTCGTCGATGGGGGTGATGCGATCCGCTTTGCCGTGCATGAAAAGCATGGGTGGCAGCTTTCTGCGGAGGAGATTGGTGGGGCTGAGTTTTTTGGCAGCTTTTTTATCGGTGAATTTTTCCGTGTATTGTCCTTTCGGGGATGTGTTGACGAGGGCGCTGCAGAGGATGAGGGAATGTGGCCGGATGGGCAGGGGGTTGTCTTTGATTTTGCGCATGGCAAGGACCAGTGCGAGCCATGCGCCGCCGGCGGCACCGCCGATGCAGATTTTAGTTGGATCGATTCCCAGAAGCTCGGCGTTTTCATGAAGCCAAGTGATGGCGGAGACAGCGTCTTCGAGGGCTTCGATGGGGCCGGTTGAGTATTTGGATGTGGTTCTGTATTCGAAGGCGATGGCCACGGCGCCACGTGATGCGAAGTGATGGCAGTGGGGGACAAACTGGGTGACCATGGGTGTTTCCCAAAAACCACCGTGAAAGAAAGCGATGGCAGGTTTGTTTTTGATTTCCGAATCCTTGGGAAAGAAGACGTGTGCGTGTAGTTCGGAATCGCCGTGCTTGGCGAATACGTAACTGGATGCGGATTTCAGGATTTCTTTGTCCCTCGATTCACCGATCGGGGCGACTTTTTGCAAGATTTGGCTCATGGTAAAAACAGGTGCGGGGAAACCCTTTCGTGCACGGATTTGTTTGTTGTGAATTGTTGATTCTTATCCAATCGTGTCGTTGATGAAAGTGTATATTTTATTCTTTGCGATGATATTCTCGTCAGTGTGTGTTGCGGATGAGGCATTAAGGGCGGATTTGGAGAAGAGCTATAAGATCTGGCGGGATGCGATGATCCGCAAGGATGCGAGGACATGGGAGTTGATCACGGCGGAGCATAGGCGGGTGGAGGTTCGGAATCGGATTGTATCGGAGAAACTGCCGTATCCGGCAGCGATTTTCGAGATACCGGCACCGCCGCCGTCATTGGAGGGGTTGACGTTTTTGAGGGCATCGAAGAATGGGAGGACGGCGAAGGCTGCGTATTTCGGGAAGGTGGATTTTGGAGTTGGTGGTGAGCCGACGGATAACTTGCTTGTTTTATCGTTCGTGGATGCGGGAGGGCGCATGATGTATGATCGGGCGGATTTTGTGAACTTAACGGCATTGGCGGATGTGCGCAAGGAGCTGGCGGCAGGTGATTTGGGTTATTTGGACGGAGTTCCTGAGGCGAAGCCTTCGGGGGTTGTGCCGAATACTCCGATTGCCGTCAATCCTGCGACGACGATTGCAAAGGTGTATGTTTTTTGCCCGGGCAGGGAGGTGGAGGTGCAGGTGAACAAGGTGAGCAGGCATCGATTTGCAAATGCAAAGGAAGCAGAAACCGTGCTAGGAGGTGGGCGCGATGGTGTGAACGAGGTTCAGTATTCGATCAAGCCGCTGGAAGGCGGGACCGGCAAGGAGGCTCTGACGATCCGGGTGTATTTGCTTTCGGAGGTTCCTGATACGAAGCCGGTCAAGGCGTTCGAGTATCAGATTGCCGAGGATGAAGCACCGAAGCCGTATGGCAGCGGAACATTTGTATTGGATGCCGCGGTGAAGAAGAAACTCGGCGGGGGCTGAGGCGATCAGTCGTTGGAGCGACCTTGGTAGCTTCCGTCTTCGGTTTTCACGATGATGCGTTCGCCTTGGTTGATGAAGAGCGGGACGTTGACGTTGAGGCCGGTTTCCATGGTGGCGGGTTTGTAAACGTTGTTGGCTGAATCTCCTTTGATGCCTTCGGAGGATTCGGCCACGGTCATGACCATGGTGGGAGGGAGTTCGATGCTGACGACGATGCCGTCGGCGATGAGGAGGTTGTAGAGCTGTCCCTCGATGAGGTAATTTTTAACGCCTTCGACAAGTTCCTCATAAACGACCATGTCGTCGTAGGTTTCGGGGTGGAGGAAGTGGTAGCCTTCGGTGTCTTTGTAAGAATACTCGTGGCCGGATTTTTCGAGATGGACGCCTTCGACGGAGTCGTTGGAGGTGAGTCGGAGGTTGGAAATTTTCTTGGTGGCGACGCTACGGATGGACATCTGGACGTAGGAGGCCATGCGTGGCGGAGTTTTTAGCTCGTGTTCGATGACGAGACATACTTCGTTGTTGTGGCGGACTGCGTGTCCTTTGCGGAGGTTGATTACGTTGACGCTGGGCATATCGAGGTGATTGGGGTAGGCGGTACAAGGTCGCTTGGCAAGGGATTTTCGACGGATGTTTGATGTGATGTTTTTTTCGTTTGCGTAGATGGGTCATTTGCGGTATCAGACTGCAACTTTTTTGCAATAACCCGCTGGTTGTGGTGAAAAGTTGGTTTCCTCAAAAACAAATACCATATGAGAATTTCCAAATTTTGTGTATTCGCCGCGCTGTTAAGCGTTCCATTTCTGACGAATTGCGGACCGAGCATCAAGACACTCTCCCAGAACGAGATCAAAGTGAAACACAAAGGGAGTTTGAAACAAGAGGTTGTGGTTCTGGCACCGCCGCCGTCATCGGTTTTGGTAGCGGGAGCGGCGAACAAGCCAAAAGACAAGCATTCGATGCCGATTTATTCGTTTTCCGAGCGTAACCGTGTGGCGAGGACGACGGCATACACATGTTCCGAGGATGACCACATTGTTTACGGCAGCAAGAATGCGATAGGAACGAATTTGTTGTATACGCCGAAGGTGAGGAGTGTTGCGGCTGACTGGTCGTTTTATCCGGTGGGGACGGTATTCCGTATCAAGGGGCTATCGCAGTTGTATGTGGTGGATGATTATGGTTCCGCATTGGCAGGGACGGGGACGTTGGATTTGTATCATCCGTGCAAGGCTTCGATGAATGCGTGGGGTCGGCGCAATGTGGAAATCAGTGTGGTGCAGTGGGGATCTTTCAAGCGGAGTGCGGAGATATTGAGCAAGCGGACCAGTTATGCGCATTGTCGTCAGATGTATGCGAATATCCTGCGTCAGCGTCCTGATTTGTCGGACGTGGCTTCCCGATAGCACACGTATTATTGGAGAGGGGCGGTGAGGCGGGCGGCGCGGCAGGCAGCACGAAAGAGTAATGGTCGCGCGGTGAATTCCTCTACAGACGTTTCGGTTGATTGGGAGAAATCGTTTTCGAGCATTTCGCGGACTTCGCGGATGAATTTTTGATCCGAGCAGAAGGCAGTGATTTCAAAGTTGAGTCGGAAGGATCTGTTGTCGAGGTTTGCGGTGCCGATGGTGGCGATGCGGTCATCGATGAGCATGACTTTTTGATGGAGAAATCCTGCTTGGAAGCGGAAGAGTTTCACGCCGAAGGGGATTGCCTCCTCGTAGTATGCGAAAGCGGAAAGCCAGACGATGAAATGATCCGGGCGGTTGGGTAAGAGTATGCGGACATCGACGCCGCGCATGGCGGCGAGTTGGAGGGCTTTGATGATCGATAGGTCTGGGACGAAATAGGGGCTGGTGATCCAGAGGCGTTGGCGTGAGGAGTTGGCGGCTTCGATGACGAGCATTTCCCATGAGTCGAGAGGGTCGGCGGGGCCGGTGGGTATGATGGCGGCTATTTGATTCTCGGGTGCTGGGTCGGTTTTCCATGTGAGATCGGGGACTTGGTCGCTGGCCCAGAACCAGTCTTCAAGAAAGATGAGTTGGGTTGATTGGACGGCGGGGCCGCGTATGCGGAGGTGTGTGTCGCGCCATGGGCCGAATTTTTTGCTGAGGCCGAGGTATTCTTCGCCGACGTTGAGGCCGCCGAGGAATGCTTCGGTGCCGTCGATGACGACGATTTTACGGTGGTTGCGGAAGTTGATTTGGAGACGGGACCACCAGAAGCGGTTGGCACCGAAGGATTGGCAGTTGACGCCGGCGTCTTTGAGTTCGCTGAGGTAGGTGTGGGAAAGTTTGTGGGAGCCGATTTCATCGAAGAGGAAGTAAACGCGGACCCCGGCTTTTGCTTTTTCGATGAGAGTTCTTTGGAATTTACGTCCGACCTTGTCGTTTTTCACGATGTAGAAATTGATGCAGATATAGTCTTTGGCGGCGGCGAGGGAGGCGAAGATGCGGTCGAATGTTTGGTCGCCGTTGATGAGCAGTTCGAGTTGGTTTCCTCTGGTGAAGGGGAGTCCGCCAAGTTCCTCGGCGTTGCGCTCGAAGATGTCTTCCTCGGGAAGGTCGATGGAGTATTCCGCGAGGGAATCGCGCATATTTTTGGCGATTTTTTTGAGTTCGGCGTCGTTGCCGCGGCGGGCGCGGACGTAGCCGCTGAATTTGTCACGGCCGAAGAGCCAGTAAAGTGGTATGGCGAGGAAGGGCATGAACATGAGGGAAACGACCCAGGCGATGGTGCCTTGGGCGGTGCGTGTGTTCATCAAGGCGTGGAGGATGTGAAGGAATCCGAAGAGATAGAAGGCGATGATGATGGAGATGCCCAACCATGTGGATTGTTCAAAATGGATTTCGGGCATGGGGTTAGGATGTCGAAAAGTCTGAAAGTCTGAAAGTCTAAAAGTCGGAAGGTCTTAAGGTCGGATGTGGTGATTTTGCGGTTTCTTGTTTGTGGGAGATGGATGTAGGATGGCAGCATGAGTGAGCAGGAAAACGTGCCGAAGAACATTGTTCTGATCGGATTTATGGGGAGTGGGAAATCGACAGTGGGGCGTGAGCTTCATCAGCGATTGGGGTATGTGCTGGCGGATACGGATCGGCTGATTGAGGAATCGATGGGGAAAAGAATCGCAGAGATATTTCAGGAGGAGGGAGAGGAGGCGTTTCGTGATTTCGAGACGATGCAGTTGTTAGAAATCGCAAAGCAGGTGGATCAGCGGATGATCATATCGACGGGAGGAGGGATTGTGATCCGAGCGGAGAATCGGACTTTGTTGCATAAGATGGGGTATGTGGTTTGGTTGGATGCGCCGGTGGATGTGATTTTGGACAGGACATCGCGGAATCGGGATCGGCCATTGTTGAATCATGAGGATGCGCGTGAGCGGATTGTGAGGTTGTTGGCGGAGCGGGAGGCGTGGTATCGGGAGACAGCGCATTTGAAGGTGGATACGACGGGTTTGGACTCGAGTGAGATCGCGACGGGAATTTTGGAGAGTGCGCGATATTTTTTCACGAATTTAGCATGAGCGGGATGGTTTTACGGGTGAAGGAGATCGCGGGGCGGCTTGGATTTGATGATTGCCGGATTGGATTGGCGAAGCGGGCGAGCCATGCGGATGAATTTGAGGATTGGTTGGAGAAGGGGTTTCATGGAGATATGGCGTGGATGGAGAGGAATCCCGCGCGGCGGTGTGATCCTCGGGAGGTTTTACCGGGGTGTAGGGCGGTGATTTGTCTGGCGGTGAATTATTTCACTGGGGAGAGCCCGTTTCCTGAGGGTCATCCGGGGGGGTATCGGATCGCGCGGTATTCATGGAATGACGACTACCATGATTTGTTAGAAAAGAGGTTGAAGGAGTTTGATGCGGCGTTGGTGGAGCTTGGCGGGGTTCAGAGGTATTATGTGGATACCGGGCCGGTGTTGGAGAGGGATTTTGCGACGGATGCAGGGCTGGGTTGGAATGGGAAATCGACGGTGCAGATTCATCGGAGGATGGGGACGTGGTTTTTCCTGGCTGAGATTCTGACGACTTTGGATTTGGAGGCGGATGTGCCGTTTGGGGATCATTGTGGGAAATGCACGCGGTGTATGGATGCTTGTCCTACGGGAGCGATTGTGGCTCCGCATAAGGTCGATGCGAGGCGGTGTATTTCGTATCTAACCATTGAGCACAAGGGGGCGATTCCAGAGGAGTTCCGAAGGGCGATGGGGGATCGGATTTACGGGTGTGATGATTGTCTGGCGGTTTGTCCTTGGAATCGATTTGCGAAGGAGTCCAGTGAGATTCGCTTTCATGCGCGGGAGGAGATTTTTGTGAATCGGTTGAGGGATTTTTTGGCGATGGATGAGGAGGGGTTTCGGCGGATGTTTGCGAAGTCTCCGATCAAGAGAATCAAGCGGTCGCGATTTTTGAGGAATGTTTGTGTGGCTTTGGGGAATACGGGTGGGGAAGAGGATTTGGAGGGGTTGAGAAGGGCTGTGGAGGAGGGGGATGAGCTGATTTCCGAGCATGCGGAGTGGGCGATTGGGGAGATTGAGGGGCGAATTGGGAAGGGGGGAGTTGAAAATTTGCGAAAATGTTAAGATGCGACGCCGGACCCCAAATATGTGAAGGAAGAGTTTTTTTCACCGCCAAGACGCCAAGTGCGCCAAGTGCGCCAAGTTAAAGAAATGGAAAATCGAGTTGGCAGGGTTTGAAAGTGGGTTTGACGGGAGCCTTTTTGGAATTTCCTTGGCGGACTTGGCGTCTTGGCGGTTAAATTCGTCCCATTTGCGACAGCTTGCTCATACAACAATCCTTAGTGTAGGCACCCTGGAAAGGAATCCATCCTGCTACCCGTCTGATTTCAGCGTTTGACTCCGCTTCGCTCCGTCCAAGCCATTACGCTTCGCAAAAAACCAACTCGCTAACGCTCGTTCTGCTTTTAGCATTTCCGTGTTTCAGCTTTTTCTTCTGTCATGCCCCATCCCGCCTCCATCCCATCCTCCTCCAAATCTAATCCCGAATCCCCCTGAGTTTTTCCTTTCCGCACGGTGTCGTGTGGCTAGAAATAGAGATCGAAAGTCTTTCCGTATGAAGCTTGCCAGCGAAACAAAATCCCCCAGCACTAAGCTGGTGTCCGATGGTAAGCACCAGGCGGAGGACGACCAGCTCTAGAACAACATGGACGCTCGCCACGCTTCGTGATGCTCTTCTTCTGGAGCATCCAAATAGAAATTTTCATCCCAACAAACAGCTTCAATGAATTGGAAAGAGCTACTCAATAAAGAACGTCCTAGAGAATCGACCAGCGAGGGTGACCACCGCGATCAATTTGAGCGAGACTATGATCGGGCAATTTTTTCGACACCCCTGAAGCGTTTGCAGGACAAAGCGCAGGTTTTTCCTCTCGAGCCGATCGATTCTGTGAGAACACGGTTAACCCACTCGTTGGAAGTTTCGTCGGTAGCCCGCGGTTTAGCTATGAGAGCTGCTGTATGGTTGCATGATAATGATGCGACCTTCGAAGTTGGAATGGATCGACAAATTGAGGCTATTGCTGCGACTTGTGGTTTAATTCACGATCTTGGCAACCCTCCCTTTGGACATTCCGGCGAGGCGGCAATCCAAGAGTGGTTCCAACGCACTTTTAGCAAGGATACCACACTCTGTGACTCGCTGTTTAAGAGACTCGGAGACCCAAAAAGAGTTAATGATTTCCTGATGTTTGAGGGTAATGCGCAGACCTTGAGACTTGTTTCAAAGCTTCAGGTTCTTGCTGACCATCATGGTCTCAATCTGACTTTTGGAACTCTCTCTGCTGCCTGCAAATACACGGCTTCATCTACTGAAGCAAAAGAGAATGCTGAAAATCATGCTCACTCAAAACCGGGCTTTTTCTCGTCCGAGGGAACTTTGATAGATCAAATTCGCGATAGTACAGGGACTGGTAATGCGCGTAATCCTCTGACATTCCTAGTCGAGGCAGCAGACGATATCGTTTATTCGGTGGCTGATATGGAGGATGGAATCAAGAAGGGGATAATGTCATGGCAAGAAGTTCAGATAATTCTGGAGGAACATGGCGGCTGCGTGGTGAAAGAGTTGATAACGTCCAAGGATAAGATTCTCGCAGCTGGTCGCGATAACGTTCCATCTAGGTTGCCTGATGATCGTCATGCATCCGCCTTCCGGACTGCCGCCATAGGTCGATTCGTCCGCGATTGCATCGAAGCTTTCAAAGATAATTATCCAGCGATCATGGCAGGCACATTCAATGGTGAACTAATCAAGTCGAGTGCTAGCAAGGATGTTGTCAAATGCCTGAAGAAAGAAATTGGTGCCAAGAGAATTTACGCAACCCCATCCAATCTTAAGCTGGAGCTGATGGGTCGAGAGATTATTCAGGATCTTATGGATTTATTTTGGGAGGGTGCACAGGCGCTTGATAGCCAAGGGAAGATAGAAGGACGATCTTTTGGGGCGAAGCTAGCCAAGTTATTTTCGGATAATTATTTGAATGTTTACGTACACTCAAGGATCTCATACCCAGAGATACCGGCTGATTATCACCGACTGCAACTAGTGACCGACTACGTTTGCGGAATGACAGACACGTTCGCAAAGAAGCTTCATAGTGAGTTGAAAAATGGATGAAAAAACTCAAATCCTATCTTTAAAGAAAGCACTTCGTGCAGAAATCGCTGCTTTTTGTCGAAGGGGCGCAGGTAGTTGGAAAGAAGCTATTTCAGAAACAGTCAACGAAATAAGAGAGAGGCGATGGCAGGCAGTCTTCTTTGGAGGAACGTTACGTTCGCTGCTCTGGTCTCGAGTGAGAGAAAATACCCCAGGACGCCCGCGCGATATTGACATTGTAACCCAAGGTGCACGCCTCACTGATTTGGAGGAGGTATTCAAACCATACATTGAGCGCTATACTAGATTTGGTGGACTAAAATTAGGTAGAATTGGTTCGCACTCTGGATCGTTAAAGTGGGAATTTGACATTTGGCCTTTGGAGGAAACTTTTGCGATTAAGGAGGCGGGGAGGACATACCCTACATTCCGAGATTTACCTGAGACTACCTTCTTTAATATTGAATCAATTGCAGTCGATGTGTGGGCGAAAAAAGGGAAAGGTCGAAGGATTTTTTCAAAAGATGATCAGTTTTTTAAGGGGATTATCAATCGGACGATAGA
>JBGSRM010000301.1:0-3620 GCA_041737575.1 Akkermansiaceae bacterium
ATGTCCTCGCTAACCGAACATGACCCTGTATTGACCTGACCGAAATTCCGATTACCTTCATGAACGATGAAACTCCGCACCGATCTTCTGCAGAAACTCCGTCCCGAGGATGTGATGAAGAGCGTGGAGACGAACAATCACCGCTACAAAGCCGAGCCGCTTTTCTCAAAAACTGGAACTGGCAGCTTGTCATCGGCCTCAACCAGCGAGCGTGCGAGCGAGGTCGAGCGCAACACGGATTTAATTCGGAAACTCACCAAGCGTGCGCAATCCGCTGGGAAGAGCAACGGCAGCAAGAAATGACATTGGCAGAAACCTTTGCGTTTCTCCGCCAGATGCACCGCTCCGCACCGTTTCTGTTTTTCAACGGCAACACTTTCGCGGAGATGGGTCGTCAATTGAGCACTGCTTTGTTCGCGGATCTCAGACCCATCCTTCTGCGTGAGGTCTCATCAGCCACCGCCCACTACATCGCCGGAGTATTGGATGAAGATGTTTTGCACCAACTTATCGAAGAAGCATCTAAATAATCTAATGCGCATCACCAAAACAAACTTTGAGCCCATCGAGGAATTCGAAATGTCTGTCGCCTGTGAGCAGGGTTCCGCCCGACTCATGGACGACGGCGGCGATCCAAATATCGTTGATCGGGATCGGTTTGCCTTTTCTACGGAGCTCGTTCTTAAAACGTGCATAAAGATGGCTGGTTTCCTCCCCAATATAAGCAACAGCAACCATGTCACATGCTAGAAATTCCATCAGAGTTTCCTCATTCTGTAAGGCTCTTGAACCTTTTAAAAAACCATCCCTCAACTCTCCGAGGACAGGTGCCGGAACGAGGATGGAAGTCGCTCGTCCGATCATCTCTGCCCATCGACCATCCCGCACCCACTCCGAATATGTATTTGTATCAAGAACAACCGTCATTTCCACTCCTCGGTATCAATGCGGGCGCAATCCGCTAAATGCTCATCCCATTGCTTCCGTTCCTCATCCGACTCAAACGGCATACATCCCGCAAATTTCTCAAGCCCATTTGAAGCTTTGGCCATCTTCACCCCAAGTCCCCGAGCGATCGCCTCCTTTAAAACCGAATTCATCGATACCTTACGGGCAATAGCCTCAGCCTTCGCCATCTCCACCCATTCATCTTCAATATTTCTGACAGTCACCTGAGTCACGTATGCATATTACTGAAAAACTGCATACAGTCAACTTCACAACCCCAGAAACCATGGATTCAATCCCCATCTCAGCCCTCCAGCACTGGCTCTACTGCCCGCGCCAGTGCGCCCTCATCCATAACGAGCAGGTCTGGGCGGAGAACCGATTCACCGCTGAAGGCCAGCTCCTTCACAAAAAAGCCAACGAAGGCCCTGATGAGCATCGCGCTTCCGGCTCCATCCTCCGCCACCTGAATGTTTCCTCGGAAACACTCGGCCTTACCGGCATCTGCGACATCGTGGAGAAATCAAGGGATGACCGCTACACACCCGTCGAATACAAACGCGGAAAACCCAAAGCCCACCGTGCCGATGAAGTCCAGGTCTGCGCCCAAGCCCTCTGCCTTGAGGAAATGTTCCAAACGGAAATCCCCACCGCCCTCATCTTCTACGGAACAACCCGCCGCCGCACCGAAGTCCGCCTTAATAACGAACTCCGCGACCTCACCCTTTCCACCATCGCCGCCGTCCATGATATGAAAACCACCAGCATCACCCCCACCGCGGAATACGACCCACGCCGCTGCGACGCCTGCTCCCTCATCGAGCTCTGCCAACCCAAAGCCCTCCGTCTGAAACGCGGAGCCGCCTCATGGTTCCAGAGCCGCTTGAATTCGGAGGCATCAGCCGACCCATCTTCCCTAGAGAGTTGAACCTTGAATTTTGAAATTTAGATGAAAAAGCACCTCAACACCCTATACATCACCCTCGAAGGAGCCTACCTCCGCAAGGACGGAGCCGCCGTCGAAATCCGTCACGAAGGCGAAACCAAACTTCGCGTCCCACTCCATAACTTGGAAGGCATCGTCACCTTCGGCTGGGACACCACCGTCTCCGCCAGCCTGATGGCTGGCTGCCATGAACACGGAGTCTCCGTCACTTTTTTAACGCCCCACGGAAAATTCATCTCCAGCTCATACGGCGGTATTTCAGGAAACATCCTCCTGCGCCGTGAGCAATACCGCCGCGCCGAGTCCGAACCCGCATCGCTCTCTATCGCGCAAAACATGATCGCCGCCAAACTCCACAACACCCGCACCATCCTCCAACGCGCCGCCCGCGATCACGGCACGAAATCTCCCGACCGAGCACACGCCCTCACCCGCACTACCGATTTCCTCGCCACCCGAATCTCCGCCGCCACTCGTTGCACTTCACTCGATTCCCTGCGCGGCATCGAAGGCGAGGCCGCCGCCGCATACTTCGCAGCCTTCAATCACCTCATCACCATCGACGATCCCGCCTTCCTCCTAAAAGGCCGCACCAAACGCCCACCGCTCGACCGCGTCAACGCCCTACTCTCTTTCCTCTACGTTCTCCTAGCCCACGATTGCCGCTCCGCCTGCGAAACCGTCGGACTCGATCCCCAATCCGGCTTCCTCCACCAACCCCGCCCCGGCAGGCACTCACTTGCGCTCGATCTCATGGAAGAATTCCGCCCGATCTTCGCAGATCGTCTGGCCCTATCCCTAATCAACCGACAACAAATCCGCGCCGATGATTTCGACATCCAGGAAAGCGGTGCTGTTTTCCTCAAACCGGATTCACGCAAAAAAATCCTCACCGCATGGCAGGAACGCAAACAAGACGACCTCGTTCATCCCTTCATCGATGAAAAAATCACATTCGGACTCCTTCCCCAGATCCAAGCCCGCCTCCTCGCTCGCCACCTGCGCGGCGACCACGACGCATACCCCGCCTATCTGAATAAATAATGCACGACACCAACCCTCTTCCTTGAGATTTGAATGACATGTGAGCATAGCGAGCCAACCAAAACCCGCAAAGCCACCCCTCATAGCCACCAGGCAAATTTAAAATTTGAAGTTTTAACAATGTATATCCTCCTCACCTACGACGTTTCCACCGTAACCAAAGCCGGACAAAAGCGTCTGCGCCAGGTCGCCAAAACCTGCCTCGATTACGGCCAACGCGTCCAAAACTCCGTCTTCGAGTGCAAAATGGATCACGCCCAATTCGTGCAATTCCGAGGAAAACTCCTTTCCATCATCGACATGGAAACCGACAGCATTAGAATCTACCATCTTGGAAAAAACTGGGAGCAAAAGGTTGATCACCACGGCAAAAACGATGACTACAACATCGAAGGCCCGCTCATCCTCTAAGCGACCCCGCGAACCCCAAGCGGTCGCGCCATTTTCCAACGCATTTATCAGCTCTTTGACATCACTAAAAACTAGGTTCGCGGAAACAAGACTGGAAACCCTTGTAAAACCTTGCGTAGAATCCTCCGCTATCGCCCCCTCACGCGAGGGGGCGCGGATTGATACTCATACGGGTGAGGTGCTGGTGCGTGCGTCTTAAATCGCCCCCTCACGCGAGGGGGCGCGGATTGAAACATCATCCTCCGCGTCCTCGAAGGATTGGAAATCCATC
>JBGSRM010000322.1:0-3894 GCA_041737575.1 Akkermansiaceae bacterium
TGGAAGAAAAACTCCAGAAGCCCGAATTCGGAAACTACATCAATCACGAAAAACTCTTCTCCGGCGAATTCAAAAACCTACCCGCCTTCACCTACGACCGCCGCTGGCTCATCAGCGAATACATCTTCAACGCCAAATTCCATCGTCTCCTGGAGCAAACCACTCAAGGAAAACGCAACGAACAAAAAATCACCGTCTTAGGTGGCAGCAAAATTCAAAACCTCAGCCTGGCAAACCCATTTCTTCTGCCGAACGTTTCCGGCGTCAGATACTACGCCAACGAAGATCTGACAGGCGGCCACTTGTCCAGCATGTTGACCAATGCTCAAAAAACATCCGAATTCATCACCAACGATTTGGTGAAACGCAAAGGAAGCAAATACGTTCCCGCCATCAATCAAATCATGGCACTCGAAGACAGCCATCAAGCCACCCTAACCTCCCGTCGCCTCTTCCTGGAAAACTCCATCGCGAATCTTTGCTACGATATATATGGTGACAAAAATGAATCCCTCCTCCCAGCCTTCAAGCCTGTCGAACTCAAACCAATAGAAGAACTCGCTAAAGGGGAAACCTACAAAAAAGCACCCATCCACGTTGCTCAGAACATGCTTAAAAGCCTTGAGGCTGACATCACAGTCTATCAATTGCTACTGGATCCCCAGCACGGAAAAAAATCCGATGACGAATTTCGCGAGCTATGTGAGCGCACATGGTTCTACTTCGGCGATTTCGAACGGACAATCCAAGGGCGCATGACCATTCTCCGCGACTACATGCCCGAGCTTCGCGGAATCGCCGCAAAAGATTCCAATAAATACAAACCCAAACCCCTTGTGCCTCTCCCGGATTCCGAAATGGAGCTGATCCGCACATCCATCAAAATGAACCGCAAACAAGGCGATCACTATTCTGAATTGATTGAAAAGTGCATGACATCCTGGGAACAGGAATTTGAACAAGAACGCAACGCCTCCGGCCTCCCCTCTGATCAACTCCTAACCGATCTCGTTACTCAACTCTGCACACAAATCCTCGAACGCCCTCCAACATCATCCGAGGTCGAAGAATACCTGGAACTCTCAAAATCCTACATCACCAAACTCGGTCGCCGCAAAGCCATTCAGAAACTCATCCAAACCTTCATCCTCACAACCGAGTTCGCCTACCGCCATGAATTCGGCACCGGACAAGCAGATGAACATTGCAGGAAAATGCTCTCCCCACGCGATGCCAGCTACGCCATCGCCTACGCTCTAACAGATCAAAGCCCCGATCCGGAATTGATCCTGGCCGCTCAAAACGGCAAACTGAACACCCGTGAGGATTACAAACGCGAAGTCATCCGCATCTTGAAAAAAAGAGATACCCACTACTTCATCGATCCCATCCTGACCGACAATAATTTCTCGGATAACACCACCAACACAGCCATACGCAAGCTGCGCTTCTTCCGCGAGTTTTTCGGATACCCCGCCTCGATCACGATTTTCAAAGATGAAAAACGCTTCGGAACAGACAGGCTCGGAGATGCGACATCACGCCTCCTAAGTGAGACGGATAGAACCGTCGAATACATCCTGGAAAAAGATCAGAACGTCTTCGAGGAACTGCTCACCACCGATAAGTTCTACGTTTACCACGATGGCGACAACGAACGCATGCAGGCAGCCTCCGATAGAATCAAAAGCATCTACGCATACTTCAAAGACCTCGACTGGAAAAATTTCACCAACGATGACCTCGTAAAACACGCCGACTTCCTCCGCGAAGTAAAAATGCGCGGCGTCAATCCGGACAATCTCGCTGCTAGAAATCGCCAAGGAAATACCATCCAGTTGTTTAAAATATCCATGGAGTCAATCACAGCCCGACTCGACAAAGGACAAAAAGAAGCCGCACCCTTCGATCTCTATCGTGGCTA
The DNA here is from genome assembly GCA_041737575.1 of Akkermansiaceae bacterium. Lineage (GTDB taxonomy): Bacteria > Verrucomicrobiota > Verrucomicrobiia > Verrucomicrobiales > Akkermansiaceae > Luteolibacter. The sequence goes on from JBGSRM010000322.1 coordinate 1,925, forward strand.
CGGATACGATTTCATGTTCGGCTACAATGTTGCTAATTTCTTCAACTTCGATCTGAACAACTGGGACTATCAAACCACCCAGCCCGCAAAAGTAGCCAACCGCAAAGGCATCCTCACACACCCCGCTTGGCTCATCGCCAATGCCAAAAATACCGAAACCGATCCCATCCACCGCGGCAAATGGGTGCGTGAAAAATTACTCGCAGGCACCATCCCCGATGTGCCCATCACCGTCGACGCCGTCATCCCGGAAGACCACAACAAAACCCTCCGTGACCGTCTGGCCAGCGCCACCGAAGCCAAATCCTGCTGGGGCTGCCACGAAAAAATGAATCCCCTCGGCTACGCATTCGAATCCTACGACGACTTCGGTCGTTTCCGTGTCGAAGAATCCCTCGAATATCCCAGCAACCTGATTAAGAAAAACCCGGACAAAGGCACTCTTCTATCGGACACCCGCGACATATACAAAACTCTGCCAGTCAACTCCACCGGATTCCTGGAAGGCACCGGAGACACCTCGTTAGATGGCGAAATAAAAGACGCCATCGACCTCACAGAACGCCTGGCAAAATCACAACGCGTGCGTCAGTCGATTATCCGCCACGCCTTCCGATATTTTATGGGCCGAAATGAGTTCCTTTCCGATTCAAAAACCCTTATCGATGCCGAGCAGGCTTATATCGAAAATGGAGGTAGCTTCGATGCCGTCATCATCTCATTACTCACTTCAGATTCATTCATTTACCGCAAAAACATAGAAAATTAACTCCATGAACAGCAGAAGAAACTTCCTGAAAACATCCGTGCTCGGCGCCGGTGCCATGGCCTTGGCCCCTTCCTTCAATCAGCTCTTCGCCGCCACAGGCAGCACTGGAATTCCCAAACGCTTCATCTTCATTCGCAAATCAAGCGGCATTCGCCCCTTGGAAACCGCCCTCCGCAACTTCTCGGCAAAGGACAAAGCACTCGACGAAAACAAACAAGCCCTCGAAGTCGATCTCGATAAACATGAACTCCCGAAATGGCTGCGCGGACTGGACGACCACAAGGAAAACATGACCATCCTTCAGGGCCTTTCGGCCAAAATGAGTGAAAACGTCCACTTTTCCTTCTCCTCCGTCATGGGCTGTTTCAATTCAAAAAGAAACACCCTCAGCGCCATCAAACGCACCACCATCGACTTCGAACTCGCCAAACTCTTCCCATCCCCTTTCGGACACGTCGAACTCTCGTTCGCTGACGGTCGCACAGGCATCGTATCGGGCTACTCCGCCCCCGCTCCTCAAACCCGCAATTACTGCTACGCCGATCCGGACACCGCACGAAGCGAACTCTTTAAATCCGTTCTCAACCCGGATGCCGTCAACTCGGACAATGACATGCTCTCGTTCTTGCAAAGCAAGGAAGGCATGAAAGCCACGGGCGTCATTGGCCGCGAAAAAATACGCCAGGAAGCCCAGATAGAATCCATCGACGCCATCCGCGAACGAAACAAAAAACTCATCGCCCTTTCCGGTTCTCTCGCCCAACACCTCCCCACACTCGATCCCATCCACGCCAACGGCGGAGAAAACGCCAGCACCCCTGAAAAACAAGCAGCCATGACAGACGTCCTGATAGCTGCCATGAAAGCCGGCTTAACCAACGTCGTTACTTACACCATCGACGACCTCGGCACACCCATCACCGGCCTCCCCGGCAATGAAACAGATCGCGTCGGAATTCACCCATTAGGACACGACGAAGCCTTCGGCGGCGTACCCGCCTGGATGACCCGCGAACAAATACGCATCAGCCACGTCAATCAAATCAAAACCATCGTCGAAAAACTCAAACAAACACCCGAAGGAAAAGGCACCATGTTTGACAACACTATGATCATGTATTTCCCGGAAAACGGCGAAACACACCACGGCATAGGCGTGGAATCCCCCTTCGTCATCATGTCCGGCAACAACTGCAACCTG
>JBGSRM010000026.1:0-11802 GCA_041737575.1 Akkermansiaceae bacterium
GAACAACGCTTCGGCCTCAAAGACGGCTACTCCCGCACCCTCGAAGAAGTCGGCCGCCAATTCCAAGTCACCCGCGAACGCATCCGCCAACTCGAAGCCAAAGCCCACCGCAAAATGCGCCACCCCACCCGCATACGCAAACTAGAAGGCTTCACCGAACTGCCCGGAGCCTAACAAATATGGAGAAGGGATTTTCAATCCCTTTCTTCCAATCTCTAAAAAGGAGCGGCGGATCCGAATCCGCCGTTTTCTACACCTCCCGGACAACCAACTTCTGATCTCTGATCTCTGATCTCTGATCTCCGATCTAATACCCCCCCGTCGCCTCACTAAACACATACGGCGCCTGATAAACCCCCGTCTTCTCCTTCACCAACTGCCTCACCAAATCATTCAAAACCGAAGACGCCCCGAACCGATACCTCCGGTTGTTCAACCACCCGTCCCCCAAAGTCTCCTTCACCGCCACCAAAAACGTCAACGCCTGCTTCGCCGTCCGAATCCCCCCCGCCGGCTTCATCGCAATCTCCTTCCCGGTCGCGAAATAAAAATCACGGATCGCCTCCAACATCACCTGATTGTTCCCCAAGGTCGCATTGTCCGATGTCTTCCCCGTCGAGGTCTTGATGAAATCCCCCTCACGCAAAACCTCCATTGCCAAAAAAGAAGCCGCACGAATGTTGTCATAAGTCTCCAACTCGCTCGTCTCCAAAATCACCTTCAAAACAGCTCCCCCACAAGCATCCCTCACCGCCGAAATCTCATCCTGCACACACGCAACCTCCCCCGATAAAAACGCCCCGCGGTTGATCACCATGTCAATCTCGTCCGCTCCATCCCCCACCGCCGCCTTCACCTCCGCCAACCTCGTCCGCAACGGTGCCTGACCCGAGGGAAACGCCGTCGCCACTGATGCGATCCTCACCCCCGTCCCCTTCACCACCCGCGCCGCGTGCTTCACCATCGACGGATAGACACACACCGCCGCCGCCATCGGAATATCCTCATCATCATGCGGCCGCAACGCCTTGTGGCACAACGATTCCACCTTCCCACTCGTATCCTTCCCCTCCAGCGTCGTCAAATCCACCATGCTCACCGCCATCTTCAATCCAAACACCTTCGAGGCCTTCTTGATACTACGAGTCCCGTACTTCGCAACCCGCTCCTCAATACCCACCCGGTCAACCCGCCCGACCCGCTCCACCAACTCCGCAAGCGCCATGGATTTTCTGCCTACCATGCCCCAACCATCTCTCCGAATTAACCTCCTGCCAAGTTTCAAGTTCACATCCTCCCCTATCATGCCAACTTGAAACCATCCAGATGCTCACCGCCAAACTCATCCGATGGCTCCTCACCCTCACCGCTCTCTCCGCGCTGGTCGGCTCCGCCGCAGCCTTCTTCCTCTGGAGCCTCGATGCCGTCACTCTCCTACGCTTCTCTAACAACTGGCTCGTCTTCCTCCTCCCCATCTACGGCATCGCCATCGGCTTCTACTACCGTCACCACGGAAATTCCGTAAACTCCGCAAACCATCTCATCCTCACCTCATCCAAAAATCCACACACCCACCGCATCCCCCGCCGCCTCGCACCCAGCATCCTCATCTCCACCCTCGGCTCCCACCTTTTCGGAGCCTCCGCAGGCCGCGAAGGCACTGCCGTCCAAATGGGCGCGGGCATCGCCTCCTCCCTCCAAAACTTCATCCCTCCATCCCGCAACGGCAAACAACTCCTCCTCCTCTGCGGCATCGCCGCTGGCTTCGCCGCCGTCTTCGCCACCCCCATCGCAGGTGCCATCTTCGCACTCGAATTCATCCGCCGCCGCATCATCAGCCCCAAAATCATCCCCTGCCTCCTCACCGCCTACGCCGCCCACCACATCTGCCTAGCATGGGGCAGCCACCACACTCTTTACCCAATCATCCAACTCCCCGCCTCCTTCTCCTCCTGGCTATCTATCTCATGGAAAGTCCTCCTCCTATCCCTCCTCATCGCCCTCGTCGCCCGCCTATTCATCTCCCTCTCCCACCTCGCCTCGGAAAAATTCAAAAAATACCTCCCCCACGAAGCCACCCGCGCCTTCGTCGGAGCCCTCCTCATCATCGCACTCTTCCTCCTCATCGGTCGCTCCGATTACCTCGGCCTCGGCGTCCTTGCCGAATCCCAAAACTCCCTAACCCTCCCTCGCTTCTTCCACTCGGACACACACGCCCCCGCCACCGCTTGGCTCTGGAAAATGATCTTCACCATCATCACCCTCGCCGCAGGCTTCAAAGGCGGCGAAGTCACCCCACTCCTCTTCATCGGTGCCGCCCTCGGAAACTCCCTCGCATGGTTTCTCGGCGCACCCATCAACCTCTTCGCGGCCATCGGCATGATCGCCCTCTTCGCCTCCGCCACCAACACCCCCATCGCCTCCATCGCCCTCGGCATCGAACTCCTCGGCTGGAAAATCACCGCCCCCCTCGCCATCGCCACCTTCATCGCATGGAAACTCAGCGGCGCGAAATCCATCTACCCGGACATCAAGGAACTTTAGGCAGCTTCCCCGCACTCGTCATCCTCCACAACCTCGGCCCCTGCATGAAACACGACGCCATCAATCCAACCGCCAACCCCCACCACACCTCGACCGCTCCCATCCCCACCCACCTCGCAAGCAGCCAAGCCACAGGAATCCCTATCAACCAATACGCCACAAAACCCATCCACGCCGGAATCGTAACATCATGCAAACCTCTCAACATCGCCACAGAGGCAACCTGCAAACTGTCAAACAACTGAAACACACCCACCACCACCATCATCGCCGCCGCCAACCTGATCACCGGCAACTCATCAATATACAACCCCGCCAACCACTCCCCACAGAATAGAAAAAACAACGCCCCCACCAACGCATACCCAGCCCCCATAACCCAACCGGAAATCGCAATCTTCCGCATCCTGTCCCACTGCCCTGCACCCCTCGCCTCCCCCATCTTCACACTCAGCGCCATCGACAAACCCAACGGAACCATGAACGCCGTCGCCGCACTCATCAACGCAATCTGATGCGCCGCCATCGCCGTCTCACCCAGTGCCCCCATCATCAAACCAGCCGCCGAAAACGCACACACCTCGGAAATCATCTGCATGCTCGCCGGAAACCCAATCCCCAGAAACCTCCTCATCTCCACCCACGGCGGCATCTTGAACCAATGATACGGAACCCACTTCCGCATCTCCTCAACCCCATACAACCACACAAACATCCCCACCAAAATCCCCACCCGAGAAATCAAAGTCGCCACCGCCGCACCCTCAAGGCCCCACGCCGGAAATCCCAAATTCCCATAAATCATCACCCAATTCAAAAACACATTCAGCAAAACCCCCGCCAAAAATATCCAAAACGGCAACCACGGCCTGCCCAACGCATCCGCATGATTCTTCAAAACCATCGACATCAAACCAGGCACCAACGAAACCATCACAATCTGAAAATACACCCCCGTCCTCCCCTCTACCTCCTCCGGTTGCCCGAAAATCCCCAAATTCATCGAAACCAAAACCATCAACCCACACAACAACAACCCCAGCACCACCGCCACATACATCCCCTCCCGGCAACTCGCCCTCCCCATCGCCTCATCCCCCGCACCGCTCGCACTCGCCGTAAAAACCGATACCGCCGTCAACATCCCCATCCCGAAAACAAACGGCACATAAAACAACGAATTCGCAAACGTCAGAACCGCCAGCTCCGTCACCCCCAACTGACCGACCATCATCGTGTCCGCAACACCCAACAGCATCTGGCTCACCTGACCTATCATCAGAGGAAATGCCAGCCGCAGCGTCGATCGCGATTCATTCACCAAACTCATCGGGGCGCACTTCATAGCCACCTCACCTCTCCCATGTCACCTGTTTCTTCTCTATTTTGAAATGGATCACACCACCATCTCCCTCACAAAAAAATCCTCCCACCCTCCAACTATGCTTGGCTTTTCCAAAATATCCCACCATCTTCTTCACGTGCGCCTCCCTTATAAATTGCTCATCACCCTCTCCACCATCCCGCTCCTCACCCAATGCGAGATGGGCTCCGCCCCCGCCACCAACGTCGTAACCGGCCCCTTCGACAGCCGCGGCAACTACATCGAGGACTGGGTCGATAAACCCCACAAATGGTACAAACCTTCCAGCCCAACCTCCAAACCGAAACCTACCGAACTCGCCAGCAACAACACACCGGAACCAGAACCGGAAATCACCGTCGTCCAACCAAAGCCGCAGACCACCTCTCAGGTGAAACCCAAACCCACCCAAGTCTCCGCCAAACCAAAACCAAAACCCAAACCAGCCCCTCCTAAAGTCGTACGCCACACCGTCAAAAAAGGCGACACCCTCTCCGGCATCTCACGCCGCTACGGCTGCTCCGTCTCCAGCATCCAAAAAGCCAACGGCCTCAAAGGCACCATCATCCGCCTAGGCCAATCCCTCAAAATCCCCAAATAACACCACTCCCCTCCCTTGCAACGGAACCCAACCAGCAAGGCCATCATGAAGTTCCCGGAAAACTTCCTCTTCGGCACCGCCAACGCCGACCACCAAACCGAAGCCCACGACCCACTCCACGAGGACATCTGGGATCTCTGGGAACGCTGCCAAGGCCTAACCCCGCGCGGCAAAGCAACCGACTTCTGGAACCGCTACCACGACGACATCGCCTCCGCCGCCAAACTCGGCGTCAAACTCTTCCGCTTCTCCGTCTCCTGGGCCCGCGTCGAGCCCGAATGCGGCCACTTCAACCAAGCCGCCATCGACCACTACAAAAACATCGCCGATTGCATCATCAGCCACGGCATGAAACCCATGCTCACCCTCCACCACTTCGTCTGGCCCATCTGGCTGGAAAAAAACCACGGCGGCATGATCGGCCCCGATTTCCCCAAATACTTCGCACGCTATGCAAAAAAAATAGCCGAAACACTCGGCCCATCCATCGACTGGTGGATCACCTTCAACGAACCCAGCCAACTCACCTTCGGATACATCAAACCATGGTGGATGAACCGCTACTACATGCCCCCGGGCCTCCCGCGCGGCTCCTCCGTCGATGCCGAAGCGGAAGCCGTAGGCAAACTCATCCCCAACCTCTTCTCAGCCCACGCACTCGCCCGCCAGGAAATCCAATCCATCTCCCCCTCCGCCAAAGTCGGAACCAACCCCCTCGTCACCGGCTTCCCCACCTGGCTCCAAATGATCCTCGACTGGGGAGCCTGCCACCGCAGCATCAGCGAAGCCCTCTTCAAATTCACCACCAAAGGCGCCCTCGTCAGCGAACGCGGCGATGTGGACCTCGTCATCGGCGGCATCACCCAAAACGACCAAACACGCTTCGAATCCAGCGACCCCTACCTCAAAACCGGCAAAGCCATCCTCGTCCGCTCCGATTCCGACCTCTCCTCCATCCCCTCCCTGACAAATCAAACCGTCGGCGTCATCGCCATCGGAAACCAACCCGAATCCTGGGCACGCGACCTCCCCAAAAACTCCCGCAAACGCCTCTTCCGTAACTACGATGAAGCTCGTACTTCCCTCGATAACAACGCCGTCTCCGCCCTCTACGGAGACGCCCTCTTCCTCCTCCCCCCGGAACTCGAAAACCCCACCCGCTTCCGCTTCCTCGCCACCGGACTCAGCGAGGAACAATACGTCGTCCTCGCACCCCACGGCCACACCCGGCTCCTCGACCACGTCGATCTCGCCATCCGCAGCTTCCAAGAAGAACTCGTCGGCTACTGCAACGTCCCATGGCTCTCGGAACCTGAAAAAATCGCCAGCCAAACCCCCAGCCCCACCTCCCTCCACGAAGTCTTCTCCGGCACCGATAATCTAACAGATCACCTCTCCTCCGCCCGCAGCCTACGCCGCATCCTCCGCCGTGGCAAAATCCGCATCGGCATCCGCACAGACGCCCCCGGCCTCTCCGAACAAAGCACCTCAGAAGGCATCGAAATGCGCCTCGCCCACTGCATCGCATCCCGCATCTTCAAAGACCCCTCAGCCATCGAAATCATTCCCGTCAACCCCAGCGACCGCTTCGACCTCCTCGAATCCAAATCCAGTTGGCTCAACTGGGCATGGCGCTTCTGGGGAACCACCACCCTCATCGCCAACTCCAACTGGTGGTATCTCGGCATCGCCGGAAAACTCCCCGCCGAACTCTGCCCCGAACAAGCCATCGGTGCCCAGGACTTCGTCGGCCTCGACTACTACTGGGGCCTCCCCACCATCCAGCTCCACCGCTTTCGCTGTCTCGATGACGCCGCACACGGCAGATTCCTCAAAGCCCCCGTCTGGCCTCGCGGCCTCTTCCACGCCCTCCGCCGCTTCCACCGCTGGTTCCCAAAACAAGAACTCCTCATCATCGAAAACGGCTGCCCACCCTCCGCCAGCAAAATCTCCCGCGCCGAATACATGCGCTCACACATCCAACAAGTCCACAACGCCATCTCCAAAAAAATCCCCGTCCGCGCCTACAACTGGTGGTCCATCACCTCCAACCGCGAATGGGGCCACCCCTTCGATCCCAACACCGACTTCGGCCTCCACTTCATCGACCTCGACAAAGACCCCTCCCTCACCCGCACCCCCACCCCCGAAGCCACTCTCTACCAACAAATCATCACCAACTCCAGACCCTCACCCGATCCCGAAGGGATCACAGAAATTAGCCCGGGGTCGAGGTGCACAGCATCGACCACCCCGGGGGCTCCATCCCCTAAATAAAATAGCACCCTGAAAGGCGTGCCAGAAACGCCGCTCTCTCTCCAACATTCGCACAACCTCTATCCCTTTCGTGTGCTTCGTGATTTTCGTGGTTAAAAAAAATCCAAAACTCACTCCACCTTCTTCACCGCCCACGCCGTGATCCACTTGCTCGAAACCCGCTTATACCCCTTCTCCACCAGCCTCCTCTCCAAATCCGGAAAATGCGCCGCCCCATAGAAAATCCCCAGCTTCTTCTTCCCACCCCCAAGCTCCTCCTCTAGCACCTCCATACACTTCGCATTGCGATCCGCAATAATCACACTATCCCCCGCTATCGCATCCACCTGCTCATCTCCATCCGCCATCGTATGCATCACCTCCAGCTTCACCAAATCCGGCCTACCTCCTAACAACCCCCTCAGCAACCTCATCGTATCCGGATCACGCGTCGGCTTCTCCGCCGCCATCCCAGCCTTCAACATGAATCCGATCAACGACTCCCCACGCTCCTTCTGCAACGCATTGAACTCCGCCATCGTCAAATCCGCATGAACGAAATTCTCCGCATGATAATCAATCACCTCACTCTGCCCCACCAACCCCAACGCCTTCTCCATTCCCGCATACAACTTCCTCAAACCCTCCAAATTATCCCCATCCTTCGCAACCTCCTCCTCCACAACATCCTCCTCCTCATTCCCCTCTACCAAAATCTCCTTCTTCCCATTCCCTCCCAAATGCTCACCCCCTACCATCTCAAACAACAACACCTCATACCGCTTAAAAACCTCATTTAAATACTTATAATACCGCCTGTCCCCCAAATGAATCGCCCCGATCAAATCCACCCTCACCCCGTCCTTCTCATACCCGAAAATCGCCGTCTGCAACTTCGCCTCCCCCTCACTCTCCTTCACCCGTATGAAATCCCCCGCATATCCCACACCATCCGATGCCGCCAAAACCCCCGCAATCACCAACGCCTGCCGTGCCCATGACATCTTGATTCTCATATTACCAATCTGCCACCATATCCCGACATTGCCCAAGGAAAATTTCCAGTCTATCCTAACCCGCCCATGAGCGACCATCACCACCTCTCCTTCACCGATAACCTCCTCGCATACTCTCGCCGAAAAACCCGCGAAGTCATGGTCGGTCACATCGGCATCGGTGGAGAAAACCCCATCCGCGTCCAGTCCATGATCACCTCGGACACCCGCGACACACCCGCCTGCGTCGCGGAAATCCTACAACTCGCCAACGCCGGCTGCGAAATCATCCGCATCACCGCACAAACCAAAATCTACGCCGCCAACCTCGAAAACATTGCCCGCGAAGTCCGCGCCGCAGGCTGCGAAACACCCCTCGTCGCCGACATCCACTTCAAACCCGACGCCGCCCTCGAAGCCGCCAAATGGGTCGAAAAAATTCGCGTCAACCCCGGCAACTACGCCGATAAGAAAAAATTCGAAATCCGCGAATACACAGACTCCCAATACGAAGAGGAACTCGACCGCATCCGCCAGGAATTCACACCCCTCGTCCTCCTCTGCAAAGATCTCAACCGCGCCATGCGCATCGGAACCAACCACGGCTCCCTCTCCGACCGCATCATGAACCGCTACGGCGATTCCCCCCTCGGCATGTGCGAAAGCGCCCTCGAATTCGCACGCATCGCCCGCGACAACAACTACCACAACTTCCTCTTCTCCATGAAGGCCTCCAACCCCAAGGTCATGATAGAAGCCTACCGCCTCCTCGTCGCACGCCTCAACGCCGAAGGCCCCGATTGGAACTACCCCATACACCTCGGCGTCACCGAAGCCGGCGACGGCGAAGACGGCCGCATCAAATCCGCCATCGGCATCGGCTCCCTCCTCGCCGACGGCATCGGCGACACCATCCGAGTCTCCCTAACCGAAGACTCCATCCACGAAATCCCCGTCGCCCGCGCCCTCGTAAGTAGCTGCTGCGTCCCGCAGCAGGCCGTGAAAGCTGCGTCCCGCAGCTTCAATCAACAATCTTCATTCATAATTCATAATTCCCCATGCGACCGCCCATCATCGCCACCCTCCTCCTCGCCGCATTCACCATCTTCCTCATCCTCCGCACCCCAAAGACTCCCGCAACACCCCCCCCAGAAGCGACCCTTCCCCCAGCTAACAATCAAAAATCAACAATCGAAAATCAACAATCAGAAATCAACAATCAACAATTCCAAACCCCTCTCTCCATCCTCGCCGAAAACCCCGATTGGTCCGAGCTCGAAGCCTACCAACACACCATCACCTCCTCCGACTTCGAGAAACTCATCACCGAAATCTTCACAACAGACGACACCTGGCGCACCTACATCACCATCCACCCCACCCACGCCGAAATCATCACCTCCACAGACCCCGCCGTCCCCACCTTCATCCTCCACTTCGCCACCCCCGAAAAAACCCTCCCCGTACCCCGCACCTGGCAGGACACACAATCCCTCCCCGTCCCTCCAAAAGACAAACCACTCTCCAAACTCCACATCGCCATCGACCCCGGCCACATCGGCGGCCCATGGGCTAAAATCGAAGAACGCTGGTTCCAAATCGGCACCGACAAACCTGTCACCGAAGGCGACATGACCCTCATCGTTGCCAAAAAACTCAAACCCATCCTCGAAGAAATGGGCGCCAAAGTCACCCTCATCCGCTCCAAAACAGAACCCATCACACCCCTCCGCCCCAAAGACTTCAACCACCTCGCAGAAGACTCCGAAGACCCCACCTCCCTCAAAAAATTCACCGAACGCCTCTTCTACCGCACCGCCGAAATCCGCGCCCGCGCCCAACTCGTCAACCAAACCATCAAACCCGACCTCGTCCTCTGCCTCCACTTCAACGCCGAAGCATGGGGCGACCCCGCCAACCCCACCCTCGTCCCCAAAACACACTTCCACATCCTCCTCAACGGCGCCTACACCTCCGACGAAGTCCACCTCGCCGACCAACGCTTCGCCTTCCTCAAAAAACTCCTCCAACGCACCCACGAAGAAGAAACCCTCGTCGCCCAAACCGTCGCCCAAACCTTTGCGGAAATCTCCAAACTCCCCCCCTACATCTACAACCCCCTCGCCAACAACGTCCGCACCGTCAAAAACAACCCCTACCTCTACGCCCGCAACCTCCTCGCCAACCGCCTCTACGACTGCCCCGTCCTCTTCATGGAACCCTACGTCATGAACTCCTCCATCGACTACCCACGCCTCCAAACCGCCCTCAACGAACTTCCCGAAACCTCCTCCCCCAACAACATCTTCCAGGAATACGCCACCGCCCTCGCCCAAGCCCTCGCCAACCACTACCAAAAATAAGGACAAGCGATTTCCAACCCCTCCCTTCCATAAAAATCCCCCAATCAAAAATCAAAAATCAAAAATCAAAAATCAAAAATCAAAAATTATCAATCATCAATCATCAATCATCAATCATCAATCAACAATCAACAATCAACAATCCTCCGCCGCCGCACTAACCATGCAAACCGCACCCCGCCGAAATCTTCTCTTCCTTGAGAGTTGAAGTTTAAGAGTTGAAAATTTCCAAATGCTCCGGCCTCTCCGGCCCCGGCACCCCCCACTGTGCCAGAAAATACTCCTTCATCGCCGCCCGCACCTTCACCTTCAGCATACCTCCCACCATCCCGTAATCACGGATGATCGTCTTCCTCTGCTCCTCATCCAGCGCAGAATGCGGACACAACTTCACCGTCTCCATCTTCTCCCAATCCTCATCTACTACGGACGCAGTAAATAAATCCCCCAGCCACTCCGCTGCCTCGATACGGCTCAAAACAAAATCCCGAAACTCGGCGTTCTCAAAACACCACGCCCGCACATGCCAGCGATACCCATCATGCCCCAGTGCATGTGGAGCAATCTCCCTCAACGCCCCACGACTGCTGTTCACAGACCAGTACTTCACCTTCAGCCTCCTCCCCTGATCCATCGCCAAAAACACCCGCCTCTGCACCCCCGCATTCGCCTCCCGCACCAAAGGCCTGAAAAAATCCACCGTCGCGGCGGCCTGCATCCCCCCAGCCAACCACAAACCCGGCACCCCCACCCCCAAAAACAAACTCACCGCCTCCTCCAACCTCGGCTCATGCATCACACAAACCATCCCCTCACCAGCCTCATACCTCTTCGCCCGCACATTATAAATCAACGCCGTCGGATTCACCGCCTGATACCCCTGCAAATCCGCCGATGCCTGCGCCGCCGAAATCCCGAACACATCCCGCACATCCCCACGATTCACCACCCCCTTCCACCAAGCCAAACGCTCGATAAACAACTGCCGCTCCCGCCCCGCCCACTGATCCTTATTGCTAGTATTACCCATAAAACACATCGTTAAAAAATAACATGTCGTTTTTGTTGACGCACTACCACGTTTCATGAAACATCAAACACATCGATTAAAACGACACACTCCATTCAAACTACACATCAAAATCCAACCCCACCAGCCAAAACTTAAGCAAACTTAACAATACGGAGAAGGGATTTCCAATCCCTTGAAATAACCTCCCGCAAACCAAACCCTCACCAACTCAACCACATGCTCCGCAGAAACTTCATCGCCACAATGCTGGGCATCTTCTCCCCCAACCCAATCGCCACGTCCCCGCAAAAAGGAGCGGCGCATCCGAATCCACAGCAGCCCCTCACCTCATGGAGCGGCGGATCAGAATACGCCGTACCCCATCACCTCGCCCACTGGCTCCGCATCCCCCAACAACCCATCCTTACCCCGGACGAAGCCCCACAACACGAACAACCACTCGCCTCCCTCATCCTCCACCACATCCACAACGGCACACCCATCCCTATCACCTACCACGGCGGCACCCAACCCGGCACAACACGTACCATCACACCCGTCCTCCTCTTCCAAAAAATACCAAACCCATACACCCTTACCGATCAACCACACCCCTTCGCTAATCGCGTGAGGCCAGAGCCTTTTACGCGACCACACACCTACCTCCT
>JBGSRM010000091.1:0-6017 GCA_041737575.1 Akkermansiaceae bacterium
CAACAACCTCACCAACCTGCAAAACATCCGCTTCGAGAAAGTCTGGGACTTGGGCACAGGCTTCCTGGGGAAAATTGTCGGCTTCCTTGGCAAAGTCGTACTTATTCTCATCCTCACTGTTTTCATGCTGAGCGAAGCCCGCATGTTCGGCAGACGATTCGACGCGATCAGTCAGGCTCGCGGCCCCAACTTGACCCGCATCCTCAACGCCACCAAGGATATCCAACGCTATCTCGCCATTAAAACTGCCGTAAGCTTGGCAACTGGAATACTCGCGGGCATTCTTTGCTGGGCTGCCGGCCTCGATTTCTACGTCCTTTGGGGTCTGCTCGCCTTCTTTTTAAACTATATCCCGGTCATCGGATCGATAGTCGCAGGCGTTCCCCCCACCATATTGGCTCTGCTGATCATCGGCCTGCCAAACGCCGTCCTCGTCGCTGTCGGTTATCTTCTTATAAACAACTTCCTCGGAAACTTTCTGGAACCCATGCTGGTCGGGCGTCGCTTCGGAATATCCACTCTCGTCATTGTAATCTCGGTCGTATTCTGGGGTTGGCTCTGGGGTCCACTGGGTATGCTCCTCGCCGTCCCACTCACCATGGTTCTTAAAGTCGTACTGGAAAGCAGTGACGAGTTCCGCTGGATCGGCGTTGCTATTTCTGCCGAACAACCTGCAGGCTCTGCCGAGAAAAAACTCCTGGAAATCACTCCACCCTCACCCGCACCCGTCCCTCCCCCGGAAGCATCCAATTCCTAAAGCGTCTCATCACCAACAGAATGAATCTCTATCAGAAGCTCGCGCTCAGCTGCCTGATCTCTCTTCTCTTCCTCATGTTTGCTGGCGCGACCGTGCGTGTCACCGGCGCAGGCATGGGCTGCCCGGATTGGCCTACATGTTGGGGGCTCCTCATCCCTCCTACCAGTGTCGACCAAATCGATTTCGGCAAACTCCCCATCGAAAAATTTCAACGCAAAGCCGAACGCATGGGGCGCGATCCATCACTGATCAACGAACAAAAACTACGTGAGGAATTCAATCCTCGCCACGTCTGGACTGAATTCATAAATCGCCTCTGCAGCCTGCCTGTGGGATTCTTTTCCGTGGCGGCATTCATCGTGTCCTTCTCCCTCAGGAAAAAGAAACCGATCGTATTCTATCTCTCCCTATCCGCCCTCCTGCTTGTCATGGCGAACGCGATCCTGGGTGCTCACGTCGTCTATAGCGGCCTGGCACCCGGCGTAATCACTACGCATCTCGCGCTCGCCATGCTCTTGATCTGCGTTCTCACCTACTGCGTCTGGGCAGGCTGCGACAAACCAAACAAACTCCCTGAAATAACAAATCCCTCAGCAGCCCGCCGTTATGTGGGTCTTCTGCTCATAGCTGTGATAGTCGAAGGAGTCATGGGCGCGCAAGTCCGCGAAATGACCGATGAATTGGCCAAATCTCACATCGACTCACCGCGCCATTCTTGGATATCCGAACTGGAATCCTCTGCCATTTACCTGGTTCACCGCAGCTTTTCATGGCTCATTCTCATACTCGCTCTTCTCTCTTTCTTCGCCGCAGGAAAATCGTGCAATCCTCGAGTTCACATCTCCCCCTTCGGCACCCTAGTCATCGTTTTCGCACAAATGATCCTCGGCCTCATCATGGCACAAATTCATATCTACTCTTGGGTTCAAATCTTTCATGTAGGTCTTGCTGCCATCCTCCTCGCCTTCAATTTCCACTGGCTCCTTCTCATCCCCAAAAAAAATCCCCCTGCTGCTGCAGAGGGATAAATACATTAGCTGATTTTTAAAGCTCACCCTTCTCCCAAACCTCTGACCCCGCCTCTTCCGTTGCCTCGATCGGATCCCCCACCCGAACGATCCCGATCTCTGAATCCACCGCCTCCATTGTTCGCAGGCGGCGTAGGTTGGGGCTGTGGCACATAACTGCCTCCATTGGAACTTCCTGACCCACCCCTGGCTCGTCCGCCGGAACGGTCTATCCCATTCGATCTCTCCCGGGCAATCCGCTCGAATTCCCTAAGTCGCTCTTGCCCCTCGGGAGTAATCCTCGGGCTTGGATTCGGTGTGACATTACGCGGTTGCTCGT
This sequence comes from Akkermansiaceae bacterium, assembly GCA_041737575.1. GTDB lineage: Bacteria > Verrucomicrobiota > Verrucomicrobiia > Verrucomicrobiales > Akkermansiaceae > Luteolibacter. Next base: position 2,105 of record JBGSRM010000091.1, read on the forward strand.
AGCCTCCCGAATTACCGCGATCTCCTGAACCCTGCCATTGCTGCCTGCCATCATTGCCTCGGCGATCATACGTAGGCGGCTGCTGCGATCCATTACGATTCCACATCGAACCCCCGGAATTTGTCCCGCGCTGATCTCCACCCCTCCACTGGCTGCCGGAATCGCGGTCATAACCACCTTGCCTCGAGGGCTGCTGCGTGGTAACCCGAACATTGCGTGACCAATCCGTTCCCAAATTACGATAGTTGTTTCCGCGACTGTGGTAGTTGCTTAAATTGTGACTGTGGATCCTGCTAGGCGGGGAAATACGCGAACTTCCCTGGCGCCAACCATGTGGATGCGGTGTCCCGGATACATAAATGGGACGGTATCCCACGGGATAATATCCATACAAATACGGATCGTAATAAGCTCTCCGGGTGTAGTCGTAGTAACACCTCACATGTGGATCATAGCCCCAACGGGAATTTCCCGTACTCACAAAATAGGACGTCGAAAAACTAGAGCCACCATAACCATAACCTTGCCCGTAAGAATACGATGATCCAGAACTGTAATACGGATCATACGCACACGAGCCCATGAATAGGCCCACAGCACCTGACAACATTCCCAAAACCTTCACGCAATTTGTTTTCATAACAACCAATATGACACGCCCCTGCTTCAATCTATTCAAGATTTCTTCAAAATTATCTCTTCCCCACCACAGCTTAACCCTTCATCGCCCGAATCTGAATTTACAATTTCTTTACATGACGTTTCTGAATCCTGACCAAATTCTGTTGATCTAAAAATGAAAACGCTTCATAAAATTTACGTTCGTTAGATTTTTTAGCTCGTAACCCAGATTGCAATGACCAGCCCGCAAGCAAACCAGCCCATGTCGACAGGATCACCTCCACCAGGTGCTGCACAAGCTGGCACCCCACCGCCGGGAATGGGCTCTCCTCCCTCGACGCCAAAAGACGAAAACGCTGAATTTCGTTTTCCAGTCCTCTTCCGTTTCGGTAAACTATACCTCAAAGGACACCTAATATTCATAATCGCCTATGTATTCGCTCACCTTTTGGTGCAGACCCTTCTCCCTCAACAAGTCGCCATCTATCTCGGTAAACTGACAAACCACTTCTCTTCCTCAGGCATGGCAAAAGCGGCTCCTACCGTCGCTGGTCACAACATCCTCACCACCTACTACTTCTGGATCAGCCTCACCGTCATCTTGCTCATCGGCTCTTTCGCATATCAGTGGCTCGTAGCAAAACTCGATGGAAGAATTACCAACGGTGTCAAAAGCGACATCTTCTCAAACCTACTGCGCCAGCCACCCAGCTACTTTCATAAAAACGATTCCGATCGCCTCACCATGATCGTTAATCAATACAGCAACCAAATCTCCAGATCCCTACGCAGCCTCTTGATCGATCCCCTTCTCCAGGTCATCGCCATCATTGTCATCGGTTTCACCATCTACCAAGCCCTTGTCGGTCTCACGAGCGGCCCCGCCATCTTCATGATCGCAGGCATAAACGGCGTCTGGGTGCTATTTGGCGTCACACTCCTCTTCGCTCTCACTTCCCCATGGATTGTTAACCGGATGGGAAAATTTCTCCAACAGGACACCTCCGCCGTTCAGGAACAACACCTCAGCCTCGCTACTCTCGTCGGCGGTGCCCTGAAGTCCCCTGAGGAAATTCAAGCCATGCGCGCCGAACCGGTCTTCCAGAATAAACTCAATAAACTCCTCGATAGCGCCCTAAATCTGCAAATGCGCCAAAGCATGACCATGGAGCGCATCAACACCTTCAGCCGGCTCCCCGGCACCATCGTTCTCGCCGCATTCCTCGGACTCGCCATTTTTCTCGAAATGAAAGGCGCCACCGGCCAACCCGGAACCATCGTCCAAGTCGCGCTTCTCACACCTCTCCTCATGGGCGCCATCCAACAACTCTCCGGCTTCGGCATTACCATGAGAATGGGATGGCCGCCCATGCGTATGATCGACGCCATTCTAACATCCAGCCCTCCCCTTGAAACTCCCTCATCCAACACCGCCACCCCGGAAATCGTCCCTTCCCTCGAAGCTCGCAATCTCACTTTCAGCTACGCACCGGGCACAAATCCAAACGTTCTCAACGGCACCTCCTTCCTCATACCCCCCGGAAAAGTCACCGGCTTCGTCGCTCGGCCCGGCCAGGGAAAAACAACCTTCTTCCGCCTCGCTCTCCGCTTCTACAACTGGCAAAACGGTGACATCCTCCTAGGCGGACATCCCATCCGTGACCTCCCCCTCTCCGTCGTCCGCAGCCACCTGGTGCTCATGTCCCAATTCCCCGCATTCTTCTACGATACCGTCAGGGAAAACATGAAAGTCGCCTGCCCATCCGCCACCGATGACGAAATCATCGCCGCCGCCGATCTCACAGGTCTCAAAAGCATACTGGAAAGATCCATCGGCCCCAAATACCTCGATGAACCCTTCTCCGCCGGAGCCAGACTCTCCGGCGGCCAGAAAAAACTTTTCGCACTCACCCGCTGCCTTCTCAGAAAACCCTCCATCCTCTTCCTCGACGAACCAACCACCGGCATGGGTCCCCTCGAAAAATTCCCGCTCATCGATACCATGCGCAACTCTCTCAACGGCAAAACCGTCGTCGTCGTCGATCACGACATCGTCTGGCAGGCACAGTTCTGCGACTACTTCCACGTCCTCAACGACGGCATCATCATTCAGTCCGGAACTCCCGAAGAACTCCTCGCCCAGGATGGCCTCTTCAAACAACTCTACGATGAAGCCTCCGGAAAAAAAGATAACCCTCCATCCCCCAACCTGTCCGCCCCTTTCCCAACCCAAGCAACGCCCGGCATTGCCCTCGGCAATAAATGATCTCAGTTTCAGCCTTTCATCGGGTTGAAACACCAACAAAAAACATAAAAACAAGCACATATATGTCAGAAGAAAGAAAAAAAACAGAAGTCGGTATCGGCGAAAAAGGCGCGGCTCCAGCCGATGCTGAAATCATCGATCTCATCAAGCCAGAGGAAGACGAAGTCGGTGGCCGTGGTTATAACCGCGTCACAGACGTGATCTGCCCTTATTGCTGCGCAGTAAACCGCATCGTCGAAAATACTGATTATCGTCAGTGGTATCGCTGCTGGAATTGCTGCGATACTTTCCAATATTAATCGACAACGATTATCCCAAAAGCGGACATCAGGTTCTTCCAGATGTCCGCTTTTTTCTTATCGCATAATCTCCTGGTAAATCTCCTCACGTTCCCGCCCAAACCATATCAGCAATCACATTCGGCCAAATTCGCTTGGTTTCATCATCAAAACAGGCTCATCGAACTCCAATATGTCGGAAGAAAGTAATAATAGAAAAGTCGTTATCGGCAGAAAAGGTGAACCGCCTCTGGACGCCCAAATCATCAATCTCGAAAAATCCTCGGAAAATGAAGTGGGCGGTCGCGGTGACTTCCGTGTCATCGACGTAATTTGCCCAAACTGCTTCGCGGTCAGCCGCCTGATCAGTGAAGATTCTCAAACCCCGTGGTATCGCTGCTGGAATTGCTACATCGTTTGCCAATACTGATCGGTTTACCTATTGCCATGAAAACGGACATCTGGTTCTTCCAGATCTCCGCTTTTTTCTTTTACACGTCATCACCCCAACGGAAACAATCCACCCATGCACCAACCTTCCACCGCCATCATCGGAGGCTCCGGCCTCTACGATATCGACTCCATCGAAGTCATCAATCACCACGAAATCGAAACGCCCTTCGGCCCCCCCTCCGACCTCATTACCGAAGGCACCCTCGCCGGAAAACCTGTCTTCTTCCTAGCCCGCCACGGCAAAGGCCACCGCCTCACCGCCCACGAAATCAACCACCGCGCCAACATCTGGGCA
>JBGSRM010000101.1:0-4123 GCA_041737575.1 Akkermansiaceae bacterium
CAAGTCTTCCTCCGACGAACCAGTTTTTGACGATTTCCCTTTCGCCTTACTCAAACTACATGACGCCAACACCTACTCGGTCATGCTCTCCGATAGCAACACGGAGATAAACGGTCGTGAGTTCTTCAAACGCATTGAAAAAGAATCAACCGAAACAGATTAAGACGTCGATACGATCGACTACCGCATAATGACCAATCACCGAGAATCCCGCGCTTTTGCCTCCACCACCAGCCCCGGAGGGGCGACGGATCGTAGCCGGGGGTGCAGCAACGCGAAACCCCCGGATCAAAACATCCCCATCATCCGCGCCCCGAAGGGTCGCCGGAAACTCAGTCCGTCGTGACTGCCCCGGCACCCAACCCCTCCCGCCATCCCCTCCTCAAGCCTGATATACCAATCGCGTGAGGCGACTCCTTATACGCGACACCCGTCACGGAAAATCCCTTGATATCCCAACGATTTTGCTCTCTCCTACCACATGAATTCCTCACCGGATATCACCGTGGCGAGGGATACTAATACATTTTGTTCGGCAAAGAAATGACCACCAACGAGACATCAAACGAAAAGTCCGGCTTGGAAGATTCAGACAACGAAGAATCCACGAACGATCTGACTGAACATCGCTCATACAATCTCGTATTGAAGATGGTTTTGTGGGGCGAGAGCCGAGAAGATGTTTACCGTCGCCTCACAGTTAATAACGTGCCAGAAGAGATAGCGGATCGACTATACGAACATGCAAGAGCGGATCGAATTCGCACTATTCGCAGCGATTGCTTTCAAGATCTTCTGCTGGGGTCGGGTCTCATTGTTGCATCAGTTGCAACCTTTTGCGGCTGCTGGTTTGGCTTGGGCTTTATCCCAAAGATACTTCTATATGGATGCTTTGCGGCTTTGGGTATCGGTTCGTGGAAGTTCATAGATGGTTTCATTAGTTACCTGATGGCTCCTAGCAAGACAGGGTCTGTTTCAGGTGATGCCTAACTAGTCCGATATAGAAAAGTGCTGAAGTAGACGGAGATGGCGGCGCCGAGTAAGCCGTCTGATCAAGTAAGTCGAACAAGATTAGCTGAGAAGGCAGTCAGAGGCGGCGCTTGTGTGCCTAGTTATACAACACACTCCCCTGACCCCTGGATTCTAGACTCTGGATTCTATCAGCTACTCCCCCTTCGGCAATAAATCCACCCAACTATGCAACTCATACCCACTCCCCAGCCCCCCGATCTCCTGCAACAACTCATGGCACTTCTGCCTCCAAACCTGATAATCCGGCGGCCCGTTCTTCTTCTCCTTACTCCCCGGAAATACAACATACGTCACCGTTAAATCCGATACCGGCCTACTATACGGCGAGGCTCGATCATTGATCTCCTTCGCCAACCTCAACGAAGCCTCCCCCACCTTAAACGTCGGTCCCCCATCCCCCACAATACATGGAAAAACCTTTTCCCCATAAATCACCACCGCGTAATCCCCCACCTTCGGCGCATACGGATCACTGCGATCCGTCAACAAATTCACCGGAATCACGATGAACGGATCATACTCCGCGATCAAATAACTCCTCGCCTTCAAGTCCTCCGTCCACTTCTTCAACATCGCAATCCGCTCCCGCAACCACGCCTTCCGCTCCGCCGTCGTAGTCCCATCCGCCAATTCCTTATTCGCCGTCGCGATCCTCCTCTCAAATCCCGCAATCATCGGATTCGGCTTGTTCCCCACCTTCGGCCACCCATAGCTCGTGAACGGCTGATAATGCGTCGAGTTCACAATCGCATCCGGCATCACCGGCAACCGATCCCCATCCGACCCATCTGATACCACATCCATCTCCGCCTGCATGAAAAATACCTTCCGCCCACTCTCCGACTTTAAATTCAAAATCGTCTCACAGTCATAAACATTATGCTTCGTCAAAAGCTCGTTCAACGCATTCGCATCCCTACGGATCCGCAGACTCTTATTCTCATATAAAGTATTATACCACTTCGACACCTTCCCACTCTCTAACAACTCCGGCAACGACGGCAAAATCTTCGCCAAATTCCCATTCGTCTTCCCCAGCTCCTCCATCGTCTTCGCCGCCTCCGGCAACTTCAGCTTCAACTCATAACGCGCCACAAAACTCCCCTCATCTTCCCTCTCCTTGGAGGCAATCCCGCCCTTCTCAAAAATCACATCCGTCTGAAACGGTATCCCGCTCCGCAAATTCCTAACATCCGTCACCTTCCCCAATGACAAAGGCGGCAACTCAACCGGCTCCTCCTCGTTCTGCTCCCGATTCTCCCCCTCCATCGCCTTCCGCAACTCGGCCAACTCCCGCTCCAAATTCTCCTCATTCTCCGCGCGCAACCGCTGCTCGATCTGCAACTCAATCGCCTTCACATCCACCTTCTCAACCACCTCCTTCTCCTGCGGCTTCCGGCTCTCCAAAATCTCCTTCACATTCCGAACCACCTTCCCTGGTATCGTCGTAAACATCATCCCCACACCCCCAGCCACCAAAATCAAAAACGCAACCCCGAACCAAGGAAACCCCTTCCGTCCTTCACCTCTCTTCACATTTGTCTCACCCATGCCGAACCTTCTACCCCCTTCCCATGAAAATTTCAACTGTGCTTACACAAACACCTCATTTCACAACCCCAAGTCCTTCTTAACCGCCGAAAATGCCTCCACCGCCTTCTCCAACATCGGAATATCATGCGCCGCACTGATCTGCGTGCGAATCCGCGCCTGCCCCTGCGGAACAACCGGAAAGAAAAACCCGATCGCATAAATCCCATGATCTAACAGCTTTTCGGAAAACTTCTGACTAAGCGCCGCATCCCCAAGCATCACCGGGCATATCGGATGATCCGCACCCGCCAGCGTAAATCCAGCCTCCCCCATAGCCTTGCGAAAATACCGCGTATTCTCCTCCACCCGATCCCGCCACTCCGTCGAGCCCATCAACATCTCAAAAACCTTGATCGATGCCGCCACAATCGGAGGCGCGATACTATTGGAAAACAGATAAGGACGACTCCGCTGACGCAAAAGATCAATCATCTCCTTCCGCCCCGAAGTATATCCCCCACTCGCCCCTCCCAGCGCCTTCCCCAACGTCCCGGTTGTTAGATCAATCTTCCCCATCAACCCCCTATGCTCATGTGTGCCTCGCCCGGTCGCTCCAAGAAATCCCGTAGCATGACAATCATCAAAATGAACCATAGCCCCGAATTCAGCCGCAATCGCATGAACCTCATCCAATCGCGCAATAATCCCATCCATCGAAAACACACCATCCGTACTGATCAGGATAAACCGTGCACCCTCCGCCTTCGCCTGCTCCAGCTTCGCTCTCAGGTCCGTCATATCATTGTTCGCATAACGATACCGCTTCGCCTTGCACAAACGAATCCCATCGATAATCGATGCATGATTCAACTGATCCGAAATCACCGCATCCTCCGGCCCTAACAATGTCTCAAACAATCCTCCGTTCGCATCAAAACAACTCGGATAAAGAATCGTGTCCTCCGTCCCGAGAAACTCGGAAATCGTCTCCTCCAACTGACGGTGCAATGTCTGCGTGCCGCAAATGAATCGAACACTCGCCATACCGAACCCCCAACGATCCAACGCCGTTCTCGCCGCCTCCAACACCTCCGGATGATCCGCCAATCCTAGATAATTATTAGCACACAGATTCATCACCTCACGCCCGTCACGCAACCGCACATACGCATTCTGCGGCGAATCAATATACCTCTCCCTTTTGTAAAGCCCGGCCGCCTCGATACCTTCAAGCGTCTCGCTCAGGTGCTTCTGATACTCAGTTGGATACATCTTCTTATAAAGTAGGTAAGTGGTTTAAAAATCTAACAAAACTAAAATCACGTCCAGTCCAGCACCACCTTGCCCGATTGCCCACCCATCATCACCCGGAAACCTTCAGCAAAATCATCCACCGGAAAACGATGAGTGATCACCGCCGATATATCCAGCCCCGCTCGAATCATCGATGTCATCTTATACCAAGTCTCATACATCTCCCGCCCATAAATCCCTTTCAAAATCAATCCTTTGAAAATCACCTTATCCCAATCCACCGCAAATGACTCAGGGAAAATAC
>JBGSRM010000135.1:0-6456 GCA_041737575.1 Akkermansiaceae bacterium
GCCATCTGTAAACTATTTTGTGCGCGGGTTAATAACTCAAAGGGTGCGCAAGGGCAGGTGGCTAATTTGGTTCAACAGCATTCTCTACGCTCCTTGCGTTCTGTTGCGGCTATTTCCTTCTACGAAAATAGCATTGCGGTATTCCAAATGACTCCATCAAAGCCGCGCATGTGTCCAAAAAAAAGACCGGAGCCACTTGCGGATCCGGTCTTCGGGAAACAATGCTAAAGAAAGAATTAGAACGACCAAGAAGCCTTGATCGCACCGACAAAGCCCGGCTCGTTGTATGCGGAAGGGTTAGCGTCAGGCACGACAGCATCGTTTTGCGGAGTGATGTCCGAAAGCTCGTGGACGTAAGTCAAGCTGGGCGTGATGGTAAAGTTCGAACCGAAGGAAATCGGTGCGCCAACGGCAAGCGAAAGGTGGGAGAAACCGTCATCCTCGAACGCGTAGCCGGACTTGTAAAACGTCGAAAGCGAATAGGTCAAACCGACTGTGATCTTGTCGTTGGTGTAAATCACATCACCGCCGCTCACACCGATCTCCGCTCCAAAACCCTCGACGAGATCTGAACCAGTGGCACCACGAAAGCTGGTGGCGGGTGGGACAAAGGGGCCGAGACCATCGGCTGCTAGTCCACTGCCGGACGAGTCTGTGGCAACGTTGTAAAACAATTCGATGAACGGCTGCGCCCACTTATGCTGAGGCGAAGAAAACCGAGCGTAAATCATCCCCTGGTGCTCCACGCCCCAGAACTCATCGTTCGGATAGTAATAGAAATTAAAACCGATTGTTCCTTGCAGAATGTTGTCACCGATAAGCATGCGAGTGTAGTTCACATAAAGGATCAGTTCCTGATAACTGTCTAAGTCCGTCAACAGGGGTGCGAAAAAGGGGTTCAGATTGTCGTCGATACTTTCGACGAATTTACCACCGAAGCCGAAGCCATTGTAGGTTGCATCAGCACTGAAGAATGTCACACCCGAGTCCGCACTAGGCAGGGCACCGCCCGAGGTGTGGTTGAACGAAGTGAACTCAACAAGGTCGATACCGCGCCAAACGTGTTTGGAAGAATAGCCAGCCGCTGCTGTGAATGTGAAGGCAGAAGGATCGGTGTACTCGACCTCCACTGGTTCGATGGAATCTTTCGTGGAATCTCCGGCTTGGGATGGCCCTGGAAGAGTAGCACGACGGCGGTTGGATGGAGTCCTTCCCGTACCAGTATCTGGAGAACCGTCGGGGCGACGTACAGTACCTTGTTCGGGAGGCACTGTGGTAGCCTGAACAGAGATATTTGCGGGTCTGGCCACACCTACATCCCTACTAACTTGACCAGTGGATATATAAACGTTCGCAGGACGCGCGGTGCCACCAGAATCCACCTCAAGGATCACTGTAGTGGCCGCATGTATCGGGGCGGCCGTAGCGACCAATATCACTGATGCCAAAAGACAATTGTTAGAAGATGCTTTTTTGTTGTTCATGACCAACGCACAACACTCATTCTTAATCATCCCGTCAAGCAATTTTCGCAATTTTCGTGCGTAGAGCAATTGGGCGGGAACAACGCTGGAACTAGGCGAATTCAACCCGGAAATTCAATCAAGCTTCTCCAGCCTTACCGGCTCCGTGCCGAGTTCCGTATCGAACATCACCGACCGGATCACGTTCCCGTCGCCTGGTTTGAGGTGCTTGTCATCCTTGTGTAACAGTTTATCGTGAGGCCACACTCTGCTGACTTTATGGATCTCGATATCGTCCCCATTTCGTTTCAACTCGATCTCATAGTTGCGATCAAAATTCCGCACAGGCCATAAAGCCACTTCCATATCGTTGTTCAGTTCCTTGAATTCGTTGTTCAGTTCCTTGAATTTTTCGAGTCGTTTCTCACCGGACTTAAAATCGAGCGCGGCCAAACACGAATCCTGGAAAAAAGTATGGATCAATTTTTGCTTAACCTCGCCTTCTTGAAGGCTCGTTTTTCCCTCATACCTGCTTACCCACTTAGCGAGATCACAATCAAAACCATCAACAATTAGATTCTTTTCCTCTGAATCGTCAGGACCACGGAAAAAGCCACCGCTGCTGGTCATGGCCAATTTTATGCCGTCCCGCACTTCACCATCCAAAATGTCGATTTCAACGTGATCGGATTTGCTGTAAGTGATCTCGGGAGCGGGGCTAGACCATACAAGCTCTACCCGGCTCCTGGTCTTATTTTCCTCTGTGAGGCGCATCTCGATGAACACGGCCAGATAGTGCGGAAGCTCCCGTTGGTTCAGCATGGTCTTGTGTTTGAGTATCTTGAATAGCTCACTGTAAGTGTCCGGATATACCATCCTGTGAAAATAGTCCACCTCCCACTGACCTTTGGAGTTTTTCCTAGGGGCGCCGGCGATGGGCTTCATCTCGATATTTGCCTTGCCGTCGGGGAAACGGGTCATGGGCAAAAGCGCGCGGTATTTGCCGCTGATAGGTTTGGGGACTTCCTTAAATTCCAGCCTCTCGCTTGCGGAGGTGGTGACTGTTTCCACCCTTTTGGCGAGCTGGCTCCCTGAGTAAGTTATCGTCCAGTTTCCAGAGGACAGCGCAAGCAGACGGAGGGGATTTTCATTAGTTGGAAAGGGTAACTCAGGTAACTTGTCTATGCCCGGCGAGGGGGAAAGATGCTTCATCTCAATTATCATCGGCTGTTGGGCTGTCAACGTCTCAAGGCTGACAATCTCAGTCTTGGAATTGGGAGGGACAACCGTAACCTTTGCATAATCGCTGTAGGCGTAGGGATTGCGGATTTCCAGAGCAGGCAAGCTGGCCGGTAGCTTGATTTCGAGGGACGTGTCCTTCTTGGGCTCCTTCGGCAATTTGATTTTCGCAGTGGCAAGAGGAACCTCTTTCTTTCCTGCGTAATCACCGAATAGGGTGATTGTGTAGTTCGACTCTGGCTTGGCTTTGGCAAGAGACAGCCTGCCTTCGGTGTCAGACTTGATTTCGGTTACGATTCCCTCCCCAGACAGTGCAAAGGAAAAATAAGAGTAGCCGTCGCCAATGTCCGGCGGTTTGGTGATATTCACAGTGAAAGTCGGCTTAGGCGCTGGTGGAGGATCAGGCTGTGTCTCTTTCTCTTTCTCGGGTTTCTTCACGATCGGGTCCGGCGGCGGAGGCTGAACTTCGGTCGGTGGCTTCTCGACGACGGGGTCAATTGGCTTTTCGCCACTGCTGAACGCGATCACGGAAACAATAGCAACGAGCGCGATTACGGCTGCCGCAATGAGAATTACTTTTTTGCTATTTTTATCGGGATTCGCGGTTGGGTTGCCTTTGGCCTTTTCCCCGATCTCGGCCTTCTTCTGGGCGGCCAGCGCGGCGGCGGCCGCCTTTCTCTCCTCCAACTCCCGCTGCTTGATAGCGGCCTGGCGTTTCTTCTCAGCTTCCGCTTCGGCTTTTTTGGCAGCGAGTCGGTCGCGTTCCGCTTTTTCCGCCGCGAGGCGCTCTTCTTTTTTCCGAGATTCCTCGTCAAGTTTGGCGAGGCGCTGCCTTTCTTTTTCGGCGGCCGCGTCTTCCTCTTCCTTTTTCTTTATGGCGGCAAGTCGGGCCGCCTCCGCATCCTTTTGCGCTTGGGCAATCCGCGCGGCTTCCGCCGCTTGTTCCGCCTCGCGTTTTTCCTTTTCCTGTTGCTCGCGTAAAAGTTCAAGGTCTCGCTCCTTTTGCGCCCGCTCGGCGGCGGCTTTCGCTTCTTCAAGAATCCTGGCTTTCACAGCAGCCTTTTCCGCTGCGGCTTTTTGGGCGGCGATTTTCGCAGCCGCTTCCTCCGCCAGCCTTTTCTTTTCCCTCTCCTGCATGGCGGCAAGTTCTGCTGCGGCTTTCTGCGCCTCCTCGGCCAACCTGTCAGCCTCTGCTTTGAGCGCAGCCTCTTCGGCTGCTTTTTTTGCAGCTTCTGCAGCAAGTCTCGCTGCCTCCGCCTCGAAAGCAGCTTTAAGGGCTTCGGCTTCCTCCGCAGTTTTTTTCTCAGCCGCTTCTCGCTTCTTGGTCTCAAGCTCCCGTTCCATACGGGCAATCTCATCGTCAACGGAAATGCCTCCCGTCATCATCGGTGCGGTTGCCGGATGGATGTCTCCATGGCGCAACGGAAGGCTGGCTGCGGCTAATTCCGCCGCGTCAGGGTGAGGAATAAGGTGAGTGATTTCACCCACCTGCTGGGATTCCAGCCCGGCCAGCATTTGAAGGAAATGGCAGAACGACCTCTCGATACCGGAATCGCAAAGTGTATCTGCGATCAGTGTATTCCCATCCTCAGAGAAACCGGATGCCATGACGTATCCGCTATCGGTGTAGAAAGCCGCGTGGCTGACAGCACTGCCTGAGACCACACGATAGACAAGAGCGGCGAACCGCGCGAGGGGCGGGAAACCTTGTGTGGATGTTGAGATAGTTGCTTCCGTCGAAGAGTCCGTCTCGCCGCCATCATCGAACATCGGAAGACAACTCAAAGAGGTGGTATCGATATCGTCCCAAGACCTGAAAGCTTCGGGATCACTGCTTCCGTCAGTGTGCCTGACCAGAACATCCGAGGGATCGATCTGGATACCACATCCCAGCCATGCGCTTGAAGTATCGTAACTGCGGGCGAGACGGACGAAAAATGGAAGAGCATCTCGAAATCGCGTGGAACCCAGTTTTCTAAGGATGGAAAGCAGACTGCAACCGGATGGTGGAGTTAGTATAAATACGTCGTCTGTTCCGTTCAATCGCCAGTCCAGAAATCGAAAAGCACCCATGTCCACTTGCTTGGAAGCGGCCAACCTCATCCCTGCTCGCATACGCAGATCCATGTCCGGGTCGGCGTTGACGGCGATTCCGCGAAGAGCATCAGATATGCTTCGAGCTTCGTAAAGTTTCGCGTGTGGTGCCGATCTGATAAGATTGACCAAACTCCAACCGTCTTCGAAATCGGGTGGAACAGCCATGGGTTCCACTTCCGCTGCCAGTTCGCGCGCGGGGCTGTTGATAACCGTCTCTGCGGGAGAAGCAACTGTCGCCGTAGCTCCCAACTCATCAAGAATATTAGCCGCACTCCGAACCCTTTTATTCCTGTCCTTTTCCAACAGCATCAAAAGAACCTTGCGCGCCTCCGGATGAAACTCGTTGGGTAAACGACTCTCGTATGAGGCGGGACTCAGCCGATCCGCATAGAGAGGCCCGGTTTTCATTTCACCGAATGGGTTCTTGCCTAGGAGCACCCACCAAATCGTGACTCCCAGAGAGAAAAGATCCGTCCTTTCGTCAGGCGGTTCGTCCGGAGCACCACGGAGTTGCTCGGGGCTAGCTGTGGCAGGGGTGTGACCTCCCGCGTCCGCCGGGGAATTCCTCAGCGTCAAGGATGGGTCGAGGTTGTCAGCACCCAGGCTTTTCGCCAAACCGAAGTCGATGATCTTGGGATCAGCCAAAGAACCTTCTTTCGCCAACATAATATTAGCGGGCTTGATATCCCTATGGACAATGCCGTTCGAATGCGCATAGCCAAGCCCTTCAAGGATTTTGATTACCATGGGTCGCGCGGTCTCCCACGTTATCGGTCCGTTGTGCTCACAATACTGTTGGAGCGTCCCTCCCTCACAATATTCAGTGGCTTGATAAAAAACCCCGTCTTCGGACGCGCAGTCATGGATATGGGCGATGCCAGGATGATTTAGTCTCGCCACAGAGCGCGCCTCCGCCTTGAACTCACTGATCTTCTCCTTGTCATCGCCACCAGATGTATGCAGATGCTCCTCCTTGATCACTTTCAATGCGGCGATACGCCCCAAAATGGTGTGCTTTGCCTTGTAGATGCGGCCAAATCCCCCCTTGCCCAGAACAATGTTCGTGCCGTCCTCATTGCGCAGAACCTCATAAGATCCAAATCTAAGTTTTTCCTCTGCACTCATCCCATGACACCTAAAACGGCTTGAGGAAACTAGGGTCTTGCGTTCAGGTGGTCAAGCAACTATCAATTATACCAATGGCATGTCGTTACAATTTTACAGCCCCTTTACAGACAGGGTTTTCGGCAGGCGCATGATTGCCTACTAATGGAAATAAAAAAATCACCCTCGGGCTCACTTGGCCATCAATGCCAAACGCGACGACGTGGTTCTTATCCTTGAAGTCGCCCTCTACAAATACCGAAACAACAGCAAGCCCTCGCAAATGATCGAAAAACCAACCATCCTCGTCATCGAAGACGACCCAGCCGTCCGCACCGGCATCGTCGATACCCTCGAATACGGCGGTTATAGTACTTTGGAAGCCGCCGATGGCCACAAAGGCATGGAGCTGGCCCTCCGCGCCAACTACCGCCTCCTCCTCCTCGACATCGTCATGCCCGGCCCCTCCGGATTCGACATCCTCGCCGCCCTCAAAAAAGCCCGCCCAGGCCAAGCCGTCATCATGCTCTCCGCTCGCGGCGAAGAACAGGAT
>JBGSRM010000153.1:0-8686 GCA_041737575.1 Akkermansiaceae bacterium
TACGAAGGTAATCTAAATCCTCCTCCTCCGGTATCGGATGTGGCGTGATTCCGGCAACATCATCAGAAGTCCACCAAACTCGACATCCATCCTTCTGGGCTTGCTCAATAATCAAGGTTCCTTCACTTGGCGAACTCTCAATCTCATCCCACTCTCTATACCGTCCTCGATCCTTCATTGTTGCTACGAACTTCCGATCTCGATAGCTGTGAGCTGCCGCAACAAATGGAATAGCGACCGAGGAAAACGCGGCTGCTGTGAACAGAACGAAAATACATGCTGGCGCGGACACCAGTGTCACAAAGTTCCCAAGCGAACAATCTGGCCAGTGCTTGGCCGCCCATGCATTCAGCCAACATCCACCTACAACGTAAACGATCACCAGAACCACAATGAGTATGGTCGTGTTATTCATCCGAGTTTTCAGGAATCTACTGAATGAAATGAGAATTGAAATTTCCCCATCAACTGAAAATGGACGTCACCGGCTCCCCTTTATCCGCAATCTTGAACGGCCGCCTCGTCGGAGACATCACCACCAGGTCATGTGACAAGCCCAACGCATACGCAATCGTCGCATTGAAATCCTGGACACTCACCACATCCTTCTTCACCTTGTTTCCGGATGCATCACTCTCCCCATACTTCTGCCCGCCCTTCACCCCACCACCCGCCAACACACAACTGAAAGCACTCGGATGATGATCACGGCCACTGTTGTGCTCGGCCTTGATCTCAGGCGTCCTGCCAAACTCCGTCGCAACCACCACCAATGTATCCTGTAACTTGCCTCTCTTCTCCAAATCACTCAGCAAACCCGCATACGCCTGGTCAAACTCCTGACACCTCCCCTCCACCGCCGTGAAATTATCATAATGCGTGTCCCATCCCCCGAGCTGCACCTCCACAAAACGAACCCCATGCTCCACCAACCTCCGCGCAAGCAAACATCCCTGCGCAAATCGACCCGAACCATACAAATCTCGCGTCACCTTGTCCTCCAACCGTAAATCAAACGCCTTCAAATCCTTCGAGTTCATCAGAGCAACCGCCTCCCGATACAACTCCTCATAAGCCTTCACATCCGCATTCGGATACCTCTCATGAAACCGTTGATTCAACCGATCCGCCAGCGTCAATCTCCTCGAAAAATCCTCCTCGGAAACACCTCCCGGCCTCACCGAATCCTGCAATCCCTCATCCGGGCTCCCGATCGGGGCCGCCGAATACTTCGCCCCGAAAAATCCGCCACCCGTGTATTCAGGCGACGTATTCACCGCCACATACCCCGGCAACTCCTTGTGCAGCCTTCCACCCAACTTCAATACCCACGATCCCAAGGAAGGATGCTTGATCGTCCCGCGCGGAGTATAACTATGATGCATTACATACGTCCCCTGCTCATGCGCCCCTTGCGTCGAGTTGATCGAATTGATAATGCACATCTTGTCCGTCACAGCAGCCGTCTTCGGTAAATACCCGCTGATCTCCACATCAGCCTTGCCGACAATCGTCTCCGTAGGCCCCATCACCGCCTTCTTCTTCGGCTTCGGATCAAACGTATCCAAATGACTCATCCCTCCCGACATATACAAATAAATTACATGCTTCGCCTTCGCTTTGTCCGACACCCCATCCGGTGCCGCACTGGCCACGGAGGAACCCATCATCGGAAACAAATGCACTCCAAGATACGCACGTGCCGCATTCAACATGAACTGCCTGCGTGTCGGCTCATCCGCATGATTCATAAATTCCTTCATATCACTACTTTTTCTGTTGGACTCACTGCAAATACAAAAACTCCGAAGACATCACCAAGGCCGCCACGATATTCCGATACCCATCCTCCCCCTGCGCCACGATCTCCTCTTTCATCCATGCCATCTCCTCTTCCGTCGGCGGCCGATTCAGTATCGCCAAATACAACCGCCGTATCCTCTCAGCCTCCGTATCCGCCCCTTCCAGGCTCTTATACAAATGCGCCTTCTCATTGTTTACCAACTGCCGCTGAACATACCCGTTCATCATCGAAAGCACCTGCCCCACATTCGGATCCTTGCTCGCCGCCTCCACCACCTCCCGATCCGATGCTCCGAACAAATATAAAAAATGTTCCCTCGGTGCCGGCGATGGCAACTCGGACGCACGCACCGCAGCATCCTTCCCATACTGCTTCACCTTGACCATCTCCATCGTCATCGAATCACCACCTCCCTTACCCCCGCCATCACCCTTCACCTTGTCACAAAACTCCTTAAAATACTTCCTCACCTCCTCCTCATTATCCAAAGCCAACACCTCATTCGACAACTGAACCATATCCATCTTCCCTACCAACACCGCCTTCCCTCCCACATAAATCCGATTATCAAACGACCTCACCGCCTTCTTGTCCGGATCCCCTTCCGCCAGCGTGATCAACGAATCCCAAATCTGCTCCGCCGATAACCTCTCAATCTTCCGACCATGAAAATCATCCCCATCCTCTAACTTCGATTCCTTCGGATTTGTCGCGAATTGAAAGGTCTTCGTAAGCATCAAAACATGCTGGAACGCCCGCAAATCATACTCCAAATCATGCATCAACTTCGCCAGATGATTCGTCAGTTCGGGATAAACGGTCTTCGATGGATCCACATACTCGTCCAACGGCTCAAACACACCCTTACCCATCACCCGCTCCCACATCCGGTTTGAAATCACCGCCGAAAACTGCGGCCCGGTCTTCGTCACAATCCAATCCGCAAACTCTTTCCTCCCGTCATTATGCGTCTTGCGATCCGACATGCGCACACTCTTTCCAAACGGCGTCTTCGCCCCAATCACCTCTCCCGGCTTCCCATCCCGATATTGATAATCCGATGGCAAATCAATCTGACCCTTCCCTCCTCCCGCTAGCGACATCCCATAAATCCGATCCCAAAATAACTGCCCCACCTGATACTCCAAACCCCTGCTTCGGTTCGTCTCATCTTGCAACTCACTCCACAAATCACTCATCAAACCCTTCTTGCTCTCATACTGCCCGTTCGTAAAAGCCGCCAAATGATAAAAATCCATCCGCTCCGTCTCCCCAAACGGATCATCGTGACATTGCGCACACTCCATCCTCGATCCCAAAAACACCCGCATCGTATTCGATAAATTATCCAACGGCATACCCCGATCTATCGTGTAATAACCCACCGCCGCCGTCTCCGGATCCCAACCGTTTCCACTGCTGCTCACCAACCGCGTCACAAACTCATCCCACCGCATGTTCTCATCCATCGCCTTCCTCACCCAATTCCGATAAGGCTCATTATTCCCTCCCCCACTCGACTTGTTGTCCCTCAACCTCAACAAATCAAACGCCCAATTCGTCATCTGACTCGAATACCCCGCCGACTTCATCAAATACGCAACCAACTCCACCCTCTTCGTCTCCCCATCCATCTCGATAAACGCCAAAGCCTCCTCAGCCGTCGGTATTCTCCCGATCCCCACCAAAAACGCCCTCCTCAAAAATGTCGCATCATCTGTCACCGCCGGAACAGGCAATTCCTTCTTCCGGTAAAACCCCGCAATCAACCCATCAATCTCCAACGCCGCCTTCTTCAAAGACTCCTCATCCTTCCCCCTCACATCCCTACCCTGTCCCCAAACTCCCGCCGGAACGAAACAACTCAACACAAGAAAATACGCAACGAAAGTCTTCATGGGTTTTTACCTTCCCAACAAATTACCTCAACCACACCCAACAGTCAATTTCCCAAATCATCTCGGCTTACTCGATTCTCAAATCAACAACGATCCTCCACCCCGGCCCCTTAGACACCCTCACCCATCTTCTCTCCCAACCCTTCTGCCCACAACCGCGCCACAATCTCCTCCTGCGCCGCCTCCATCACCCTACGCTCCTCATCCGTCCCATCTTCATGCCCTGCCAAGTGCAACAACCCATGTATAAAATACCTCAGAATCTCCCTCCCAAAAGGCTCCCCATACTCCTCCGCCTGCCTCTTCGCCACCTCCACCCCGATCACAATCTCCCCATGATGAAACGTAATCACATCCGTCGCTCCCTCGATCCCCATGAAATCCTCATGAACCCTTGCGCTCGCATCATCGTCCACCATCGCCACCTCCACCGTCGCCAGCTCCCGCAAAACATAATTCTCCCCGATACCAAACTCCCCCGCCATCTCCGCCGCCCGCTCCCCCACATCCTCCAACGCCGTCACCCATGAAACCGGTATCTCTATCGCCTCCTGATGGTTCTCTATGATGATCTCCAATGACATGGCGGAAACTCCTAACTCGTCTTCTCCGTGATCGGCACCACCCTCGTATCCGTCCGCGTCTCACGATTCAAATCAGACGCCCGCTTCGTCGCCCGGCTCCGATCATCCGTCGGCTTCTGATAATCAATCCGGCTATGCAACATGCTCCGCAAGGTCTTCGCAAAACTCTCTTTGATCTGCGCGATCTCCCCCAACGTCAGCGGACACATGTCCAACTGCCCGTCATGAATCTTCGCCCTCACCAAATCCTCCACCAACGCCCGGATCTTCGCAGGCGTCGGCTTCTTCAACGTCCTCGACGCACTCTCGATCGTATCCGCCAAACAGATGATACCACTCTCCTTCGTCTGCGCCCGCGGCCCAGGATACCTGAAATTCTTCTCCTCCACCTTCGGCAAATCCTCCGGATTCTCCAACCCCTGATCCACTTTCTCCATCTCCGCCTTCTTCTGCTCCTGAGCCTTCCGGTAAAAATAATACACCAGCGAGTCCCCATGATGCTCCTGAATCACCTCGATGATCCGCGGGTTCAACTTGTGCTTCACCGCAAAATCCACCCCATCCTTCACATGCGCGATGATGATCAAAGCACTCATCGTCGGCGTCAGTACATCATGCGGATTATCACTCCCATCATGCTGGTTCTCGATAAAATACCCGGGCTTCTTCAACTTGCCCACATCATGGAAATACGAACACACCCGGCACATCGGAGCATTCGCTCCTATCGCCTCCGCCGCCGCCTCCGCCAACGACGCCACCACCAGACTATGATGAAACGTCCCCGGCGCCTCCAACTGCATCTGCTTCAATAACTTGTGGTTCAAATCTCCCAACTCCAGCCAACTGATATCCGTCGTCAACTGAAACGCACCCTCAAACATCGGCAACAACCCACTGATGATCATCGCCACAACCAACGCCGTCGCAAACGCGATCAAACTCCCCGTCCCCAAAATCTGCAACCTCTCCATTGACTGCGAACCAAACACCGACATCACCTCCAGCTTCCCTAAAACCAACGCCACAACCACCATCACCACCCCCACATAAATCCCCGCCCTCAACAACTGAATCCGCCTCCGCACATTTTCCGTACACAAAACCGCCATCATCCCCGCCACCAAACTCACCATCAAATAATTGATCACATCCGCCGTCGGCACCAACAAACACCCGATCAAACTCACATACACCGCGGAAAAACCTCCCACCGTCCGCCCCAACAAAACCCCGTGCAACATCGGAACCAACGCATACGGCACAAACAAAAACCGATACGTCTCCGGAATCGTCCCCGCATCCGCCAAAACCATCACCATCCGCACCAACAGCAAATGACACATCAACCCCCCTAAAACCAACAACACCCGGCTGTTCTTCCTCTTCCCCACCCCATAACTCACATGAAACATCGCCAACGCCGTCAACGCCAACGCAAACCCATAAATCATCCCCTTGAACGGCTCCGCTGCCATCGAGGCCCCCGGCGAACCCCCGTAAACCAAAACCGCTGACCCCAAAGCAAACGCACCATACAAAGCAATCATCACCGCCCGACTCCCCTCCATCGCCACAAATAACGCACTGTCCACATGAACCCTACGCTTCTTCCCTAAGGAAAAACCCTTCTGCGCCAGTCGCCACCGCTTGATACTATCGAGAAATCCCAAAATATCTTTTTTCGTTGTTTCCCCCCAAGACGGAAATCCATTTCCGCCCCAAAGACCCGCACCTTCTACCCCCCCTCCCCCTCCTTGGCAACCCGCATTTCACCCCCCTCAAACCTTGAACAACCCTCCCCGCTTCCCTCCCAAAACCGCCGCCCCCATGATCGCAATCGATAAAAAAACCATCGACCAAACCCCCAACGCCGCCGCCAGCTCCGTCCCATTCCCCAACGTGCTCAGCAAAGTATAAATCGCCTTCGTGATCGGATAATGCTGCTCCTGCTGCGCCAAAATCAAACTATCGCTCACCTCCAACATCGAGAACGCAAAACCCAACACCGCTCCCGCCGCCAAATTCGCCCCAATCAACGGAATCGCCACCCTCTTCATCATCCGAAACGGCGTCGCTCCCAGCGACTTCGCCGCCTCCTCCAACACCGGATTGCTCTGCTGCAAACCAGCCACCGCCGCCCTCACCACATAAGGCAACCTCCGGATCCCATAAGCCAAAACCAACAGGAAAAACGGGCTCCCCCCAGCTCCAATCAAAAAGTGAAACGGCTTACCCTCCTGCGATAACGCAAGATAACCAAACGCCATCACCAACCCCGGAACCGCCAACGGCAACATCACCAACGAATCCAGCAAACCCCGAATCTTCAAATTCGACCGCACAACCACCCACGCCACCGCCAAACCAATAATCACCGACAACAACGTCGCCATCCCCGCATACTGCAAACTGTTCTGAATCGATGGCACCACCAACCCATTGCTCAGCGACTCCAAATAATGCCTCAACGTCAACTCATCCGGCACCACCGTCCCATACCATCGCCCCGCGAGCGAAAGCAACAACACCCCTAAATGCGGAATCGATGCCACCAAAAACACCCCAAGAAAAAGCCCCGCACACGCCACCCCCTTAAACCCACCAATCCTCACCCCCTCACTCCTACCCTTCGGCCGCGGTGCCGTCCCCAACGGCGCCCGCCCCATCACCAACTTTGCTAACGCAAAAATCACCGCCGAAATCACCAACAAAATCGCCGTCAACGCATACGGCGTCGGATTATTCTCCAATCCCTTCAACCCATCAAAAATCTGCACCGGGGCCACACGCGTATAATCAAAAACCAACGGCACACCCAACTCCGTAAACGACCAGATAAACACCAGCGAACTCCCCGCGAACACCCCGGGCATCGCCAACGGCAAAGTAATCCGAAAAAACCTCTTCCACGGCGGGCACCCCAGATTCTCCGCCGCCTGCTCCATCGCCGGATCCAAATTCGCCAACGCCGCCGCAATATTCATATACAAAATCGGATACAAATGCAGCGCATTCATCACCACAATCCCCACAAACCGACCCTCCGCCAACCAGTCATACGGACTCGCCGCACTCATCATCCCCAGATCGATCAGCAACGCATTGAACGCCCCATTCACCCCCAACATCTGCTTCACCCCCACCGCCCCCACAAACGGCGGCAAAATCATCGGTGCCAAAACCAAAATCCCCAGAAACTTCTTCCCCACAAAATCATACCGATGCCCCACCAACGCCAACGGAAACGCAATCAACAACGTCAACGCCGTACTCACCACCCCCATCATCAACGCATT
Source organism: Akkermansiaceae bacterium (assembly GCA_041737575.1). Taxonomy (GTDB): domain Bacteria; phylum Verrucomicrobiota; class Verrucomicrobiia; order Verrucomicrobiales; family Akkermansiaceae; genus Luteolibacter. The sequence continues at coordinate 7,586 of JBGSRM010000153.1, forward strand.
CCACAAACCCTCCCGATAAATCGGATTCTCAAAAACCGATACAATAAAACTCAATGTCCAAAACTTCCCGCCCTTCGCATCCGTTCCCTCAAACGCCTGCTTCACCACCATCCCAGCCGGATAAATGAAAAACACCGCCAGCAACACCAGCACACACACCGTGATCATCCATGCCAACTTACGATTCATCATAACTGCTCATCCTTTCTATTTCTTAGCCTCCGCCAGCGCCTTCGCCCTCTTGTAATTTCCCCGGAACCACTCACCCAACTCCTTCATCCGCGCACCCTGCACCATCGTATCCTTACTATCCAAACCAGCATCCCCCCTGCCCGCAATCTCATACCCCACCTTCGACACATCCTGCATCACCGCCAAAGCATCCTCCGGCATACCCGCCGCAATAATCGCATCCCACGCATCCTTCAGCTCATCATGCGAATCAATACACATAACCTTCACCAACACCCGCAACGTATTGAACGCCTTCCCCGTCAACTCCCGATCATACGTAAAATTCCCATCATCCTCATACGGCCTCGCATCCGGCATCGTCGTCTTCTCTAAAATTTCCGGCACATAAACATCCCTCCGTATCGGCATCCGGTGCAACGCCCGCTCCCCCGGCCCACCCTCCGTCCCCACCTTCTGGAACCACAACCGCTGCGCCCTCGCACTCAAACAATACTTCACAAACTCCTGCGCAATCTCCTCATTCTCCGCCCCCTTCAACACCGCGATCGGATCCGCACTCATCGTCGTCCCCCTCCTCGGCGCGATCCACACCACCCGCGCACTGCCATCCTTTTTCCTCAACTCCTCCGCATAACTCCTCCCGTAAAAATCAATACACATCCCCGCCGCCGCATTCCCCTGCGCCACATCCAACGGAATCTTCGACGCACTATCCGTAAAATACCGCCCGTTCGCAGCCATCCTCTGAATCAACCGCAGCCCCTCATCCCAGCCCTCCTCCATCGTCTTACCTCCCTCCACCGCCTTCTTCATTTCACCCTGCACCAACAACTCGAACGTCCGCGCCACCGATCCACTCTTCGTCGGATCCGCCAACGCCAAACTCCTCACATACCCCGGCTTCCC